>CAZFUQ010000001.1:0-1293 GCA_964521905.1 uncultured Cellulosimicrobium sp.
GGAACACCTGCGGCCCGCGCACGAGCAGCTCGCCGCGGACCGTGCGCGGGGCGCCCGGGGCGGCGTCGGGCAGGTTCTCCGGCAGGGCGTCCCGCAGGTCCCCGGCGTCGAGCGCGTCGGCGTCGACGACGCGGATCTCGGTGCTGGGGAAGGGGAGCCCGAGGGTCCCGGGGCGGCGGTCGTCGGAGCACGGGTTGCCGAGCGAGACCGGCGAGGTCTCCGTCATGCCGTAGCCCTCGATGAGCAGGCCGCCCGTGGCGTCCTCCCAGCGGCGCGCGGTCTCGGCGGTGATGGGCATCGCGCCTGCGAAGGCGAGGCGGATCGACGCCAGGTCGGAGCCCGCGCCGGAGGCTGCGGAGGCGGCGGTGACGATGCGGTCGAACATGGGCGCGACGCCCGGCAGGAACGTCGCGGGGCGCCGCGCCTGGGCGGCCACGAAGGCCTGCGGGTCGAACTTGGGGAACGCGACGAGCGTCGCGCCGATGCGCGCGGGCAGCGTGAGGCAGAACGTCAGGCCGAACGCGTGGAAGAACGGGAGCACGCCGTAGACGGTCTCGCCGCCCTCCGCGAACGACGCCCACGCCTGCCCCTGCACGACGTTCGCCACGAGGTTGCGGTGCGTGAGCACCGCGCCCTTGGGCGTGCCCGTGGTGCCGCCGGTGTACTGGAGGAGGGCGACGTCGTCGGACGCCGGGTGGGGCAGCGACGGAGGCAGGCCGCGCGCACGACGCACGAGGTCGTGCCAGTCCGGCACGCCCGCGGGGACGGGACCGCGCAGCGCGTCGCGCTGGGCGCGCGCCCGGGCCACGGGCAGGCGCAGCGCGAGGCGGCTGCCCCGCGGCAGGTCACGGGCGATGTCGAGGCCGACGACGGTCCGCAGGCCCGGCGCGGCGGCGCGCGCCTCGAGGACGGCCGGGACGGCCTTGGTCCACACGACCGCGACGCTCGCGCCGGAGTCGGCGAGCTGGTGCGCCAGCTCGTCCGCGGTGTACGTGGGGTTGTGCTCGACCACGACCGCGCCGAGCCGCTGCGCGGCGTAGAACGCGACGACGTGCGACGTGCAGTTCGGCAGGACGAGCGCGACGCGGTCGCCGTGCCGCACGCCGAGGTCGTGCAGGGCGCTCGCGGCGCGCTCGACCTGCGCGACGAGCTGCGAGTAGGTCGTGGTCGCGCCGAAGAAGTCGATCGCGGCGCGACCGGGCCAGCGCTCGGCCGCGCGGTACAGGGCGGCCGTGACCGGCTCGTCGGGCACCTCGACGTCCGTCGGGACACCGGGTGCGTAGCGGTCGGTCC
>CAZFUQ010000001.1:1303-6142 GCA_964521905.1 uncultured Cellulosimicrobium sp.
CGGTCCACGGCCTCGTCGCCAAGATGTTCACTACGCTACCGTAACCTACGGTTGCGTAGGTTGTGTGCGGCCCCGGTGCGGCTCCGGTGCGAGCCCGGTCGGCGACCGGGCACTCGGCGGCACCGGCGACGGCGTCAGCCCGCCAGGGCGCGGTCGAGCGCCGCCCGGCCCGCGGGTCCCCAGTGGGCCTTGCCACCGGGGATGCCCCGTTCCCCGTTCTGCCCCATGAGCAGGAGGAAGAGGGCCTTGAGCGCCGCCAGCCCGCGGGCGCGCCGGACCGTCGCGTCGTCGGCGCGCGCGTAGGCGTCGAAGAACCGCGCGGCGGTGCCGGCGGGCAGGAGCACCCACGCGGCGGCGAGGTCCCACGCGGGGTCGCCCGCGAACAGGTCGCCGAAGTCGACGACGCCCGCGAGCGTCCCGTCGGCGACGACGACGTTCGCGGGGTGCAGGTCCCCGTGCACCCACACGGGCGGTCCCTCCCACGCCGGGGCCGCCACGGCGTCGTCCCAGACGGACCGGACGGCGGCGGCGTCGTCGGGGGCGACGGCGCGCAGGAACCCCTCGAAGCCGTCCGTGGTGTCGCGGGGGTGGGCGCCCCGGTCCGTGGGCGTCGGCGCGTCGGCGGGCGCGGCGACGTGCAGCGCGCGGAGGAAGTCCGCCAGCGCGTCGGCAGCGTGCGCGCCTCGCGTGATCGCGCCGTGGTCCAGCGGCTCGCCGGGGACCCACGTCATCACGGTCCAGTGCCGGGGGAGACGCTCGGACGGCTCGCCGTGCCGCACCGGGGCGGGCACGGGGAGCGGGAGGCGCGGGGCGAGGACGGGCAGCCACCGCCGCTCCTTGAGCTGGGGCTCCGGCGTCGGGTCCATGCGCTGCACGCGCACGGCCAGGTCGTCCCCGAGCCGCCACATCTGGTTCCCCCACCCGCCCGCGACCTCGCGGAGCTGCAGCCCGGCGAGGTCGGGGTGCTGCGCCTCCAGAGCCTCGCGGACGAGGTCGGCGGTGATCGTGGTCTCGGTGGCGCTCATGCGCGCCCACGGTACCGACGCGGCGGCGCCTACGCGGCGACGTCGCCCGTCAGGGAGTCGCGCCCCGCGACCGAGTGCCGGTAGCCGTAGAACGCGTAGATGACGAGGCCCACGACGACCCAGCCGAGGAACCGGAGCCACGTGAGCGTCGTGAGGTTGGCCATGAGCCACAGGCACGCGACGCCGGACACGATCGGCAGCACGGGCGACCACGGCACCTTGAACGAGCGCTGCAGGTCGGGGCGCGAGCGGCGCAGGATCGGGATGCCGAAGCTCACGAGGACGAACGCCGAGAGCGTCCCGATGTTGATCATCTCCTCGAGCAGCTCCACCTGGGACAGCCCGGCGATGAGCGCCACGACGATCCCCACGCCCACCTGCAGGCGGATCGGCGTGTGGTACCGGTGCGAGGTCCGGGAGATGCCGCGGGGGAGCAGGCCGTCACGGCTCATCGCGAACACGACGCGCGTGAGCCCGAGCAGCAGCACCATGATCACCGTCGTCAGCCCGATGAGGATGCCGACGGAGATGACCCGCCCGGCCCAGTCGGCGCCCACGAGGATGAACGCCGTCGTGAGCGACGGCGCGTCGGACTCTGCGAGCTCGGTGTACGACACCATGCCCGTCACGACGAGCGTCACGAGGATGTACAGGACCGTGACGATCGCGAGGCCGCCGAGGATGCCGCGCGGGAGGGTGCGCTGCGGGTCCTTGGCCTCCTCGGCCGTGGTCGCGACGACGTCGAACCCGATGAACGCGAAGAACACGAGGGCGGCGCCCGCGAGCAGGCCCATGACGCCGTACGTCGTGGGCTCGAGCCCTGTGAGGAAGCCGACGAGCGGCTGCTCGAGCGCCGACTGCTCCGGCGCGGGCTGGGCGGGCGGCACGAACGGCGAGTAGTTCGACGCGTCGACGAAGAAGAACCCGACGACGATGACGAACAGTGTGATGCCCACCTTGATGACGGTGAACACGCTGTTGACGCGGGTGCTGAGCTTGGTGCCGATCGCGAGCAGCGTGGTGAACACCGCGACGATGAACACGGGGCCCCACTCGAGGTCGACGGGACCGATCGGGATCGTCAGCGGCAGGTCGATGCCGAACAGCCCGAACGCGTCCCCCAGGTACACGCCCCAGAACTTCGCGATCACCGCTGACGCGAGCAGCATCTCGAGGATGAGGTCCCACCCGATGATCCACGCGACGAGCTCGCCCATGGTCGCGTAGGAGAACGTGTACGCCGACCCGGCGACGGGGATCGCGGACGCGAACTCGGCGTAGCACATGACGGCGAGCGCGCACACGATCGACGCGATGACGAACGAGACGATGACGCCGGGCCCCGCGTAGTTCGCGGCGGCCGTCGCGCCCACGGAGAAGATCCCTGCGCCTACCGCGACCGCGACTCCCAGGACCGCGAGGTCCCAGGTCGTCAGGCTGCGCTTGAGCGAGCGCTCCGGGTCGTCGATCGCCGCGAGCGAGTCCTCGACGGACTTGCGGCGGAACAGGCCGGTCCTCGTGGCCACGGGTGCGCCTCCCCGGCGTCGGTGACAGGTCCGTCCATTGAAGCGGTCCCGCGCCCACGTCGCGCGGCGGGCGGCGGGGACTCCGGCCCGGAGCACGTCACCGTCACGCCGGGTGCCAGCGCGCTCCCCAGCGGCGGGTCAGGCGGCCGCCCGACGTCGCGGCGTGCGCGCGCACGCCGGCTTCCACCGCGTCGGCGACGGTGTGCGCGGCGGCGTCCGTGTCCGCGAGGAAGCGGACGGTGACCCGGGCCTCGCCGCGCACGACGCCGACGTCGTACGCCTCGACCGTGGTCAGGGCGCGTGCCGCCGCGGCGGCGGCGGGCAGCACGGCCTCGGGGTCGGAACCCGGGCGCAGCAGGCCCACGGCGAGGGTCACGCGGTACGACGGCACGGCTCAGCCGAGCTCCGGCAGCCCGGCCTCGTCGCACGGGTCGAGGTCGACCGGGCCGGACAGGTCGAGGCGGACCAGGTCGCCGTCGGCGGTGACGCGCACCGACCACCCCGCCGGGTCCTCGGCCTCGACGGAGGCGGACCCGCCGTGCTCCGCCTCGACGACGTCGGACGGCTCGCCGAACCCGTGCTCGTCGAGCACCGGGGCGAGCGCGCCGGGGACGTCGGCGAGCAGGTCGTAGCCCTCGCCGTCCGCGCGCGTGGTGCTCGCGTCGGGGAGGAAGACGACACAGCGACCGTCGTCCTGCGCCGTCGCCGAGGCGCCCCCGTCGTCGTCGACCCAGCCGTCCGCGCCGTAGACGTCCTGGAGGGCGGCGGCGACGTCCTGCCGGGTCTGCTCGTACCCCGTGACGGCGTCGGGCGCGGGCGGCAGATCCGCCGGCTCGGTGCCGTCGTCGCACGCGGCGAGCACGGCGAGCGCGCCCAGCGCGAGCACCGCCCCTGCGGCCCGCGTCGTCGCACCCCGGCGTCGTGTCGTGGCCTGCTCCGTCATGGTCCCCCTCGGTCGTCGCGGGCGTCGTCCGCGGGGGACGCTACCAGCGCGCACCGACGTGAGGTCAGAGGTGCGGCCCGCACGTGGATGGGGAGCGCGCCCCATGGACCGGCGTGGGCGGACGGCGGTACCGTCTCGGCGACCTGCGGGCGAGGGGGAGACATGAGCGGGATGTACGGGGCGGACGTCGCACAGCTGCGACAGCTCGGACAGCGGTTGTCCGAGGCCGCCGACAGGCTGACGTCGCTGCGCGGCGAGCTCGACGCGCTCGTGACGTCCAGCCCCTGGGAGGGGCCGGACGGCGACGCGTTGCGCGGGGAGTGGTCGACGTCGCACGGCCCGGCCGTCGCGGCGGTCGGGGCCGTCCTCGGTGACGCGGCGACCGCCGTCGTGCGCCAGGCGGACCAGCAGGAGAGCGCGAGCACCGACGGCGCCGGCGGGCCGGGCGGGGGAGGCGCCGGCGGAGGCGGCGGCGACCGCAGCACGCCGGGCGAGGACGGTGACCGGCCCGGCGACCCGGACCTCACCGACGACCTCGGCGACTACGAGGACGTCCCGCCGATCGACCTCGAGAACGAGGACTTCTCGATCGACGACATCAACCAGGGCCAGGTCGGGGACTGCTGGTTCCTCGCCGGCCTGGGCGCCGTCACCACGACGGACCCGGAGTTCCTGCGCGAGCACATCAGGCTCAACGACGACGGCACGTACACCGTGACGATGTACAAGGACGGCGAGCCGGTCGAGATCGTCGTGGAGCCGACCGTCCCGGAGAACGGCGTCGGCGGCCAGAACGGCGAGCCGAACTGGGCGTCGATCTACGAGAAGGCGGCGGCCGAGTACTTCGGCGGGGACTACGAGGACATCGACGGCGGGCACTCCGACGTCGCGTTCGAGGCCATCACGGGCCGCCCGGCCGAGCGCTCGGGGGAGCTCAGCCTCTCCGACATCCAGGAACGGCTGCAGGACGGGCCCGTCGCCGTGGGCACGGAGGACGACGACGCGTTCTGGTGGTGGGAGGACGAGGTCGACGACAGCCGTATCGTCCCCAACCACGCGTACGTCGTCACCGAGGTCAAGGAGGTCGACGGCGAGATGAAGATCCACGTCGTCAACCCGTGGGGACCCGGGGGCGGCATGCTGGACGGCGAGCAGAAGGTCGGCGACCTCTGGCTCACCGAGCAGGAGTACAAGGAGAACTTCGACTCCGTCTACTCGGGAGGCTGACGCATGGCAGACGACGAAGAGGTGCGCCGGGCGCGCGTGCCCCAGGGAGCGCAGGCGGAGTTCGCCGACGTGCGGGTGGGCGTGATGCGCGTCGGCGTGGGCGCGGGGCGCGCGCTCG
>CAZFUQ010000001.1:6152-39107 GCA_964521905.1 uncultured Cellulosimicrobium sp.
CGTGGTCGCGGATGCCGTCGAGATGCTTGCCGATGCTGGTGCCGCCCTGCACGGCAAGGCCCGGCGGCTTGTTGATGACGATGACGTGCTCGTCCTTGAACAGCACCGCGTCCTGCAGCATCTGGACGTCCTCGCCGCGCGGCGAGCGGACCGCGGGCAGACCTCGGGGACACGATCGACCTGCACGGCGCGGGCATGCTCCACGTCGACGACGTGGAGGGAGAGCCGGGGAGCTCGGGCGGGGCGGTGACGTTCACGTTCACGCCCGCCTGAGCCGTGCACCCGCCCGGGTCGGACGCCCGAGCCGCGCGGTCGCGGGCGCTCAGCCCTCCGTGCCGGCGGCGAGCACGGCGACGAGGAAGTCGGCGTCGGGGGTGTACGGGCGCAGGTCCCACGTCGAGAGGGCGAGGTCGATGCCCAGCCCGGCCGTGGCGGCGTCGGCGACGAACTGCTGGGGCGGGTAGCCGCGACCGGTCCCGAACCCGACGATCGCGCGTCCGCCGGGAGCGAGGTGCGCGCGGAAGCGGCGCAGCACCTCGACCTCGGTGCCGGGCGCGAGGAACGTCACGACGTTGCCCGCGCACACGATCGCGTCGAACGGCTCGACGACGCCCTCGGCGGGCAGGTCGAGCTCGGCGAGGTCTCCCACGCGCCAGTCCGGGCCGGGGTGGTCGGCGCGCGCGGCGTCGATCAGCACGGGGTCGACGTCCACGCCGACGACCGTGTGGCCCCGCGCGTGCAGCTCCGCGCCGACGCGCCCCGGGCCGCACCCGGCGTCGAGCACCCGCGCACCGCGGGGCAGCATGGCGTCGACCAGCCGCGCCTCGCCCGCCAGGTCGGCGCCCCGTGCCGCCATGGCGCGGAAGCGTTCGACGTACCAGGTGGAGTGGGACGGGTCGGCGGCGGTCTTCTGCTCCCAGCGCGAGGGGCGGGTGGCACTCATCCCTCGACGCTACCCGGGCGTGGGAGAGTCGGTCCCGTGACGTTGGTCCCTACCTTCCTCGGCATCGACCTCGGTACGAGCGGCCTCAAGCTCGTGCTCGTCGCCCCCGACGGCACGGTGACGGCCGAGGCCGAGGCGACCTACGGCGTCGAGCACCCGCGACCGGGCCGGGCGCAGACCGACCCGGCGACGTGGACCACGGCGCTCGTCGCCGCGCTCGACGACCTCGCCCGCGGTGCGGGGCCGCGCCGGGTGGCGGTGCGGGCCGTCGGGGTCGCGGGGCAGATGCACGCGGCGGTGCTCGTGGACGAGGTGGGGGCCGCCGTCGCGCCCGCGGTGCTGTGGACCGACCGGCGCGCGGCGGACCGGCTCGACCGCTGGCGCGCGCTGCCCGCCGCGCTGCGCGCCCCGCTCGCCAACCCGCTGGTCGCGGGCATGACCGGACCGCTGCTCGACTGGTTCGCCGCCCACGAGCCGGCGGTCCTGGACCGTGCGGCGCACGTGCTGCTGCCCAAGGACGTGGTGCGGGCCTGGCTCGTCGACGACCCGGCGCTCCCCGTCGCGACGACCGACCGGTCCGACGCCGCGGGCACGCTCCTGTGGGACGTGCCGCGGGACGCGTGGGCGCACGACGTCGTCGCGCACCTGGGCCTGCCGGGCCGGCTCCTCCCGGGGGTCGAGCCGTCCGACGCGGTCGCGGGAACGACGGCTCGCCTCGCGCGGTGGTTCCCGGACTCGGGCTCCGCCGTGCCGGTGGTCGTGGGCGGGGGCGACACCCCGGCCGCCCGCCTCGCCGTCGGGTCGCCGGGCCTGCACGTGAACCTGGGGACCGGGGCGCAGGTCATGGCCGCGCTCGACCGGCCGGTGCCGGTCCTGGACCCCGTCGTCCACACCTTCGCGGACACCGGCGCGGGTGCGGACCTCGGCGTGGGCACCGGCGCACGGCCGGGTGCCGGCTGGTACCGCCTCGCGGCGGTGCAGAACGCGGGGCTCGCGCTCGACTGGGCGCTGCGCGTCCTGGGCCTGACGTGGGACGACGGGCTCGTGCTCGCCCGGACGGTGCCGGACGGCGCTCGTGGCGTGACGTTCCTGCCGTTCCTCACGGGCGAGCGCGGGGGTGTCGCCGGGCCGGACGCGCGCGGCGCCTGGACCGGCCTCGTGGAGGACACGGGCCGGGCGGAGCTGGTCCGCGCGGCCGTCGAGGGCACGGTGTTCTCCGTGGCCGCGGCCGTCGACCTTCTCGCCCCGGCGCCGAGCACGACGTCAGGGTCGCACGGCGACGCGGAACGACCGCAACCTCGGGCTCGACCGCGCGCGGGGTCGGCTTCGGGGGAGGCCGGGGAGGATGGTGAGGTCGTGGTGACGGGCGGCGGGACACGGGACCCGCTGGTGCGGCGTCTGCTCGCGGACGCCCTGGGGCGGCCCGTGCGGCGCGTCCGGCTGCGCAGCGCGACGGCGGTCGGCGCGGCGCTCCTGGCCGCGCGCGGCACGGGCGAGCCGGTCCGGCCCGCGACGACCACCGACGCGCCCGACCTCCCGGGCCCGGGCCGGCCGGACGTCGTCGGGCACCTGGGGCGCTGGCGCGAGACGACGACGGCGCTCGACGGGCGGTAAACCCGTGCCCGACACGCGGCACGCTGCGAGAATCGGAGGATGCCCCCCACCGCCGCCACCGCCGCCACCGTCCCCGCGACGGGCCTCGCTACCGATCTCGCGTCCAGCGCGCCGACGGGCGAGGTCCTCGCCGTGTGCCGCGTGCACGCGCTCCTGCCCGACGCCGGCCAGGTCGGCGTCACGGCGATCGACAAGCGGCCCGTGGACGGCCCGGTCAAGGTCCGCCGCCTCGGCCTCTACGCCGACCTGCAGGCGGACCGGGCGAACCACGGCGGCGAGGAGCAGGCCGTGTACGCCTACGGCCAGGACGACGCGGACTGGTGGACCGGCCGGCTCGAGCGCGAGATCCCGGCGGGCCTGTTCGGCGAGAACCTGCGCGTGCGGGGCATCCCCGTGAGCGAGGCGGTCGTGGGCGAGCGCTGGGCGGTCGGCACGGCGCTGCTCGAGGTGACCCAGCCGCGCACCCCGTGCTCGACGTTCGCGCGCCGCCTCGGCGAGGACCGGTGGGTCAAGCGGTTCACGCAGGCGAACCGCACGGGTGCCTACCTGCGGGTCGTGCGCAACGGCGAGCTGCGCGCGGGCGACGCCGTGACGGTCTGCTACCGCCCCGAGCACGGCGTGACGCTCGCCGACTGGTTCGGCGCGTGGAACGGCCGGGGCACGGACCCGGAGCGGGCCGCGGACGTGGCCCGCCGGCTCCTGGGCGCGCACCTCGAGGGCGACGTGTCCCTCACCGCCGAGATGCTCGCGAGCGCGGAGACCGCCGCCGGGCGGCGCATCGAGGACTGAGCGGACGGCGCCTCAGCGGCCCGCGTCGAGGGGGACGACGAGCGGGGTCCCGGTGACCGGGTCGTCGACGACGACGCACGCCAGCCCGAAGATCTCCGCCACCTTCTCGGCGGTGATGACCTCGCTCGGCGTGCCCTCGGCGACGACCTCGCCGTCGCGCATCGCGATCAGGTGGGTCGCGTAGCGGGCCGCGTGGTTGAGGTCGTGCAGGACGGCGACGAGCGTGCGCCCGCTCTCGCGGTGCAGGCGCCGGCACAGGTCCAGCACCTCGATCTGGTGGGCGATGTCGAGGAACGTCGTCGGCTCGTCGAGCAGGAGCAGCTCGGTCTCCTGCGCGAGGACGAGCGCGAGCCACACGCGCTGGCGCTGCCCGCCCGAGAGCTCGTCGACGAGGCGGTCCGCGAGGTCGAGGACGCCGGTCGCCTCCATCGCCGCCTCGGTCGCGACCTCGTCCGCGTGCGTCCACTGCCGCAGGAAGCGCTGGTGCGGGTAGCGGCCCCGCGCCACGAGGTCGGCGACCGTGATCCCGTCGGGCGCGATCGACGACTGCGGCAGGAGCCCGAGCCGGCGCGCCACCTCCTTCGCGGGGACCGAGGTGATGGCCCGGCCGTCGAGCACGACCTCCCCGTGCGCGGGTCGCAGCAGCCGGGACAGCGCGCGCAGGAGCGTCGACTTGCCGCACGCGTTCGGCCCGACGATCACGGTGAATGACCCGTCGGGGACGCGCACGTCGAGGTGCTCGGAGATGACGCGGGCGTCGTACGCGAGGGTGAGGTCGGCGCCGTGCAGGCGGGAGGGGCCGGCGGTCGCCGTCAGGGCGGGTGACGTGGTGGGTGTCGGGGAGGGCATGGTCAGACCTTCTTCGTGCGGGTGAGCAGCCAGGCGAGGTAGACGCCGCCCAGCAGGCCGGTCATGAGGCCCACGGGCATGGCGATGCCGAGCGGCAGGTGCTGGGACGCGAGGTCGGCGCCGACGAGCAGGGCGGCGCCCAGGAGCGCGGAGCCGACGACGGGCGGCGCGGACGCGCGCATGAGGTGCCGCGCGAGCTGGGGTGCGGCGAGCGCGACGAACGAGATCGGGCCGGCCGTCGCGATCGCGACGCCCGTGAGCCCGACGCCGAGGAGCATGAGCGCGAGCCGCGTGCGCTCGACGCGCACGCCGAGCTGGGTCGCGGAGTCGTCGCCGAGCTCGAGGTAGGCGAGCCGGCGGCCGAGCCACGCCACGAGGGGCAGCAGCACGGCGACGGCGACCGCGAGCGGCGTGGCCTGCTTCCAGCTGCTCCCCGCGAGCGACCCGGCGAGCCACACCTGCGCCTCGACCGCCTGGTCCAGGCCGGCGCGCGTGAGCAGCAGCCCGTTCAGCGCGGACAGGATCGCGCCCACCCCGACGCCGACGAGGATGAGCCGGTACCCGCCCGACCGCGAGCCCTTGAGCGCGAGGAGGTACACCACGACGGCGCACGCGAGTCCGCTGACGACCGCCGACGCGCCGACCGCGACCGGGCCGCCCTCGAACACGACGATCTGCACGATCGCGCCGGTCGCGGCGCCGGTCGTGAAGCCGATGATGTCGGGCGAGCCGAGGACGTTGCGCGAGATCGACTGGAACACCGCGCCCGCGACGCCGAGCGCGGCGCCCACGAGCACGCCCGTCACGGCGCGCGGGAGCCGGATGCCGAGCACGATCTTCGTCGCCCTCGTGTCGCCCTCGCCGAGCAGCACGGTGACGACGTCCGCGGGTGTGAGCGACGACGACCCCCGGGTCATGGCGAGCACGCCGAGACCCAGCACGACGACGGCGACCACGGCACCCACGACGACGGCCCGCGGGCGCCACCGCAGCGCGAGCGCCTCGCGCGGCGTGCGCAGGACCCGGCCGGGCAGCGCGGCGGCGAGCCGGGCGCCGGGGGGCGGGCGGTCGTCGTCGGGCACGGGGGTGCGGACGGGACCTTCGAGAGGGGGAGTGGTGGTCACAGCTGGGCGATCCTCCGACGGCGGACGAGGGCGACGAACAGCGGCCCGCCGACGAGCGCGCTGATGATGCCCGTCTGGACCTCGCTGGGGAACGCGACGACGCGTCCCAGCACGTCCGAGCCGAGCAGCACGACGGCGCCGACGAGCGCGGAGCACGCGACGATCCACCGGTGCGACGGGCCGACGACGAGGCGCGCGACGTGCGGCGCCGCGAGACCGACGAACGCGATGGGACCGGCGGCCGCGGTCGCGCCGCCCGCGAGGAGGACCACCGCGACCATGCTCAGCACCCAGGTGCGGCGCGCGGAGACCCCGACGGCCCGGCCGAGGTCGGCCCCGAGCGCCGTCGCGTCGAGCGCGCCGGACAACGCCTGCGCGAGCACGAGGCCGGCCACGACGACCAGCGCCGTCGGGACCAGCACGGACCAGCCGCGGCCGCTGAGCGAGCCGACGGTCCAGAACCGGAACGTCGCGAACGCGTCCGGGTAGCTGATCGTCACGGCGTGCGTGAACGCGCCGAACACGACGGACAGCGCGGCGCCGGCGAGCACGAGGCGCACCGGGTTGGAGCCGGAGCGGAACGCGCCGCCGAGCGCGTGCACGAGCACGGACGCGCCCGCGGCCCCGGCGAGCGCGAACCACAGGTAGCCGGCCGGCGTGGTGACGCCGAACCACGCGATGGCCACGACGACGGCGACGCTCGCGCCCGCGTTCACGCCGAGGAGCCCCGGCTCCGCGAGCGGGTTGCGGGTCACGGCCTGCATGACGGCGCCCGCGACGCCGAGCGCGGCGCCCACGAGCGCGCCGAGGATCGTGCGCGGCACGCGCAGCTCGCGCACGATGAGGTGGTCGCCGGACGTGGGGTCGAACGCGGTGAGCGCGTCGCGGACCGTCGCGAGCGGCAGCGGGCGCGAGCCCACGGCGATGCTGAGGACGACCAGCACGGCGAGCACGAGGAGCCCGGCGACGACGAGCGTCGCACGCCGTCGGGCGGCACGACGGCGCCCGGCGGGACGAGAGGTCGTCCCGCCGGGCGCGGCCAGCACTGCGGTCACGCGGCGACCGTCAGCCGAAGTAGCTCTCGACCAGGTCGAGGATGTTGGTCGAGCTGTAGTAGTCGAGGCGGAACGAGTCGAGGCCGAGCGGGTAGACCGCGCCCGAGGTCACGGCGGGCGCGTTCGCGAGCACGGGCTCCGCGAGCAGCGCGTCCTTCGTCGCGTCGTCGCCGGTCACGAGGAGGACCGTGTCGCCGGTGAGCGCCTGGACGGTGTTCTCCAGGGAGACGAACGCGAAGTCCGTGCGCGCGCTCTCGCTCGTGTCGAGCGCGTCGTCCGCGCCCACGACGTCGAGGCCGAGCGCGGTGAGGAGCTGGCCGTGCGAGCCCTCGGGCTTGGCGAACGCCGTGTCCTGGCCGTCGCCGTTGAAGACGACGGCGTTGACCGTGCCGTCGGGCACCGTGATCGCGGCCGCGGTGTCGGCGACCTGCTGGTCGAAGTCGGCGACCGTCGCGGACGCCTCCTCCTCCAGCCCCGTCGCCGCGCCGAGCTCCGCCGCGACGTCCTGCCACGACGCCTTGCTGTAGTCGACCGCGATCGTCGGGGCGATGTCGCTGAGCTCGTCGTACGCGTCGGCGGTCGAGTCGGCGCCCGTGGTCGAGACGACGATGAGGTCCGGGTCCGCCGCGACGACGGCCTCGAGGTCGAGCTCGAGGTTCGGGTAGAGGACCTCGAGGCCCTGCTCGGCCGCGACGTCGGACCACTGGCTGAAGAAGCCCTGGTCGTCGGTCACGGGGCCGACGCTCGTCGCGGCGCTCGCGGTGACGGGCGCGCCGATCGCGAGCAGCGTCCCGGTGAGCGTGAGGGACGTCGAGACGATGTTCTCCGGCGGCGCGTCGAGCGTGGTCTCGCCGAGCTCGTGCGTGATGGTGCGGGGCCACCCGCCCTCGGCGTCCTGGTCGGCCGCGGTCGTCGTGTCGTCCGCGGCGGCGTCGGCGGTCTCGTCGGCGGCGCCGCCGGAGCAGGCGGCGAGGGTGGCCACCAGGGCGACGGCGGCGAGCGGAGCGAGCCCGCGGTGGAGGGTGGTGCGCATGGAAGGAGCTCCCGGAGGGTCGTGGGTGGTGTGCTGCGGCCCGGTTGCCCAGGGCACCGGCGTGCAGCAGAGGTTAGGCTAACCTCAATCGGGTGCATGTCATCACACCCTCCACGCCCCGCGCCACGGACCTTCGTCCCCGGCGTCCCGCTCAGCGCGGCGGGCGCCTCGTGCTGCCCGCGGCCACGCTCGCCGAGATCGTGGGCGGCGGCGCACCGATCGGCTCGCAGGCCTGGTGGGACGCCGTCTCGCGCCGCGGGACGCCCCTGCGCGTCCCGGGCGAGGGTGAGACGGATCTCACCGTGTTCCTGTATCGCGACGTGGAACGCGCCGCCGTCTACGTCGACGTCCAGCCGTTCACCGACCGCTCCCGACTCGCCGACGGGCTCATGGACCACGTCCCCGGCACCGACGTCTGGTGGGCCGCGTTCGAGACCGGCCCGGAGTGGGTGAGCGCGTACAGCCTCGTGCCGCTCGACGAGGCGCCGGTCGCGCCCGCAGCGCGCAACACGGCCGCGGCGCGCGCGTGGTGGCTCGGGATCCTCGCCCGGGCGCGCCCCGACCCGCTCAACCCGGTGGCCCCGTTCCGCGGGCTGCGTGAGGAGGCTCGCTCGCTCGCGACCGGGCCGCGTGCGCTGCGCGCACCGGAGCCCCAGGACGACGACCCGCGCGGGACGCTCGAGCGCCACGCGTGGGACCGGCCCGGCGTCGGGCCCTACCCCGTGTGGACGTACGCGCCCGCGGGCGCCGCGGACCGGGCCGCGGGCGACCTCCCGCTGCTCGTGCTCCACGACGGCCAGGTGTGGGCCGAGCAGCTCGACGTCGCCGGGCTCTTCGACGCGCTCGTCGCCCGGGCCGACGTCCCGCCGTTCGTCGCGGTGCTCGTCAGCTCGCTGACGCAGGCCGAGCGGGCACGGGACCTGCCCGGGAGCACGGCCTACTACGACGCGCTCGCCGACGACCTGCTCCCCGGGCTCACGGCACGCCTCGCGGGGCAAGGGGTCGCGATGACGACCGACCCGGACCGCACCGTCGTCGCGGGGCAGAGCTTCGGCGGCCTCGCGGCGATCCAGGAGGTGCGGCACCGCCCCGACCGGTTCGGCCACGCGCTCGCGCAGTCGGCGTCGCTGTGGTGGCCGGACCTCGACGCGCCCGCCGCCCGTGCCGTCGCGGGCTGGCTGCGCACCGCGCCGCCCCGCACCGGGCGCACCGTCCTCCAGGTCGGCGCGCACGAGGGCGAGCTCACCGACGCGAACCGCGAGGCGCGCGACCTGCTGCACGAGCGCGGCGAGCACGTCGTGCACGTCGAGGTCGACGGCGGGCACGACTGGGCCTGGTGGCGCACCCACCTGGGCCCGGGCCTCGTGGAGCTGCTCGGCCGGGGCTCAGGGCACGGTGCCGGCCCCGGGCGCCGGGACTAGCGTCCGGCGCGCGGGATGCGCGGGGAGCGGGGCCCGCGCGGCGGCTCGGTCGGCGGCCACTCGCCGTCGTCGGAGCCGTCGTCGGCCGTGAAGAGCAGGTCGTGCAGCCGGACCTGGACGTTCTCGACGTCCGGCACGTCGTGGAGCTCCATGCCGGGCTTGTCCGTCGCGTCCGAGATGACGAGGGTGCCGCAGCCGAAGACGCGGTCGAGCAACCCCTTCTCGTAGTTGACGTCGTTGATGCGGTAGAGCGGGATGTCCCGACCGGTGCGCGTGATGATGCCGGAGCGCATCGCGATGCGCTTGTTCGTCACCGTGTACTCGGTGGTGCGCCAGCGCAGCCACGGCACGAAGACCCAGACCGCGGCCACGACCAGGGCGAGGCCCGCCACGACCCAGCGCGCGACGTCGTTCGGGACGAGCACGACCGCGGCGACCACGGCGGCCACGAGGACGACGAGCAGGACGAAGGGCCAGAACAGCGCCTTCGCGTGCTCCTTGAGCTCCATCACGACGTGCTCGCCCTCGGTCAGGTGCTTCTCGCTCAGTCCCATGGGCAGCATCGTGCCATCCCACGGGGGTTCCCCGGGAGGGCGTCCGGCGGGCGGGGCCTACGCGCCCGCGGCGAGGTTCCAGCCCTCGACCGTGCGCAGCCCGTGGCCGTACCCGAGGAGGCAGATCGCCGCGGTCCCGAGCTCGAACCGCGCGCTGAGCGTCGGGTCGATCCCGAGCCACACCGTCGCGAGGACGCGCAGAAGGTGCCCGTGGGCGAACAGGAGGGCGTCCTGCCCGGACCGGAGCGTCGGCTCGACGCGCTCGAGCACGCGCGCGGCCCGCGCGGCGACCGCCTCCAGGTCCTCGCCGCGGTGCCCGTTCGCCGCCGCGAGGACGTTGACGCCGTCGCGGAAGATCAGCCAGTCCCGCCCGAGCCGCGCGCCGACGTCCGTCGACGTCATGCCCTCGACCGGCCCGTAGTCCCACTCGGCGAGGTCGTCGTCGGTCGCGACGTCCGGGAACCCCGCGAGGTCCGCCGTGCGCCGGGCGCGCTGCCGCGGGCTCGACAGCACGAGGGCCGGGCGTCGCCCGCGACGGTCGGCCCACCCCTGGAGCCACACGCCGGTGGCGACCGCCTGCTGCTCGCCCGCGACCGTCAGGGGGATGTCGGAGCGTCCGGTGTGCCGGCCGCCCGCGCTCCACTCCGTCTCACCGTGGCGCACGAGCACGAGCTGGGGTTCGGGGACGTTCTCGTCCTGGGTCACGGGTCGGCCTTCCTCGGGGGGTCCCCAGCAGGATCACCCCGGCGCGCCCGACGCGCGCGCCGGGCCGTCAGCCCGCCATGCCGTCCACGCCGTTGACCGCGAGGAAGACGACGAGGGCGCCGAGCAGCACGACGGCGAACCCGGTGGCGACGAGCAGGACGGTTCGGGGGCGGATGCGCACGAGGACTCCGGGGAGGTGGGAAAGGAGGAACCGTCATTCTCGCGCGCCGGAGCGTTGACAGGCGCGCAGCGCCCCTGGGAGGGTGGCCGAACGCGTGTTCGAGGCGGTGCGGTTCCGGCAGGGTGGCCGGAGCACAGGGGCGTGGCCCGTGTCGGCGGGCCAGGAGGGACGGTGCGGCGATGGTGCACGAGGGGGCGGACGGCGAGGTCGCGTACGGGAGCCCGGAGTTCGACTGGTCGATCCTCACGGTGCCGACGGCGCTCGCGGTCGTGCGCGGTCAGCTCGGCTTCTCGTGGCTCGAGCTCGCGGACCGGCTCGCGACGCTCACGCAGGCCGAGCTCGAGTGGGAGCCGGGCCCGGGTTCGCTGCGCGTCGTGCGGCGCGGCACCGAGCGCACGCCGCGGACGCTCGGCGTCGGCGAGTGGGTGATGGAGTGGCCGCAGGGCCCGGACTCGTCGCAGCCACGGACGATCGCGTGGCTCGTCGCGCACCTCACCGAGGCGTTCTTCGAGCGGTGGGAGTGGACGTTCGGCCCGCACGAGCGGCGCCGGGACGCCGTGACGTTCTCGGGCGAGGTCGGCCCCGCGCTCGACGGGCTGCGGCGTGAGGTCGACCGGTGGCGCGCAGGGGTGAACGCCCTGCCCGAGGACGGCACGTTCACGGTCGGGCTCGGCCAGGCGACGGAGATCGACGCGTCGTCCCCGTTCGCCCACCTCGTCGCCCACATGAATCGCGAGCTGATCAGCCACGGCGCGGAGATCATGGTCCTGCAGGACCTCTACCGCGCCGCGCACGGCACGGCCGAGGGCGGGAATCCGTAGGCCGGGCAGATGGTTGAACCGTCACATGACGACGAACAGTCCTGACGGGTCGGCCGCGCCGACGGTGAAGATCGACATCTGGTCCGACGTGGCGTGTCCCTGGTGCTACGTCGGCAAGCGACGCCTCGAGACGGCGATCGGTCGGCTCGAGGAGGCCGGTGACGCCCCCCGGGTGGAGATCGAGTACCACTCGTTCGAGCTCTCGCCGGACACCCCCGTCGACTTCGACGGCACGGAGGTCGACTTCCTCGCGGGCCACAAGGGCATGCCGCGCGCCCAGGTCGAGCAGATGCTCGGGCAGATGACGCAGCTCGCCGCGGCGGAGGGGCTGTCGTACGACTTCGACGCCGTCCAGCACACCAAGACGCTCGCGGCGCACGAGCTGCTGCACCACGCGAAGGCGCACGGCAAGCAGCTCGAGATGAAGGAGCGTCTCCTCAAGGCGTACTTCGAGCAGGGGCGTCACGTCGGGCGTGTCCAGGAGCTCGCGGACCTCGCGGCGGAGGTCGGCCTCGACCGCGCCGAGGCCGTCGCGGCGCTCGAGGACGGGCGCTACGCGGACGACGTGCAGGCCGACATCGACCAGGCGCGCGCGTACGGGATCAACGGCGTGCCGTTCTTCGTGGTCGACGGCAGGTACGGCGTCTCAGGCGCCCAGGACCCGGCGGTGTTCGTCCAGGTGCTGCAGCAGGCCGTCGCGGAGCGCGACGCGGCCTGATCGGCGGCACCCGCCGCGAAGCGTCCGGGAGCGACGCATCTCACACTGCGTGCGGTAGACCTGCGACTCGGTATCACACAGACTGAGGAGCAGCCCGCACCGACGCCGGCTCCACACGTGCACCGGCGCCCGTGAATCCCACGAGGAGGCCTCAGATGACCGACACCACCACGAACCCCTTCCACTCGATCGCGAACCCACGCCGCACCACGCTCGTGAACGTGAGCGCCGCCGACGCCGCCGCCCCGCACCCCGAGCAGCCCGCGCCCGGATTCACTCTCGTCGGCGCCGACGACGCCGCGGTCTGCATCGACGGGATGTGCGCCCTCCCGGAGTGACCCGTGAGTGCATGAAATAGTCGCCGGAACACCCTGTTCCGGCGACTATTTCATGCACTCAGCGGGGTGGGTGGTCAGTTCGGTCGGTGGTCCTGGATCGACAGGCGTGGGCCGCGTCGGGGTGCGCGGCCCTTGCCGGAGATCTCGAGCAGCCTGACCACCCGGTAGCGGTGCGGGGACCAGGGCGCGAGCAGCTCGAGCATGCGCTCGTCGTCGACGCGCTCGCCGACGAGCGCCCAGCCGACCGCCTTCGCGAGGTGGTAGTCACCCACGGACACGGCGTCGGCGTCGCCGAGCGCGCGCTGGGCGACCTCGGCCGCGGTCCACACGCCGATGCCCGGTACGGCCTGCAGCCGCGCGTGGGCCGCGGCGGCTCCCCGCGCGTCGAGCAGGGCGGGGCACTCCTCGAGCCTCCGCGCGACGCGCGCCGCGGCGACGACCGTGCGCGCCCGGCCCGGGTCGACGTTCGCCCGGTGCCAGTCCCACGACGGGATCGCCGCCCACGTCGCGGCGTCGGGCACGACGAGCATCCCGACGTCCCCCGCGGGCCCGGGCGCGCGCTCGCCGTAGCGGCGCACGAGCCAGGACCACGACCGCCACGCCGCGACCGTCTGGACGCGCTGCTCGAGGATCGCGGGCACGAGGGCCTCGAGCACGCGCCCGGTGCGGGGGATGCGCAGCCCGGGACTGCGCCGGTGCGCGTCGCGCAGCGGAGCGGGCGGCTCGAAGCCCCCCGCGTCGTCGTGCTCGCCGAGGAGCGTGGGCAGGGTCTCGAGCACCTCCTGCGCGCCCGGTCCCCAGGCCTGCCCGACGACGTCCCGCGGCCCGGCCTGCACGAGGCGGCACGTCGCGGGCCCGCTCGACAGGCGCGTGGTGCGCCACACCTCGCCGACCCCGCGCCGGGACGTGGGGTCGTACGGGCCCCGGGTCAGGCGGTCGAGCGTGAGGTGCAGGTCGAGCGGCCGGTCGGACCGCACGCGGCGGGTGCGCGGCTCGCGGTCGCCGACCACGGGGTTCGCGACCGGATCCGGGTCGAGACGGTCGCCGACCGCGTGCTCGGCGGGCTCCAGGCCCGTGCTCGGCGTGACGGTCACCGACCCATCGTCGCACCGGTCGCACGACGGCGGGGGCGAGGGTGGCGTGCGGCGGACCACCGGCGAGAGCGGGACAGGGACGACGAGGGCGGGAGGGCGGCACGCGCCGCCCTCCCGCCCTCGCCGGTGATGTGCTCCGGGCGTGCGGCTCAGCAGGTGCGCGCCGGGAAGGCGACCTCCTGCCGGACCGACGGGCCGCCGTCGGGCACGGCCGCGGTGACGACGGCGGTGCCCGCCTCGATCGTGCCCGCTCGCGCCGCGAACGCCTGGTAGGCGTTGGCACCCGGCGCGACGTCCGTGACGGTGCGCGACCCGAACGGCGTGGCGAGCTCCACGTCCACCGGGGACGCGCCGTCGTTCAGCGCGCGGACCGCGACGTAGACCTTCCCCGCGAGGCACTGGGTGCGCACGTCGACGGCGACCGACGGCGCGGCGCCGGAGTCCTCGACGCGGTAGTCGACGCCGGGCTCGACGTCGAACTCGACCGCGCCCGTGACGTCGTCCACGGTAGAGCCGACCTCGGCGCCCGTGTCCTCGCGGAGCACGCGGACCGCGGACCAGTCGGCGACGTCCGCGGTGACGGTCCCCGACGACTCGCCGTCGGTCCACGTGTACGACGAGCCGCGCTCGGCGACGGGGAAGACCTGGGCCCCCACCGTGTCGTCGTCGCGGCCGGCCGCCGTGCCCGCGCCGGGGCCCGAGGCGTGGACGAGGATGCCCGTCCCGCCGACGAACGCCGGGACCTTGCCGTACGGCTGCTCGTAGTCCTCGAGCGTCGTCGGGCCCTCGAACGTCTCGCCCGTCTCGAGGTCCGTCCACCGGCCCTCGGGCAGGTAGACGTCGCGCGACGTCGGCGCCGTCTGCCGGTCCTTGCCGTGGATGTCGCTGCCGTACAGCGGTGCGACGAGGAGCGAGCTCCCCAGCATCCACTGGTACTGCTTCGCGTCGCGCGAGACGAGCCCGTACGTCGCGGCGTCGTCCGGGTAGGCGATCGGCAGCGGCGTGGCCGTGTACGGGTAGCCCGACCGGTACGAGTCGAGCGCCGCCGAGTAGATGTACGGCAGGTACTCCTCGTGCCACTGCGCGGCCTTGAGGGTCGCGTCGACGAGCTCGGGGTCGTCCATGCGCCACGGCTCGTTGCCGAACGACATCGACGGCGAGACCGCGGCGAGCATCGCGTTGCGGGTCAGGAAGACCTGCTTCGCCTCGTTCGTCTCGAGGTCGTCGATGATGCGCCCGCCGACGATGTCCGGGTAGAAGTTCGCCTGCCCGCTCGCCGCGAACGCGAGGCCGGCGATCGCGGTGCGGTCCTGGTCCTTGGCGCCGTGGTCGTAGTCGGTGTCGTTGAACCGCAGGATCGACCCGGCGACCGAGAACGCGCTGTCCTTGACCATGACGAGCGAGCCGTCGGCGTCGAGCGCCTCGTTGATGGGGTTGACCAGCGCGTTGTCGACGAGACCGGCCTTGGTCGCGTCGAACATGTGGTCCTCCTTGAACCCGTCCGCGCCCCACGTGCGGTTGAGCTCGACGAACCACGCGACGGCCTCGGCGTCGTCGGGGTCGACGAGGTAGATCTTGTCCGCGGGGAAGTTGGGCGTCGGGAAGGCGATCGCGTTCCCGTCGGCGTCCTCGATGAAGTAGCCCTTCTCCTTGCCGATGCGGCTCCACGGGCCGTCCATGGCCTCCTCCCACTTGCCGCCGTCCTCGGGCAGCGCACGGAAGGACTGGCGCAGGCCGAGGATCAGCGCGAGGTCGTTGTCGGCGAAGAACTGCTTGTAGGCGTCGGCGTCGGGGTACTTGTAGCCCCACATCCCGAAGCTCGACGTGGTGCCCTGCGCGAGCACGGTCCCCGCGCCGTCCACGCGGTACGGCCAGAAGCCGGACCCCGTCACGGACCAGCGCAGGGGGTAGCCCTGCGCGAGGTAGTCCGTGACGGACTGCGTGATGGTCGCCTGGTTGGTGTTGTAGCCGAGCGCCCCGTACGACTCGTACCCGACGCCGAAGAACGTCCGGTCGGGCTCGGTGTCGACGTACCCGGCAGCGTTGCGCACGTCCTTGTACGTCGAGTAGATCGTCTCCATGTCGCCGAAGAAGTAGTGCAGCCCGTCCATCTCGGGGCCGTCGACGCCGAGCAGCGTCGCGTCGTCGTCGACCTGGACGGCCAGGCGGCCGTCGTCGAGCACGACCTGAGCGAGGTCGCGCCCCGGGAACACCGTGAAGCTCGAGACGAACCGGAGCTTGGGCCCGTCGGGCGTCCGCTGCGCGTAGTACTCGAAGTCCTTCGTCCCGTAGACGTCGAGGCTGTCGCCCAGGGTGCCGAGCTCGCCGAGCCCGTAGGCCGGGGCCAGCCCGCCCGCGGTGCGGGCGCGCAGCTTCTGGGTCCCGTCGTCGCCGTGGACGCGGAGGTTGAGCGAGTCCGGCGACGGCACGACCTCGACGGCCGCGGTCGCGCCGGACCCGAACGCGACCTCGAAGACGGCGGCGTCGTCGGTCACGTCGACGAGCGTCGCGACCTGGGCGTCGCAGAACCTGCCGTCCGCGGGGCTCAGCTGGAGGCCCGACGTCGGGTGGGCGGCCGCGACCGTCTCGCCGCCGCTCGCGAGCGAGTAGCGGAAGCCGTCGCGGTCGACGGACATCGACCAGGCGTCGGTCGTGACGTCGACGGTCGTCCCGTGCTGGGCGACGGTGAACCCGTCGCGTTCGACGGTCGCGGCGTCGACGGGCTCGGCGGGCGTCGGGGCCTGCGCGGCGCACGCGTCCTGCTGGATGCGGACCGCGTCCGCGCGGGTGATGACGTTGAGGGTCGGCGTGCTGGGGGCGGCGCCGGCCGTCGCCGTCACGGTGAGCGAGACCGTCTGGCCGGCGTCGAGGTGCACCTCGCCGAGGGTGCGCCAGGCGTCGCCGGGGGAGCGCTGGTCCACGACGACCGGCTCGTCCTGGCCCGGGTCCCACGTGTACTGCGCCTGCGCGTTGTCCTGCGACGCCGCGTGGTAGACGTCCAGGTCGTAGTCGCCCGCGACGGGCGCGGTGAGCGTCCAGGTCGCGGTCGCGCCGGGCTCGCGCGAGAAGCGCGTGGTGCCGCCCGCGTACCCCGGGTCCCGAGCGGCCTGCCAGGTGCCGGTCTCGGAGTAGGCGCCCTCGGTCTGCGTCGTCACGACGGCGGACGCGGGCTCGGGCACCTCGGCCGCCGCAGCGGGTGCGAGGGTCCCGGCGGCCACCGGGACGGTCAGGGCGACGGCGAGCAGGGCGGCGGCGGCTCGCCGCGGTGGGGACGGTCGCGCAGGGGCGACGACGGAGTGATCCATGCGAACCTCGTTGTCTCGACGGAGGCGCAGCGTTGCGCCAGGCGTGAGCGGCTGATCACAGAATTGTTCACAACAGCACACTTTGGAACGTGAGCATCGTGGCGCGTTCGTGAGCCCAGGTCAAGAGGGACGTCACCGCCGGCTACCGACTCCCCGGTGGGCGGCCTCGGCTGTCGCGCCGAGATTCCTCGTCCGGGAAGGGGCTCGTGTGGGTGCCCGCCGGGGTAGCGGCGGGGCGACCGGGTGTCAGATTTTGATACTCAGTGTGAATTTCAGCAACGAAGGGGCGCGCGAGTTCGGGCGCGCGCGTGCGTCCGCCGGCGATACGCGGGCGGACGGTGGCCGAGCGCCCTCAGTCGAAGAGGGTGTCCATGCCCCACGCGGGCTCGGGCGGCGCCTGCTTCGGCGCCCCGGGCTGCGGACCGGCGGGTGGCGGGGGCGTCGTCGCGCCGGCGGTCACGCGGGCGGCCGCACGGGCCGGGTCGAGCTCGGGTACGAGCGTCCCGTCGAGGTCACCACGGCCCGCGGCCCAGTCCTGCGCGGCCAGACCCGCGAGCTGGTCGGCCCGCTCGTTGAACAGGTTGCCGACGTGCCCTCGCACCCAGCGGAAGCGGACCGGCCCCTCGCGCTCGGTGATGGTGCGGTCGATCGCCTGGACCAGCTCGAGGTTCTTCACGGGCTGGCCGCCCGCGGTGCGCCAGCCCTTGCGCTTCCAGGCGACGACCCACTCCGACGCGCACTTGATCGCGTACTGGGAGTCGGACTCGATGAGCAGCGGGTCGGACCCGGGGTGCGCGCGCACCGCCTGGAGCAGGGCCGTGAGCTCGGCGACCTGGTTGGTCCCGCTCGCGGCGCCGCCGGAGTCGAACGTGCCGTCGTGGTTGATCCACGCCCATCCGATGGCGCCGCCCGGGTTGCTCAGGCACGAGCCGTCGGTGCTGACAGTGATCACAGCGCTCCTCGATCACGGACGTCCCCGTCCGCGGGGTGCGGCGCGGGGAAGCGGATGCGTCGGGGCACATTGTCCCCCGAGCGGCGGGGTCGTCGGTGCACGTGTCCGTCGACGGCCCTGCCGCACCCGTCTCACCCGCCCCGTACCTCGCGCGGCGGAGAGCGGCGGGCCTGCTCGTACGCCGCTGGTCGGGGTCGCCTCAGGGGAGAACCGGGGGGATACCCCATGGTGCGACGGCGCGCGTTCCCGGAGCCTGAGACGCATGGTCGCGTGGGTCGTGGAGCTGTGGGGACAGGTCGAGTCGTGGTTGCTCGCGCTCGTGGACTCGGTGTGGGCGCTCCCGGTGCTCTTCGCCACGACCGCCGGCGACGGGTTCTTCCCGCCGATCCCGGGTGAGACGGTCATCGTCATGCTCGCCGTGGCCGCGCAGTCCGGCGACGGCGTCGCGTGGGGGCTCGTGCTCCTCGTCGCGGCGCTCGGCGCGTGGTGCGGCGACCAGCTCGCCTACGCCCTGGGCCGGGCGCTCGGCACCCGTGCCCTGCCGGCCCTGCGCGGCCCGCGCGGTCAGCGTGCCGTCGCCTGGGCCACGCGCTCGCTCGACCGGCGCGGCGCGTCGGTCGTGCTCGGGGCGCGGTTCGTGCCCGTCGGGCGGACCGCGGTCAACGTGACGGCGGGGGCCGTGGGCTTCTCGCGGCGCCGCTTCATGACGCTCTCGGCCGTCGCGTCCGTGCTCTGGGCGACCTACTCGGTGCTCGTCGGCACGCTCGCCGCCGCCTGGATCGGCGACAGCCCGCTGCTCGCCGTCGTGGTCGGCGTCGGCGGCGGGATCCTCCTCGGCGTCCTCGTCGACGCGGTCGTCCGTCTCCGGGCGGCCCGTCGCGAGCGCGCGACCGCACCGGCCGTCGCGCCGGAACCTGCCGTGTCCTCGCCCGAGCCGGACGCCGCCCTGGCCTCCTGCCCCGGTCCCACGACGTAGAGCCCGGTCCGCCGAGGTAGAGCCGTGGTCCACCGTCGGGCACGACCGGAGTTCTACCTCGGCAGACCAGGGCTCTGCCCGGGTGCGGTGGGAGGGAGGGTCAGGAGACGCCGAGGAGGTCGATGACGAAGATGAGCGTCTTGCCGGAGAGGCGGTGGCCGCCGCCCGCAGGGCCGTAGGCGAGCTCCGGCGGGACGACGAGCTTGCGGCGCCCACCGACCTTCATGCCGGGGATGCCCTGCTGCCAGCCGGCGATGAGGCTGCCGAGGGGGAAGTTGATCGACTGCCCGCGGTTCCACGAGGCGTCGAACTCCTCGCCCGTCTCGTACTCGACGCCGAGGTAGTGCACGTTCACGGTCGCACCCGGTGCGGCCTCGGGGCCGTCGCCGACGGTGACGTCCTCGACGACGAGCTCGGTGGGTGCGGGGCCCTCCGGCGCGTCGACCTCGGGGCGGGACAGCTCGTTCTCAGGAGTGGTCATCCTCCGATCCAATCATGTCGGCCCCGTCCGGCGGGTGCAGGACCGGCGCAGGACCGGCGCCCGTGCCGGTGGACGGAACTTTTCCGGCGGGCGCACCCCTGCTGTCGATTCGGCTCTGCGAAAGACCGCGGCGCGGAAGATCGCCATCATGGAGGCATGCCCGACACTCCTGAGCAGCGGCCCGGCGGCCCCGCCGACACCCCGCCCGAGGTGACCTCGCGCGTGGTCCGCGGGGCCGCCGTCGGGCACCGCCCGACCTCCCAGCAGGCCCGCCGCTGGCGCCGGTTCCTCGCCGACGAGCGAGCGGAGGCCGCGGTGTACCGCGACCTCGCGAGCCGCCGCAGCGGCGAGGAGCGTGAGATCCTCCTGGCGCTCGCGGACGCGGAGAAGCGGCACGAGCAGCACTGGCTCGACCTCCTCGGCGACGACGTCGGCAAGCCGCTGCACGGCGACCGGCGCACCCGGACCCTCGGCTGGCTCGCGCGCCGGTTCGGCGGGGTGTTCGTCCTCGCCCTCGCCCAGCGGGCCGAGGCGCGCTCGACCTACGAGACCGACGCCGACGCGACGCCGACGATGGCCGCGGACGAGCGGATCCACGAGGAGGTCGTGCGGGGCCTGGCGACCCGTGGGCGCAACCGCATGTCGGGCACCTTCCGTGCCGCGGTGTTCGGCGCGAACGACGGCCTCGTCTCCAACCTGGCGCTGATCCTCGGGATCGGGGCGTCGGGGGCGACGAACGCGACCGTCCTGCTCTCCGGGCTCGCGGGCCTGCTCGCGGGCGCGCTGTCCATGGGCGCGGGGGAGTACGTCTCGGTGCGCTCGCAGCGCGCGCTGCGCGACGCGTCGACGCCGAGCCCGCAGGCGTCGGCCGCGCTGCCCGACCTCGACGTCGACGCCAACGAGCTCGCGCTCGTCTACCGGGCGCGGGGCATGGCGCCCGCCGAGGCCGAGGAGCACGCAGCCGACGTCCTCGCGACGTACACGCAGCAGACCGTGATCGCCCCGCCGCCGAGCGCGGACGAGCACGAGACGCACGGGACCGCGATCGGCGCGGCGGTGTCGTCGTTCCTCTTCTTCGCGTCGGGCGCGCTGATCCCGGTGCTGCCCTACCTCTTCGGCCTGACCGGCCTCGTCGCGGTCGGTGTGGCGGCGTTCCTGGTCGGGATCGCGCTCCTCGCGACGGGCGCGACGGTCGGTCTTCTGTCGGGGACGTCGCCGCTCACGCGCGCGCTCCGACAGATCGCCATCGGCTTCGGGGCCGCGGCGGCGACGTACGTCCTGGGACTCGTGTTCGGGGCAACCGTCGGGTGAAATCGAACGCTCCCGGTGGTGGCCGCCGCGGGCTCGTGCCTAGCGTCGTGGAGGAGCGGTCCGACGTGGGGCCGGTCGACGCAGGTGCACCGACTCGGGGGACGGTCATGGCAGGCACGCCGGAGGCGCAGGGCAGGCGCAGGTTCGCCGCCCACCGCTGGCTCGTGCGCGGCCTCCTGGCGGGGAGCGGTCTGGGTGTCGGCATCGCCCTCTCCGTCGCGACGGCGGGCGGCGCGTCCGCCGCGGACGACCCCCTCGGTCTCGGCAAGGCCCTCTCGCCCGTGACGTCGACGGTGCAGTCCGTCGTCGACCCGGTCGTGCAGGACGTCGTGAAGCCCGTGGTGCGCGACGTCGTCGCCCCGGTCGTCCAGCCGGTCGCCCCGGTCGTCGAGAAGGTCGTGACCCCGGCCGCTCCCGTGGTCGAGGAGGTCGTGCGGCCGGTCGCTCCCGTGGTGGAGCAGGTGGTCGAGCCGGTGGCCCCGGTGGTCGAGCAGGTCGTCGCGCCGGTGGCGCCCGTCGTGCAGCCCGTGACCGATGCCGTCGCTCCCGTGACCACGCCGGTGCTGGACGCGGTCGTGCCGGCCGCGACGCCCGTCGTCGAGGCGGTCGCCCCCGTGGTGAACCCCGTCCTCGAGGTGGTGTCGCCCGCGCTCGACCCGGTCACGCCCGTCCTGGACGCGCTGACCCCGGTCCTCGACGTCCTGGCCCCGGTCACGGACCCGGTGCTCGGCCCGGTCACCGAGCCGCTCGCACCGCTGGACCCGCTCTCGCCCGTGCTCCCCGAGGTGCCCGGAGACGGCCCAGGGGCTCCCGGCGTCGTCGGCCCGACGGTTCCCGGCGCCACCGGGTCGGACGCCTCCGACCTCGGCCCGGCGACACCGCCGGTGCCTCTCCCTCCGGGTGGGGAGGCGCCTCCTGCCCCGGCCGTCGCCGAGGTCCGTGCGGGACCGACACCGTCGCTCGTCGCGGCGTCCGGCGCGCGGCTCGCCGGTGCCGGCGGGGCGGGTCTCGTCGACCGTCCCCACGCTCCGCCCGGCACCGCCCTGCCCTCCGGCGGCCCGACGTCGCCCGGCGGCCTCCCGTCGGACGGTGGCCTCGGCACGGCACCCACGCCCTCCGGCAGCGCCCAGCGCGCCGGGTCGGGTGGCGACGCCGCAGCTCTGAGCGGCGGTGCCGACGCGCCGGCCCTCTCCTCCTGGACCGCCGTCGTCGACGACGCGCGGTCGAACCACCCCTCGACGTTCTTCGAGGTCCCTGTCTCTCCTGCCTGACGTGGCTCGCGTCGCGCCCCGAGCGCGGCACACGCGACCCGGCGCCGTCGTGCGCCAGCCACTTCTGAGCAGGAAAGAGAAACGATCATGCACACCTTCGTCCGGCGTGCGCTGCGCACAGCGCTCGTCACAGGCGGCCTCGTGGTCGTCGGGGCCGGAGCGGCCCACGCAGCCGAGGGCGACCTCCTCGGCGATCTCGGACTGGACGTGTCGGTCGAGGCTCCGCTGAGCCAGGTGACCGAGGTCCTGCCCGACGTCTCGGTGGACGTTCCGGTGAACGTCCCCGTGACCGTGTCCGACGTCGCGGTGGGGGTTCTCGGAGACGCCTCCGTCGCACCCGCCCCGGCAGCCGAACCCGCCCCGGTACCGGCACCGGAGCCCGCCCCGGCGGCGCCGGCCGACGTGGACGTCGACGTGCCGGTGACGATCCCGGTGGACGTGTCCGGCGTGGCGGTCGGCGTCCTCGGCGACGCCTCGGTGGCACCTGCCGCGGACCCGGCCGCTCCCGGCGCCGGCGGTGCGGGCGACGGTGCGACGGCTGGCGGCGCCTCGGGCGTCGACATCGACGCGCCGATCACCGTCCCGGTCGACGTGTCGGGCGTGGCGGTCGGCATCGGCGGCGACGCGACGGTCGGCGATCCGGCGGCGGGTGGCCCCGGTGGCGGGTCCGGCGGCGACGACGGCACGGCCGGTTCGGGCCTGCTCGACGGCGTCCTCGGTGAGGACGGCCTCGTGGACGACCTGCTCGGCGACGGGCTTCTCGGCGGCGACCTGCTCGGCGAGGACGGCGTCCTCGGGGCGCTGCCCGACCTCGACGTCGACCTGCCCGTGACGGTCCCGGTGAACGTCTGCGGTGTGGGCGTCGGCTTGCTCGGCGACGCGTCGGCGGCGTGCCCGACGGCCGCCGTCGTGCCCACGGACCCGACGGACCCGACGGATCCCACGGATCCCACGGACCCGACGGACCCGACGGGCCCGACGGACCCGGCCGACCCGGGAACGCGGGGCGGCGCGGACGGCACGGTGATCCGGGTGCTCGACCCGGTCTTCACCGGCTCGGGGGCCGGGACGGGCGCGAGTGCCGCGGTCGCGGCCTCGGGACCGACCGCGCTCGCGACGACAGGTGCGGGCGGTGACCTGGGGCTGCTCGTGATGGCCGGGCTGCTCACGCTCGCCGGTCTGACGATGCAGCGCTTCCGCCGCAGGTCGCGGCTCGCCGACCCGGACGCCTACACCCCGGTCTTCACCGACCGGAGCTGACGTCCGCCACGACGGGACCGCCCGGGCCGCGCGCCCGGGCGGTCCTCGCGGCGCGGTCGCGGCGGACCTGGCCAGGGAACACCCGGCGTGACCGTGCCGGGGGCGGCGTCGCACGCTCGCGCGTGCGCCGCCGCCCCGCCACCCTGGCTGCCGCCACGCGGGGACCGACGGCTGGGTGGGACGCCGTCGGGCGGGTGCCCCCGGCTAGACGCGGGTGCCCCCCGGCTAGACGACGAGGCCGAGGAGCAGGACCACGACGAGCGCGACGACGGACAGGACGCACTCCATGAGCGACCACGTCTTGAACGTCTGCCCGACCGTCATGCCGAAGTACTCCTTGACGAGCCAGAACCCGGCGTCGTTGACGTGGGACAGGAAGACCGACCCGGCGCCGATGGAGAGCACGAGCAGGGCGGCGTGCGTCGGCGGGAGGTCCGCCGCGATGGGCGCCATGATGCCCGCGGCGGTGATCGTCGCGACGGTCGCGGACCCCGTGGCCACGCGGATGAGCACGGCGACGAGCCAGCCCGCGAGGAGCGGCGTGATGTTGGCGTCCGAGATGCCCTTCGCGACGACGTCGCCCACGCCCGAGTCGACGAGCGTCTGCTTGAAGCCGCCGCCCGCGCCGACGATGAGGAGGATGCCGGCGATCGGGGCGAACGACGAGTCGACGAGCTTGCTCACCTGCTCGCGCGTGCGTCCCAGCGCGGAGCCGAAGACGACGAGCGAGACGAGCGAGGTGATGAGCAGCGCGACGAGCGGCGTGCCGATGAACTCGAAGACCTTGCCCCAGCCGGTGTCGATGGACCCGCTGACCTCGACGAGGGTGCGCGCGAGCATGAGGATCACGGGCAGGAGCACGACGCCCACCGACACGGCGAAGCTCGGGCGGGGCGCGTCCTCGTCGCGCTCGGTCACGCCGAGGACGGACGTGGGCGGCGGCAGCGGGACCCAGCGCGCGAGCGGCTTGGCGAGCAGCGGGCCGGACACGATGACGGTCGGGACCGCGACGAGCAGGCCGAGGCCGAGCGTGAGGCCGAGGTCGGCGCCGAGCGCGTCGATCGCGAGCAGCGGGCCGGGGTGCGGCGGCACGAGGCCGTGCAGCGCGGACAGGCCGGCGAGCGCGGGGATGCCGACGAGGATCGGGTTGGTGCGGACGCGCTTCGCGACGAGCATCACCACGGGCACGAGGAGGACGACGCCGACCTCGAAGAACAGCGGGATGCCGACGACGAACGCGATGAGGGCCATGGCCCACGGCAGACGCTGCGTCGACGTCTTGCCCAGGATCGTGTCGACGATCTGGTCGGCGCCCCCGGAGTCGATGAGCAGCTTGCCGATGATGGCGCCGAGCGCGATGAGGACGCCGACCCCGGCGACGGTCGACCCGAGCCCGGCGGAGAAGCTCGTGAACGCGTCGACGAAGTCGATGCCGGCGACCACGGCGAGGACCGCGGAACCGAGCATGAGCGCGAGGAACGGGTGCAGCTTGAGCCACACGATGAGCACGACGATCGTCGCGATGCCGACGACGGCGGCCAGGATCAGCTGGGCCGTGCCGGCGTCGGTGACGGCCGCGTCCTCGGCGGCGCGCGTGACTCCGGCCGCGAGGACGGGTGCGTGCGGGGCGAGCGCGGCGATCATCGCTGGACCTCCGTCGGGGCCGGGGCCAAGGCCGTCCCGCCGCAGTCCGCGCGACGGTCGAGCACGAGGTCGGCGATCTCCTCGGGCGTGCGGGTGACGTCGACCGTGAAGCCGGGCTCGTCGTCGGCCAGCGGCTCGAGCGTCGCGAGCTGCGAGGGCAGGAGCGACGTCGGCATGAAGTGGCCGCTGCGGTGCTCCATGCGCTCGGCGAGGAGCTCGGGGCTGCCGTCGAGGTGGACGAAGCAGACGCGGCCGCGCGCGGTGCGCAGCAGGTCGCGGTAGGACCGCTTGAGCGCGGAGCACGTCACGACGCCGGAGCGGCCGGCATCGGCCTCGGCGCTCAGCCAGTCGCGGATCGCCTCGAGCCACGGCCACCGGTCCTCGTCGGTGAGCGGGGTCCCGGCGCTCATCTTGTCGATGTTCGCCTGGGGATGAAACTGGTCGGCCTCGGCGTACTCGGTGCCGAGGCGCTCGGCGAGGAGCGTCGCGACGGTGGTCTTGCCCGATCCTGCGACGCCCATGACGACGAGGTGCTGGGGCTCGGCGGTGGTGCTGACGTCGGTGTCCATGTCTCGACTTCCGTGTCGTCCGTCTGTCCGGTCCCGTGCGGCGGCGGCGCGTCGTCCGGGGCCGGGCGGTGACCATCGTGGTCGCCGCCGCACCACCATGACTCATTGGTAGCACCTTTTGCAAGTGATTGATCACACCAATTTGCGGAACTAGGCTCGGTGCATGTCGACGACGTCGCTCCACGGTCCCGTGCTCGACGCGCTCGGGCGCCGCATCACCGGCGGCGACGTCCCGGTGGGCACCCCGTTGACGCTCGAGTCCATCGGATCGGAGTTCGGCGTCTCGCGGACGGTCGCGCGCGAGGTGATGCGCCTTCTCGAGGGTCTCGGTCTCGTGCGCTCGAAGCGACGCGTCGGGCTCGTGGTGCTCGGCGTCGAGCGCTGGAACGTGCTCGACCCGCGCGTCATCCAGTGGCGGCTCGAGGGACCGGGGCGCGACGCGCAGCTGCGCACGCTCACGGACCTGCGTCATGCCGTCGAGCCCTTCGCCGCCGCGGGGGCCGCGCAGCACGCCGACGACGCCGAGCGCGCCGAGCTCGTCGCGCTCGCCGCGCGCATGCGCCTGCTCGGCGAGGCCGGCGACCTGGAGGAGTTCCTCGGTCTCGACGTCCGGTTCCACGAGCTCCTGCTGCGCGCGAGCGGCAACGAGATGTTCGGCGCGCTCGCGGGGGTCGTGGCGGCCGTGCTCAGCGGTCGCACCCACCTCGGGCTCATGCCCGCCTCGCCCGTCCCGGAGGCGCTCGACCAGCACGAGGCGGTCGCGCGGGCCGTCGCGGACGGGGACGCGGGTGCGGCCGAGGCGGCGATGGCGGCGATCGTCGGCGAGGTGCGTGGCGCGCTCGACGCGGTGGTGTCACCCCCGGCGTAGTGCGCGCGACGTCCGGCCCGCGTCGTCGGGCGCGTCCGCACGTGCCCTCGCCCGTGCCTCCGCGGCTCGCCTCGCGCGGCGATCCGCCCATGCGGCAGTCGTCGCCTCGACGTCCCGCGGCATGGTGACCAGGGGCGGCCCGGCGGGCGGCTGGTAGCGGCCACGAAGCACTCGCCTGTTGAACTCCTCGATCTCGTGACGCACGTCCGCCTCGCTCCACATCTCGTCGAGGCGTTCGTCCAGCGCGGCGTCCTCCTGGCGCAGCGCGATCGAGGGCGGCAGCAGCACGAGCCGCTCGCGCTTCAGGAGGTTCTTCAGCCACCAGTCGGGGTCGTGGCGGTCAGGCATGTCGAGCGGCTTGCCGCTGCCGGGCAGGTCGTCGAACTCGCCTCGTTCGATCGCCTTCCGGATGTGCATGTCTGCCAGCAGCGCGATCGCCACCTCCTCGTCGACGGCGACCGCGTACGGGTTGAAGAACGCGGGTGGTGGGTGCGGGTCAGCCATCGTCACTCCGTCCCAAGGTTGCCATACGGCTGTATTGTGTCATGCGTATTGGAAACCGGAAGGGGCTGGCGTGCCAAAGCTGGTGGATCACCAGGAACGACGCGAGGCGATCGCGCACGCCCTGTGGCGGGTCGTCGACCAGCACGGCTGGTCGCGGGCGACCCTGCGTGAGGTCGCAGGCGAGGCGGGGGTCTCGCTGGGTCAGCTGCAGCACTACTTCGCGTCCCGCACGGCGATGCTGACGTTCGCGATGGAGTTCGCTGCGGACCGGACCGCCGACCGGGTCGCGCGCGGGCTGGCCGGGCTCGACCACCCTCCGCACCCCAGGGACGTGCTGCGCCTGGTGCTCGCCGAGATGCTCCCCCTGCACCCCGACGCCCGTGCCTCGTCCCGGATGAGCGCCGCGTACGTCCTGGAGGCCCTGCACGACCCGGCACTGCGCAGGCAGGCGGCCCTCGGGCTCCGTGACGGTCGCGCCATGATCGAGCGCCTCGTCCGCCAGGCGGCCGCGCAGGGGCAGATCGCCCCGGACCGCGACCCGGACATCGAGACCGATCTCATCCTTGCGCTGACCGGGTTCACCCCGCTGCTCGAGCTCGAGGTGATCGAGCCTCGGGCCGCACTGGCTGCCATCGACCAGCATCTGGAGCGCCTCTTCGCCGAGGGGTCGTGCCCGCGCCCCAGGTAGGCAGTCGCATCGAGGTCCGTGCGGCCTGCGCTGCACGTCGAGACGTGCGGTCGGCGCGACGGCGGAAGCGCCCGCTGGCCCGCCACGACGGCGTGGTGTCATGCTGGTGCAAGATGGTGTCGCTTGGGGGTTGTGGTGACACCACCTGTGGTGCCATGATGGCGTCATGGACCTCACGCCCTACGTCAACGACCTCCAGCACCGCCTGGGTACCGCGGCCGACGCCGCCGGTGACGACGCCCGGCAGCTCGCCGAGCGCCTGACCGCCCCGCTCGACGCCGCCGTGCGCCTCGTCCTGCTCGACGCCCTCTCCGCCGCGGCGGGCGAGATCTCCGCCGAGCTCGCGCCCGGCTCGGTCGACGTCCGTCTGCGCGGCGGCGACCCGGAGTTCGTGGTCGCGGCCCCTGCTCCCGTCGCCGCGCCGACGACCTCCGCGGCTGCCCCCTCGCCCGTGCGGCAGCCCCTCGCCGGGCCGGTGTCGAGCGTCGACGTCGAGGAGGGCGCCACCACCCGCACCACCCTGCGCCTGCCCGACCACCTGAAGGCGCAGGTCGACGTCGCCGCCGCCCGCGACGGCATCTCGGTCAACACCTGGCTCGTCCGTGCGGTCGCCGCGGCGCTCGAGCAGGCGGAGGGCCGTCCCGCGGCCCGGACCCGCGCCCAGCAGCGCGGCGGCGAGAACCGCGTCACCGGCTGGGTGCGCTGAGCGCGCACCCCTAGAGCACAGCACGACACCACACCGACACCACGCCTTGGAGAAGTCATGCCCACGTTCCCTACCTCTGCCCCCGTCCCGGTCGTCGTGGACGTGCCCTTCGCCAACCTGCACGTCGTCGCCGGGGAGCGCGAGGACGTCGTCGTCACGGTGCTGCCCACCAACCCGAAGCCCGGCAGCGTGCGCGCCGCCGAGGAGGTCCGTGTCGGCCGCGACGGCGACACGGTGACGATCACCTACCCGGGTTCCTGGAAGCAGTTCGTCCTTCCCTTCGCGGCCGGCACCGCGGACATCACCGTCGAGCTGCCCGCGGGCTCCGAGCTGCGCGGCAAGACGGGCTCGCTCTACGCCGAGGGCTCGCTCCGCGCCGTCGAGATGTCGCTCTCCGCCGGGGACGCCCGCGTCGACCAGGTCGACCGGCTCGACCTCAAGGTCTCCGCCGGTTCGGTCGCCGCCCGCCGGGTCGCCGGCACCCTGGACGTCAGGGCGAGCGCGGGGTCCGTGCGCATCGACGAGGTCGCCGGCGACGGGACGATCCGCGCGACCAACGGGACCACCACCGTCGGCTCCGTCACGGGCGTCCTCGCGGTGCACGGTGCGCACGCCGACGTCGCGGTGAGCCGCGTGCGCGGCACCCTCACGGTGAAGTCCGCCCACGCCGGCATCCGGGTCGACACGCTCGAGTCCGGCAGCGCCACGCTCACCTCCTCCTACGGCTCGATCGAGGTGGGCGTACCCCACGGCACCGCCGCCTACCTCGACGTCGCCTCGGAGCACGGCACGGTCCGCAACGAGCTCACCCCCACCGAGGGGCCCGTCGACGACGAGGCCACCGCGGAGATCCACGCCAGCACCGGCTACGGCAACGTCGTCGTCCGCCGCCCCTGACGGAACGACACCGACCATCGGGCCGCCGCCGACGACGCGGGGCCCCGCAGGGAGACGGAGAACCAGACATGACCACCGACCAGGCGCTCGGACCCGCCATCCGGGTACGGGGCGTCGAGAAGTCCTTCAAGGACCTGAACGTGCTGCGAGGCGTCGACCTCGACGTCAGGGCAGGGTCGATCTTCGCTCTGCTCGGCTCGAACGGAGCGGGCAAGACCACGCTGGTGAGGATCCTGTCGACCCTGCTGAAGGCCGACGCGGGCACCGCGACGGTCCACGGCTTCGACGTCGCGGCGAAGCCCGGCGACGTGCGCGAGTCGATCAGCCTGACGGGTCAGTTCGCGGCGGTCGACGAGGTGCTCACGGGCAGGGAGAACCTCGTGCTCGTCGCGAGGCTGCGTCACCTGGGCGACCCGGGTGCGATCGCGGACGGCCTGCTCGCCCGGTTCTCGCTCACCGAGGCGGGCCGCCGCCCGGCGTCGACGTACTCGGGCGGCATGCGGCGCCGGCTCGACATCGCGATGAGCCTGATCGGCGACCCGCCGATCATCTTCCTCGACGAGCCCACCACCGGGCTGGACCCGCAGGCCCGGATCGACGTGTGGCAGACGGTCAAGGGGCTCGCGAAGAGCGGCACGACCGTCCTGCTGACCACCCAGTACCTCGACGAGGCCGAGCAGCTCGCCGACCGCATCGCGATCCTGCACCAGGGGACGATCATCCAGAACGGCACGCTCGCGGAGCTCAAGCGGCTCCTCCCGCCCGCCGAGGTCGAGTACGTCGAGAGGCAGCCCTCCCTCGAGGACGTCTTCCTCTCCCTCGTCGGTGAGACCGCCGCCACCAGCCCCCACGAGGACGGCACCCGTCCGGCAGGAGAGGAGTCCTGATGACCAGCCACGTCCTCGCCGACACCGGTGTCCTCACCGGCCGCTCGTTGCGGCACGTCCTGCGCAGCCCCGACACGATCATCACCACCGCGGTCACCCCGGTCGCGCTGATGCTGCTGTTCGTCTACGTGCTCGGCGGTGCCATCAACACCGGCACCGGCGAGTCGTACATCGACTACATGCTCCCCGGCATCCTGCTCATCACCATCGCGTCCGGGGTCGCGTACACCGCGTACCGGCTGTTCCTCGACCTGCAGGGCGGCATCTTCGAGCGCTTCCAGTCCATGCCGATCGCGAGGTCGAGCGTGCTCTGGGCCCACGTCCTGACCTCGGTCGTGGCGAACCTCGCCTCGATCGTGATCGTCGTCGGGGTCGCGCTCCTCATGGGGTTCCGCACCGGCGCCTCCCTCGGTGCCTGGTTCGCGGTCGGCGGGATCCTCGTCCTGTTCACCCTCGCCCTGACCTGGCTCGCCGTGATCGCCGGCCTGTCCGCGAAGACCGTCGACGGCGCCAGCGCCTTCAGCTACCCCCTGATCTTCCTGCCGTTCATCAGCTCGGCGTTCGTCCCCACCGACACGATGCCCGGCCCGGTCGCCTGGTTCGCCGAGAACCAGCCGGTGACGTCCGTCGTCGACACGATCCGGGCCCTGTTCGCGCAGGAGCCCGTCGGGAGCGACATCTGGGTCGCACTCGCCTGGCTCGTCGGCATCCTGGTCGTCGCGTACGGGTGGGCGGTCGCGGTCTACCGCCGCAGGATCAGCTGACCGTCCTTCACACGTGGCGCAGGCCCGCCCTGCACGACGCCGCCCGCACCCCTCGGGGGGGAGCGGGCGGCGTCGTCGTGGGTGGGGTCGTGCGCGGGGGACGTGCGCGGGTTACGCGACGGCGGCCTGCGCCGGGAGCGCGTGGAGCGCGTCGACGAGCGGGGCGAGCTCGGGGGCGTCGGTCGCGTCGCGCAGCGCCGACTCGAGCGTCGCGTCGTGGGTCGGGCGCGCGGCGAGCAGGAGCGCTTCGCCCGCCGGGGTGAGCTCGGTGTAGATCCCGCGACGGTCGTCCTGGCACAGGATCCGTGTGAGCAGCCCGCGGTCCTCGAGCCGGTTGACGAGTCGCGTCGTCGCGCTGGGGGAGAGCGCCGCGGCGCGGGCGAGCTGCTGCATGCGCATGTGCCACCCGTCCTGGCGCGAGAGCGCGTCGAGGACGGTGTACTCGACGACCGAGAGGTCGTGCTCCGCCTGCAGGGAGCGCTCGAGCGCGGTGTCGATGAGGCCGTGCAGCGCGGCGAGCGTGCGCCATCCCTGCGCTCGGATCTCGACGGCGTCGTCGGCGATTCCCATGGGTCCTCCTCGGTGGTGCGTGCGGTCACGACTATAGCGCTTGTGCAAGTAATCAGCGTGTGCAACTATCAATGCCGCGCGTCTGCAACTAGTGCACACGCCGGGTGAACGCGTCTGCAACGCAGATCCGTCCCGCGGAACGTCCCCAGAACACAGGAGATCGTCATGCCAGTCGCCCTCTGGGCCCTCGCCATCGGGGGCTTCGGCATCGGGCTCACGGAGTTCGTCATCATGGGCCTGCTGCCGGAGGTCGCCGCCGACTTCGGCGTCACCGAGTCCGTCGCGGGCTACCTCATCTCGGGCTACGCGCTCTCCGTCGCCGTCGGCGCGATCGGCCTCACGGCTGCCCTCACACGCGTGGACCGCAAGAAGGCGCTGCTCGGCCTCATGGTCCTGTTCATCGCGGGCAACCTGCTGTCGGCCGTCGCCGCGACCTACGAGGCGATGCTCCTCGGCCGCGTCGTCGCCGCGCTGTGCCACGGCGCGTTCTTCGGGATCGGGGCGGTCGTCGCTGCCGACCTCGTCGCGCCCGCGAAGCGTGCCGGCGCCATCTCGATCATGTTCGCCGGCCTGACCATCGCGAACGTCCTCGGCGTCCCCTTCGGCACGTTCCTCGGCCAGGCGGCCGGGTGGCGCGCGACGTTCTGGGCCATCACCGTGATCGGGGTCGTCGCGCTCGTCGGCATCGCGGTCCTCGTGCCGGCGCGGGTCGGCGCGTCCGTGCCCGACGGCGTCGCGGCACCCGGCCGGACCGGCTCGCCCGGCGCGGTCGCCGCCCCCGATGCGGTCGCCGCCTCCGGTGCGGCTGTCGCCCCCGGCGCGGCCCGCGCGTCGGGCCGGGGAGCAGGCCTGCGTGGCGAGCTCGCCGCGTTCCGCAGCGCGCAGGTGTGGTTCTCGATCGCCGTGACGGTCCTCGGGTTCGGGGGCATGTTCGGTGCGTTCACCTACATCGCGTTCACGCTCACGGAGGTCGGCGGGTTCACGTCGGCGTCGGTGCCGTGGCTGCTCGTGCTGTTCGGTGGCGGGCTGTTCGTCGGCAACCTGGTCGGCGGGCGCGCGGCGGACCGGCGGCTCGGGACGACGCTCGTCGTGCTGTTCGCGGCGCTCGCCGTCGTGCTCGGCGTCTTCGCGCTCACCGCGACGAGCCAGGTGATGACGGTCGTCAGCCTCGTGCTCATGGGCGCGTTCGGCTTCGCGACGGTGCCCGGCCTGCAGATGCGCGTCATGTCGTTCGCGCAGGGCGCGCCCACGCTCGCGTCGGGCGCGAACATCGCGGCGTTCAACGTCGGCAACGCGCTCGGCGCCTGGCTCGGCGGCCTGACGATCGCGGTGGGCTTCGGCTTCACGTCGCCGCTGTGGGTGGGTGCGGCGATGACGTTCGTCGGGCTCGTCGTCCTGCTCGTCGCCGTCCGGGCGCGCGGCGGCGAGTGGTCGCGGGGCACGCGGGTCGTGGCACCTGACGCGGACCGCGCGCACCCGCACGACGCACCGGCCGCCGTCTGACACCACCATCCCCGCCGAGGTAGAGGCCTGGTTCGTCGAGGTAGAGCCCTGGTCATGACCACGGCTCTACCTCGGGAGACCAGGCCTCTACCTCGGCACGGTGGGGTCAGCGGGGGTGGACGCGGACCTCGGCCGCCTTGACGACGAACCACACGCGCTCGCCCGGGGCGAGCCGGAGCTCGGCGACGGCACGCGGGGTGAGGTCGGCGGCGAGGCGCGGGGCGTCGTCGTGCCCGACGGCGGACGGGTCGCCCGGGCGCCGCGAGCGTACCCCCTCCACCTCGACCCGGCCCCACGTGCGCAGCAGCGGGCCGTGCGGCTCGACGCTCGTCACGACCACGCGGTACGCGTTGCGCGGGCTGCCCTCGGGGGTGGCGCGGTGGACCGCGACCGCGCGCGGCTCGAACACGGCGACGGCGCTCGCGCCGGCCTCGAGCGCCTCGCTCGCGGTGCCCAGGACGTGCACGCCCGCGCCGTCGACGGCGAGCGTCGCCTCGCTCTCGACGACCTCCGCGTCCGTGCGGGTGGAGGCGCCCGGTGCGCCGCCCGCCCCCGCGCCG
>CAZFUQ010000001.1:39207-44687 GCA_964521905.1 uncultured Cellulosimicrobium sp.
GACGGCGGGTTGGTGCACGACGTGCGTGACGCTCCCCGTGAGCAGGTTGACCCCGGCGAGGCGCGCGGCGAAGCGGGACCGGGGCCGCGTGAGCACCTCGTCGACCGGCCCGTCCTCGACGACCCGCCCGTCCTCCAGCACGACGGCGCGGTCCGCCAGGAGCAGGACGTCGAGCAGGTCGTGGGTCACCAGGAGCGTGGTGCGGGGCCGGTCGCGCTGCGCGTCGTGGAGGACCGAGCGCACGTGCTGGGCGACGCCGACGTCGAGCGAGGCGAGCGGCTCGTCGAGCAGGAGGACGCGCGGGTCGGTCGCCAGGGCTCGCGCGATCGCGACGCGCTGCGCCTGCCCACCGGACAGGTCGGTCGACCGACGGGCCCCGAGGTTCCCCGCCCCGACCCGGGAGAGCATCCCCCGCGCCTCGCGGCGAGCCCGGACGCGAGCGCGGCCCCGCGCGCGCAGCCCGAACGCGACGTTGTCCTCGACGGTGAGGTTCTCGAACAGCAGCGGACGCTGGCTCAGCCAGGCGACGTGCCGGCGCCGGGGGGCTGCCCGGGTGACGTCGGTGCCGTCGACGACGACCCGCGCGTCGCGCACCTGGCCCGCGGGCAGGAGCCCCGCGACGACCTGCACGAGCGTCGACTTCCCGGCCCCGTTCCCGCCGAGGATCGCGACGACCTCGCCGGGGGCGAGCGTGAGGTCGACGTCGAGGCCGCGGTCCGGGACGACGGCGCGCACCGCGAGCGCGGCGGGGGTCGCGTCCACGCTCGTGGTGGGGTCCGCGCCGCCTCGCCCCGGCGTCCCCTCCTCCCCGACGACCGGACCGCCCCGTCGCGGACGGCCCGGGCTCGCGCCCGGCCCGCCGAGGACGCGCGGGCCGTGGACGGCGGCCGTGATGATCACCGCGACGACCACGAGGACGAACGACAGCGCGACGGCGCTGTCCGGGTCGGCGCTGCGCTGCAGGTAGATCTCGAGGGGCAGGGTCTGCGTGACGCCCTGCAGGGCTCCCGCGAACGTGAGGGTCGCGCCGAACTCGCCGAGGGCGCGCGCGAACGCGAGGACCGCCCCGGAGAGCAGCCCGGGCAGGACGCGCGGGATCGTGACGCGCCGCAGGACCGTCGTCGGGCTCGCGCCGAGCGTCGCGGCGACGTCCTCGTGGCGGGTGTCCTGGGTGCGCAGCGCGCCCTCGAGGCTCAGGACGAGGAACGGGAGCGCGACGAACGTCTGCGCCATGACGACGGCGGTCGTGGAGAAGGCGATCTGGATCCCGAGCACCTCGAGGTGCTGGCCGATCAGCCCCCGGCGGCCGAACGTGTAGAGCAGCGCGATGCCGCCCACGACGGGCGGCAGCACGAGCGGCAGCAGGACGAGCGCGCGCGCGACGCGCTGGCCGGGGAACGTCGTGCGGGCGAGGACGAGCGCCATCGGCGTGCCCAGCAGGACGCAGAGCACGGTCGCCGTCAGCGACGTGCGCAGCGACAGCCCGAGCGCGTCGACCGCGGACGGCGACGTGACGAGCGCCCAGAACCCGCCCGTCCCGTCCGGGCCCGGCGCGACGTCGACGCGCCCGACCATCGCCACCACGGGGACGACGACGAACAGCGCGCCGAGCAGCGCCGGGGCCAGCACCCAGCGGGGGAGCCCGCGCATCAGGGTCTGCCGGTTCGCGCGGACCTTCGTGCGCCGCGCGGGGGTTCGACCGTCCGCGCGGTGCCCGCGCGTAGGCGCGGCACGACGGCGCGTAGGCGGGCCCGCGGGCGCGGCGCGACGGCGCGTAGGCGGGCCCGCGGGAGCGGCTGGGGGGTGGGGGTCACGGCGCGCCGAAGCCTGCCGCGGCGAGGGCGGCCTGGCCGGTGTCTCCCGTCACGAGGTCGATCCACGCCTGCGCGAGCTCGACCTGCTCCGGCCCGGACTCCTCGGCCGCGGCGACGACGGCGATCGGGTAGACGTTGAGCGCCGCGTCGGTCTCCGGGACGGTGACCACCTCGACGTCGTCACCCGCGAGCGTCGCGTCCGTGACGTACACGAGTCCGGCGTCCGCCTCGCCCGACGTCACCTTGGCGAGCACGTCCGTGACGCTCGCCTCCTCGCTCACGCGGTGGATCGTCACGCCGGCGGCGTCGGCGACCTTGTCCGTCGCTCCGCCGCACGGGACCTCCGGTGCGCACACGACGACCTTGACGTCCTCGCGTGCCAGGTCGGCGAAGCTCTCGACGCCCGCCGGGTTGCCGGGCGGCGTCACGATCGTCAGCGTGTTCGTCGCGAACGCGACGGGGTCGCTCGCGTCGCCCTCGTCGACCACGCGCGTCATGTTGCGCTCGTCGGCCGAGGCGAAGACGTCGGCGGGCGCGCCCGCGAGGATCTGGTCGCCCAGGTCCGACGACCCGGCGAACGACAGCGCGACCGTCACGCCGTCGTGCTCGGCCTCGAAGTCCTCGGCCAGGTCGGTGAACACGTCGCGCAGCGACGCCGCGGCGAGCACGGTCAGCGTGCGCTCCTCGACGGGCGTGCTCGCGGTGCTGGTCGCGGCGTCCGACGGCGACGCGTCGTCGTCCCCGGCGTCCGAGCCGGCACCGCACGCGGCGAGACCGGCGACGAGTGCCGCCGTCCCCAGGGCGGCGAGGGTGCGCCGGTTGACGAGGCCCGACCGCGTCGTCGGGCGGGCGGGCGTGCGGGTGCGTGCGACAGGGCTCACGCGGTTCCTCCAGGGGTCTCGACGATGACGGTCGTCGCCTTGACGACCGCGACGGCCAGGCTTCCGGGTTCGAGGCGCAGCTCGCGCACGGCCTCCGTGCTCATGAGCGACACGACGCGCTGCCCGCCGCAGAGCATCTCCACCTGGGACATGACGGTGTCGCTCACGACGTCCGTGACGATCCCGACGAAGCGGTTGCGGGCGGAGCGCGCGACGCCCGACGGGTCCGGGGTCGGGTGGGACTGCGCGACGGCGTAGCGCGCGAGCTCCGCGCCGTCGACGACCTTGCGCCCGGCGTCGTCGACGCTCGCGGCGAGGTCGCCGGCGTCGACCCAGCGGCGGACGGTGTCGTCGCTGACCCCGAGCAGGCTCGCGGCGTCTCGAATCCGAAAGTGCGGCATGGCTCGGACGATAGACCCGCATCTGCGGAGTGTCACCTCTCTCGGGCCGCGAGAAACCACGGAGAGACCGACGTCACGTGCTCGACATCGCGGCGTCATGCGGGGAAGGTCGCGAGCGAGCGAGCACGTCGCCCGACGGGTGAGGGGTACGGGTCGAGCGCTGCTGCATCGCTCGGTGAGTGGTGTGGCACGCTCGGGGCGTGAGCGAGACGACGACCCGGGCGGACGTGCGCGTCGCCGTCGAGGACCTGGCGGCTGACGACGTGCTGGCGCTGCTGCAGGAGCACCTGGACGACATGCACGCGACGTCCCCGCCCGAGAGCGTGCACGCGCTGGACGTCGACCGGCTGCGCGGGCCCGACATCACGTTCGTGACCGCCCGGTCCGCGGACGGCACGCTCCTCGGGTGCGGTGCGCTCAAGCAGCACGACGCCACCCTCGGCGAGCTCAAGTCCATGCGGACGACGGCGGCCGCCCGGGGCCGGGGCGTGGCCGCCGCGGTCCTCGCGCACCTGCTCGACGCCGCGCGTGACCGTGGTCTCGACCGCGTGAGCCTGGAGACCGGCTCCGAGGACTACTTCGCCCCCGCACGCCGGCTCTACGTGCGCCACGGGTTCGAGCCCTGCCCGCCGTTCGCCGACTACACGGACGACCCGTTGAGCGTCTACCTCACGCGCGCCCTCTGACGGCGCGTCAGTGGTGGTGGCCGTGCCGGCCGAGCGTCTCGACCGGGGTCGCGCCGGGGCGGGTCCACTGCGGGACGGGGCGGGTGGTCCGGCACCAGCCGGCGACGCCGTCAGCGTCCGAGCGCCAGTACCAGCAGACGTCCCGGCCCTCGGGCCAGCCCTCGGGGTTGTCCTCCCAGGACTCGCCGCGGCCGTAGGGCGTCCTGTCGAGCAGGGCGAAGTGCGGGCTGGTCGGCTCGGTGCCACGTCCCGTCGTGCGGTACGTGAGGAAGACACGGTCGCCGTCGCGCAGGAAGGTGCTGAGGTACCCCATCTCGCCGCCCACCGGCTCGTCGAGGCCGCGCACCGAGTACCAGGGCTGGGTGTAGCCCATGAACTCGACGTAGGGGGCCACCTCGTCCCACGGACCCACCGTGAGGATCGCGAAGGAGACGCCGCGCGCGTGGAGGTAGACGGCGTCCCGCAGGTGCCACGCCGTCCAGGTGCAGCCCTCGCACTGGCCCTGGTGCGGGGCGCCGTCGTGCCACATGTGCTGGTAGACCACGAGCTCGTCCCGGCCCTCGAACAGGTCGACGAACGGCACGAGGCCGTCGGGGCCGACGACCTCGACGGCGCCGTCGATCTCGACCATCGGCAGCCGGCGGCGCGCTGCGGCGAGGGCGTCACCCTCGTGGGTGTGGGCCTTCTCGCGGACCAGGAGCTCGTCGCGGGCGAGCTGCCAGGTGGCCAGGTCGACGACGGGGGGTCGTCCGGGTCCCGCAGCGGTCGGGGTGCTGCTCTGCGTGGTCGTCATGGGGTCCTCCGGCAGGGTCGCAGGCGCCGTGCGGGCGCTCGACGTCGACAGGGAGGACCGGCGGACCGCTCGGGACTCATCGCTCACGGGACCCGAGGACGACGCGCCCTGTGACCGGTGCCGGTCACGTCGGATCTCAGCCGGTGCGCACGGCGTCCGCTCCGGCGTGTGCTCAGCGCGGGCCCGGACGCTCCGACGGGTCCCACCCCGGGCGCGGGGCGCGCGCGGCCACGGAGGCGTCGCGCGAGCGGTAGACGACGTACGGGCGGAAGAGGTACGGCACGGGCGCGGAGAACGCGTGCACGAGCCGCGTGAACGGCCAGAGGACGAACAGCAGGTTCGCCGCGACGATGTGGAGCTGGAACGCCGCGGGGACGCCCTCCATGAGCGCGGGCTGCGGCTGGAGGTACCAGAGCGACCGGAACCACGGCGAGATGGTCTCGCGATAGTCGTACCCGTGCCCGCCGGCGAGGAGCTGCGTCTGCAGCGTGGCCCAGGCGCCGAGCAGGATCGACGCCGCGAGGAAGACGTACATGGTCTTGTCCATGCGCGTCGTCGCGCGGAACACGGGGCCGGAGGTGCGCCGTCGGTAGATGAGGATGAGGAGACCCGCGACGAGCACGACGGCCGCGATCGACCCCATGTAGGTCGCGACGAAGTGGTACGCGACCTCCTTGATGCCCACCGCGTCGGTCCACGACTTGGGGATGACCAGCCCCATGAGGTGGCCGAGGATCACGAACAGCAGCCCGAAGTGGAACATCGGCGAACCGAGGCGCAGCAGCCGCTTCTCGTAGAGCTCGCTCGACCGCGTGGTCCAGCCGAACTTGTCGTACCGGTAGCGCCAGATCGAGCCGACGACGAACACCGCGAACGTCACGTACGGGAACACGACCCACAGCAGG
>CAZFUQ010000001.1:44697-45990 GCA_964521905.1 uncultured Cellulosimicrobium sp.
CGCCCGTGCTCACACCGCTCATCCCGCCACCCCCGTGCTCGTGGCCCGGCCGGCCGGCCCCTCGGCGCCGTACGGCGCGAGCGCGAACGGCTCCATCCCCACGAGCTCGGCCGGCGGTCCCGCCGTGACGAGCTCGACGTACCGCTGCTGCGTGCGTTCGTCGAGAGGAGGCAGCGTGAGGCACACCGCCTCGACGACCCCGGTCCAGGGGCTCGCCTGCTGCTCGAGAGCGGCACGCAGCACCTCGATGCCGTCGCGGTGCGCCGCGAGCAGGCCCGCCGCGATCGTGGCGTCGTCGCCCGTCGTGCGGGCGGAGAACTCGAGGACGGTCGGCAGGTGGTCGGGCAGCTCGGCACCGGCGATCTCCCAGCCCGCGGCCCGGTACGCCTCGACGAACGCGACGAGCGCCGTCCCGCGCCGCCGGGTGTCTCCCGCCGCGTAGTACGACAGGTACATCGCGCACTTCCGCTTGAGGTCGAACGTCGCGACGTACCGCGCCTGGAGGTCGCGCAGGTCACGCCCGACCGCGTGCGTCGAGAGCAGGTCGCAGAACGCGTCGAGGCGCTCGCGGACGGGTGCCGGCAGCGAGGGCGTCGCGGCCCGGACCGTCGGGACCGCGGCGAGCGCGTCGTCGTCGGGATAGGCCAGCAGCAGCGAGGCGGCCATGTGGGTCGTGCGGCGCTGGGTGCCCGACGTCGGCACGGGGGCCAGGTGGTCGGGCTGCGGCCCGCGCGGGGTCGCTCCGGGTCGCAGCGTCGGCGTCGGCAGGAGCGAACGGGCCCTCATCGGTCCGCCCCGTCTGCCCCGTCGGCGCCCTCGGTACCGCCGCGCGGCGGCGATCCGGGTGCTCGTCCGTCGTCGGGAACCGCGCCCGTCGGCGGCCCGTGCATCGTGTCGTGGCGTGCGTCCTGGCGCCCGCCCGGGAGCGACCCGGGTGCTCCGGGCGCGACGCCTCCCGACGTGTCGACCCCGGCCGCCGTGGCGCTGTCGGACGGCGGGAACAGGCCCGGCGGACGACCGTTGCCGTCCCAGTTGAGCAGGTTGACGCGGCCCGGTGTCGCCGGCCCGTACGGGCTGTCCGCCGTCTGCCGGGACTGCAGCACGTGGAAGTTCTCCACCGCGACGGGCACCGGGCTGCCGGACGTCTCCCCGAACGGACCGGCGCCGGTCAGACCCATGCCACCCATGCCGGGGCCGCCGTCGACGTCGAGGGAGCAGGACAGCTCGTCGAGCTCTCTGGCGATCTCGGTGTGGGCGGTGGGGATGACGTACCGGTCTTCGTACTTGGCGATG
>CAZFUQ010000002.1:0-45404 GCA_964521905.1 uncultured Cellulosimicrobium sp.
CCCTCGACGTTGAGCCAGTCGCCGTCGAGGGCGAGGCCGGGTTCGTCGTGCGCGGGTCCGACGCGCCGGTCACCGTGTCGCGCGCGAGCGACACGCGGCACGTGGTGCGGCTGACGGACGGCGCGACCGGTCCGCGGCTCGTCGAGATGGTCCCGGGTGACGCCGCGGCGACCGCCGCGCAGGCCGGGGCCCGCGTACCCACGGCCGACGCGGCCGGGGTGCTCGTGAGCACCGTCGACGGGTACGTCGTCGCGTTCAACCTCACGGGTGCGGACGTCACGACGACGCTCACCGTCCCGCACGACGGCGGCGCCGTCCCCGTGTACGCCGGCACGCAGACGGTGGGCGCGGACACGTCCACGCTCGGGCTGACCGTCCCCGCGGGCGACGCGGTCGTCCTCGCCCCGCGCGCGACCGTCGCCGGTGCCGACGCCGGCACGCCCGTCGGCGTCACGGTGACCGTGGACGACGCGCGGGCCGTCACCGTCGCGGGCGACGGCACCGTCGAGGTGCGCAACGCCGAGACGGGCGACGTCCGATCGGCCGGGGCGACGCCGTCGGGCACGACCGTGCGCTTCCCCGGCGCGACGCCGTTCCCGGTGGCCGACCACGCGCTGAGCACGCTCACGTTCCCCGCGTCGGTCCTGCCCGAGGGCATGACCTCGCCGTCGCTCGCCGTGGACGGCGACCCCGGCACCGCGTGGGTCCCCGGGCCGGACGGCCGCATGGTCACCGACCTCGGCGCGGCGCGCGAGATCGGGTCCGTCGTGACTGCCTGGGACGGCGGACCCACCCCGGGTGCCGTGGTCGCGGTGAGCGACGACGGGCTGACGTTCACGGACGTCGGGACGATCGAGGGCGGCGCCGCGCGCGGCACGCTCGACGTCGGGCGGACGGCGCGGTACGTGGCGCTGACCACCTCGTGGCGCGAGGGCGACGCGGGGCTCACGGCGCTGCGGGTGCTCGCGCCGGGGGCGACCGACCCCGACGTCCCCGCGGGGGTCGCGGTCACGGCGACGGCGGAGGTCCGGTGCCTGGCCGGCAAGCCCTACGTCGCGGTGCGGGTCGTCAACGACGACACCGTGACCCTGGACGTCGAGGTCGCCACGCCGTGGGGCTCGAAGACGTTCGCGTCGGTGGCGCCGGGCAAGAACGCCTACCAGTCGTTCGCCGTCCGTGGCGAGCCGGCCGCCGGCGCCGTCACTGTCACGGCCCGGCCGTCCGACACCGCCGACGAGCGCGAGACCGTCGCGACGCCGGGGCACGACCGGCCGGTCTGCGACTGACCCTCCCGCCGAACCGAGCCACCAGCCCGGCTGAGCTACCCGCCGAACCCCGGGTCGGGGCCAGGGCATGACGTCTGGCACTCCCGCGCGGCGGTCCGACCCGGCAGGGTGGTCGGATGGACACGGATCAGGTCGACGCACCGGGCTCCGCCCCCCTGCGGCTGCGCCCGCCTCAGCACCGGGTCGACCCGCGCGCGGTGCGGTGGTGGGTGCTGCGCGGGCTGTGCTCGGGCGGGCTCGTGCTCGTCGTCCTCGCCGTCGTCGCGTGGCTGTGGGTCCCGGCGCGGCCGTGGCTCGTCGCGCCGATCGTGCTCGCGGCGCTGTGGACGGCCGTCCGCGTGCTCGTCGAGCCGCGCTGGCGGTACACGGTCCACCGGTGGGAGACGACGGACCAGGCCGTGTACGGGCTCACGGGGTGGCTCGTGCGCGAGTGGCGCGTCGCGCCGCTGTCCCGCGTCCAGACGGTCGACGCGGTGCGCGGGCCGCTCGAGCAGCTCCTCGGCCTGGCGACGCTGCGCGTGACGACCGCGTCGTCGAGCGGGGCGATCAGCGTCGTCGGGCTCGACAAGGACGTGGCCGCGGAGATCGCCGAGCGCCTCACGCTCGTCACCGAGCAGACGCCCGGGGACGCGACGTGAGCGTCGGCGAGGCGGCGGGCGCACACCAGCGCGGTGCCACCGACGAGATCGGTACCGCCGACGACGGCGCGATCCCCGACGACGCCGTCCGCGAGTCCGACGCGCCGGTCGCGGACGACACGCCCTGGCTCCGGCTGAGCCAACGGATGATCTGGGTCGACCTCGCGCAGACCGTGCTCGCCGTCGCGCCGACGGCGCTCGCCGTGTGGGTGTTCGGCGTCGACGCGAGCTGGGGGTCGCTGTGGCCGCTCGTCCTGGTCGGCGCGTTCGGCGTGCTGGGAGCGGTGCGCAACGTGCTGCGCTGGATCTTCACGCGGTACCGCATCACCGAGGACTACGTCGAGCGGCGCACGGGCGTCCTCGTGCGCCGCTACCGCTCGGTCCGCCGCGACCGCGTCCGCAGCGTCGACACGACGGCCCGGCTGCGGCACCGCGTCGCCGGACTGCGCGTCGTGCTCGTCGGCGCCGGTCAGCAGCTCGCCGCCGGGGAGTCCGCGCTCTCGCTCGACGCCGTCGTCCGCGCGGACGCGGAGGCGCTGCGCCGGGAGCTGCTCGCCACGCCGGACGCGACCGACGCCGCCGAGGGCGCCACCGACGGCCGGGTGCTCGCGCGCCTGCGCCCGTGGTGGGTCGTCTACAACGTCTTCAGCATCTGGGCCTTCGTCACCGCGGCCGGCCTGCTGTGGGGTGCGTACTGGCTCGGCGCGACGTTCGGCCTGGACCTCGCCGCGTGGGCCGACGGCCTGGTCGACCAGGCAGCGCTCGGCCTGCCCGCGACCATCGCCCTCGGGCTGCTCGTCACCGGTGCGATCGGCGCCGTCGGCATGGCGGTCAGCTTCTTCACGACGCACTGGGGCTTCGAGCTCGCGCGGGTCCCCGGCGAGAAGAGCACCCAGCTGCGCACGCGCCAGGGCCTGTTCACGACGCGCGAGGTGAACCGCGACGACCGGCGCCTGCGCGGCGTCTACCTCGGTGAGCCTCTCCTGTGGCGCTGGATGGGCATGGCCGACACGCAGGTCATCACCACGGGGCTCTCGGTGTGGTCGACGTCGCAGCCGTCCACGATCCTGCCGCGCGGGCCGGTCTCCGTCGCCAGACCCGTCGCGGGCGCCGTGCTCGGCGCCGACCCCGACCCGCTCGCCGTCCCCCTCGCGCACCACCCGGCCGGAGCGCTGCGGCGCCGGCTGTGGTGGGCGACCGCGTCCTCGGGCGCGCTCGCGGCGGGGCTGTGGTGGCTCGCGGCGAACGGGGCGCTGCCGACCGCCGCGGTCGGGTGGGGCGGGGCCGTGTGGGTCCTCGCACTGGGCGGTGCGGTCGTCGCCTACCGCGCGCTCGGTCACGCGATCGTCGGGGACCACCTGGTCGTCCGCTCCGGGCTCATGAGCCGCGCGACCACCGTCCTGCGGCGCGACGCGGTCAGCACGATCGCGCTGCGCGAGTCGGTCCTGCAGCGGCGTCTCGGTCTCCGGACCGTCTCGGCGATGACGGCCGCCGGCTGGGGTGTCTACGAGGCGCCGGACGTGGCGGCCGACGAGGCGCTCGTGCTCGCCGTCCGCGCGGCGCCGGGACTGCTCGACCCGTTCCTCGTCCGGGACGACGCGGTGCCCCGGCCCGCCCCCTGAGGCCCGGCGCGCCACCCTCATAGGTGGCGCACAGCCGGGCGCTACGTTCGCCCCATCCGCGCTCCCTAGCCTCGCGTTCGACCGCCGCCGACCCGGGTGGCACCGAGCCAGGGAGACGAGGGTGCTGCAGCAGAGCACACGGTCGTCCGCGACCGCACCGACCGGGACGGCCCCCGGCGACCCGCCCGACCCCGAGGCCCAGCCCGGCGACGGGCCCGGACCCACCGGCGACGGCGGCTCCCGCCGCGACCGGCTGGCCCGCCGCCTGCGCGGTCGCCGGCCACGACGCCGGGCGATCGTCGCCGGGGTCGTGGTGGTGGTCCTCGTCGCCGCCCTGGTCGTCTACCTCACCGTGCTCCGGCCCCGTGCGTCGTCCGCCCAGGAGGCGGGCGCGACGCAGCCGACGACCGTCGAGGTGGGCACGGCGACGTTCGAGCAGACGGTGACGACCACCGGGACGCTCACTCCCGGCGTCCAGGAGGACGTCTCGTTCGAGGCGTCGGGCACGGTGCAGACCGTCGACGTCGCGGCGGGCGACACCGTCGAGGCGGGGCAGACGCTCGCGACGATCGACACGCTCCAGCTCGACGCGGCGCTCGCGTCGGCGAACGCCGACCTCGCGCAGGCGCAGGCCGACCTCGCGGACGCCGAGGAGTCCGACGACGGGTCGGACGCCGCGACCGCGACCGTCGAGGCACGCGAGGCGGCCGTCGCCGTCGCGCAGCAGTCCTACGACGACGCGGCGGACGCGATGGCCGACGCCACGCTCACCGCGCCCGCGGCCGGGCTCGTGACGTCCGTCGGAGTCGCCGTGGGCGACACGGTGGGCTCGTCGTCGGGCTCGTCGTCGGGGTCGGGCTCGTCCGCGAGCACCGGCGGCGGCACCGCACCGGGCGCGACGTCCGGCAGCTCGTCGACCACCACGACGTCGAGCACGGTCGCGTTCACCATCGTCGGGACCGACTCGTGGACGGTCGACGTGAGCGTCGGCGAGTCAGACGTCGCGACGATCGAGACCGGCGACCAGGCGGAGCTCACCTCGGACGACCTCGGAGAGACGGTGTTCGGCACGGTGAGCGCGATCGGCCGCCTGCCCTCCACGACGCAGGGCGCCGTCGCCTACCCGGTGACGATCACCGTCACCGGGAACCCCGAGGGCCTGTACGACGGCGTGAGCGTGGACGTCTCCATCGTCACGGAGCGCCGCACCGACGTGCTCGCCGTCCCGGCAGCGGCGGTCTCGACGAACGACGACGGCGCGTCCGTCGTCACCCTCGTGGCCGACGACGGCACCACGTCCGAGCAGGTCGTCGAGACCGGCGAGACGTCGGGCCAGACGGTCGAGATCGTGTCCGGGCTCAGCGAGGGCGACACGGTGCAGTACACCGCGTTCACGCCGGGCGCCGGGCGTGAGCAGGGCAGCACGGGCGAGGAGGGCCTCCCCGAGGGCTTCGACCCGTCGCAGCTCCCGATGGGCGGGCAGGGCTTCCCCGAGGGCTTCGACCCGTCCCAGACGGGCGGCGGGCAGGGTGGGGGCGGCGCTCGCGCCGGCCAGGGCGGGAACTCGTGAGCGCGGCGACCACCGCCGTCGGGCCCACGGCGACCCTCGCGCCCGACGCCGCCCGCGAGGCCGGTCCGGTCATCGACCTGCAGGGCGCGCGCAAGACGTACCGCACGGGAGACCTCGAGTTCGAGGCGCTGCGCGGCATCGACCTGCGGATCGAGCGCGGCGAGTACGTCGCGATCGTCGGGCCGTCGGGCTCGGGCAAGTCGACGCTCATGAACGTGCTGGGCTGCCTCGACACGCTCACGTCGGGGACCTACCGGCTCGCGGGCGACGACGTCGCCGACATGGACGAGACCGACCTCGCGAGCGTGCGGGGCGAGCAGGTCGGGTTCGTGTTCCAGCAGTTCAACCTGCTGCCGTCGCTCTCCGCGCTGCGCAACGTCGAGCTCCCGCTCGTGTACCAGGGCGTCGCGCCGGCCGAGCGTCGCGAGCGGGCCGCGGAGGCGCTCGCGCGCGTCGGGCTCGCCGACCGCACCGCGAACCGCCCCGGCCAGCTCTCGGGCGGCCAGCAGCAGCGCGTCGCGGTCGCGCGCGCCCTCGTCGGGGAGCCGGCGCTCGTCCTCGCGGACGAGCCCACGGGCAACCTCGACTCACGCTCGACGGCCGACGTGCTCGACCTGCTCGACGCGCTGCACGCCCAGGGCCGCACGATCGTCCTCATCACGCACGAGCACGAGGTCGCGGAGCGGTCCCGACGCGTGGTGCGGGTGCTGGACGGCCTCGTCACGTCGGACGAGCGGGTGGTGGCGCCGTGAGCTGGACGGAGACCCTCGCCACGGCGTGGGACGCGATCCGCGCGCACACGATGCGCTCGCTCCTCACGGTGCTCGGCATCCTCATCGGCATCGCGGCGGTCATCCTCACGGTCGGGCTCGGCCTGGGGACCCAGAAGGACGTGTCCGAGGACATCAGCTCCCTCGGGTCGAACCTCCTCATCGTCACGCCCGGGTCCTCCACGGACTCGTCGGGCATGCGCGGGGGCTTCGGCTCCGCCTCGACGCTCACCGTCGCGGACGCGGAGGCGCTCGGGTCCGCCGTCGCCGTGCCCGACGTCGCGGCCGTCACCGCCGAGAAGGAGTCCTCCCAGTCCCTCGAGGCGGGCGACACGAACTGGACGACGACCGTCACGGGAGTCACCGGCGACTGGCTCGAGGTCCGCTCGCGCGAGCTCGCGACGGGCGAGTTCGTCGCGGACGGCTCGACGAACGAGGTCGTCCTCGGCCCCGAGACGGCGACCGAGCTGTTCGGCCGGGCGGACGTCGTCGGGCAGAGCGTGAGCATCGCCGGCACGACGTACGACGTCGTCGGCGTGCTCGCGGCCGCCGGGTCGAGCGCCACGACGAACCTCGACGACACGGCCGTCGTGTCCATGACGGCGATGACGTCGGGGATCACGGGCGGCACCGACACGTCGGTGAGCACGATCTACCTCAAGGCGACCGACACCGACGCGATCTCCGCCGCCCACCAGGAGGCGCAGTCGCTGCTCCTCGCGCTGCACGGCGCGAGCAGCGCGGACGCCGCGGACTTCACGATCGACTCGCAGGACTCCCTCGTGTCCACGGCGACGTCGGTCTACCGCACCCTGACCGTCCTGCTCGCCGGCGTGGCGGGCCTGTCCCTGCTGGTCGGAGGCATCGGCGTCATGAACATCATGCTCGTGTCCGTCACGGAGCGGACGCGCGAGATCGGCCTGCGCAAGGCGCTCGGCGCGCCGCCCGGCGCGATCCGCCGCCAGTTCCTCACCGAGGCGTCGATCCTCGGCGTCACCGGAGGGCTCGTCGGCGCGCTGCTCGGCGTCGTCGCGGCGCTCACGCTCCCGGCGCTCCTCGGCTCGTCGATCGTCGTCTCGCCCCTCGCGGTCGGTGGCTCGATCGCCGTGGCGCTCGCCATCGGGCTCGTGTTCGGCGTCTACCCCGCCGTCCGCGCGGCGCGCCTCGCCCCGATCGACGCGCTGCGCAGCGAATGACCGCCCGCCACGTCCGTGCCGACCGCAGACCCGCACCCCCTTCCCCGGAGGCTCCCATGACCCCGCACCCGGCCCGTCCCCTCACCCGTCGCACCACCGCTCCCCCGGCACCCCGTCGCCGGTCGCGCGCCGTGCTCGTCGCGGCCGGTGCCGTCGGCCTCGCGCTCGCCCTCACCGCCTGCTCGTCGTCCGACGACGCCGCGACCGCCGACGCCTCGGCCTCGTCCGAGGACGGCGGCGCCCCCGACGACACCCCCGCTGGCGGTGGTCGCACGCCGGGCGTCTCCGGCGAGGTCGCGGCCGTCGACGGCACGACGGCGCAGGTCCAGGACGACGAGTCGCAGACCGCGGTCTCGTGGTCCGACGACACGACGATCACGGTCACCGTCGACGGCACCCTCGCCGACGTGACCGTCGGGTCGTGCGTCGTCACCATGACGGGCGGCGTGCCCGGCACCGGCGACGCGACGGACGACGACGCGGCCGACGGCTCGTCCGCCGTGGCGGCCCGGGTCGTCGTGAGCGAGCCCGTGGACGGCGGGTGCACGGGCTTCGGCGGCGGGTTCGGCGGCGGCGGTACCCCCGGCGGCGACGACGGCGAGCGCCCGGAGGGCGCCCCGACCGACGTGCCGTCGGGCCTGCCGACCGACGTGCCCGACGACGCCCCGACGGACCTGCCCTCGGGCGCGCCCGAGGGCGGCGGTCTCGGGGGCGTCATCACCGGGACCGTCACGGCGGTCGACGGGACGACGCTCACGGTGACCACGGTCTCGGCCGACGAGGAGAGCACCGAGGAGACCGTCACGGTCGACGACGCGACCACCTACACGGTGCAGCGCGCCGGCACGGGCGAGGACGTCGCCGTCGGGCAGTGCGTCACCGCGCAGGGCGAGACCGACGACGGCGGCGCGCTCGTCGCGACCGGCCTGAGCCTGTCCACCCCGGGCGACGAGGGCTGCACGAGCCGCCTCGGCGGGTTCGGCGGCGGCCAGGGCGGCCCCGGTCGCGGCAGCCAGGACGACGCGCAGGGCGGTGGCGACGATGCGTGACTCGACCCTGCGCCGGCGGCGCACGACGCGTCGGCGTCTCGTCGCCGCGGGCGTCGTCGTGGCGGTCCTCGGGGCCGGCGGCACGGCGTTCGCGCTGCGCCCCGGCGACGACCGGTACCGCACCGCGGAGGTCACGACCGGCGACGTCGACCAGAGCGTCACCGTGAGCGCGACCGTCGCCTCCGCGAGCCGGGCGGACACCACCTTCGGCGCGTCCGGGACCGTCACGAGCGTCGAGGTCGCGGCCGGCGACCGGGTCGAGGCGGGCGACGTGCTCGCGATCCTCGACCCCGACGAGCTGCAGGACGCCGTCGACGACGCGGCCGAGACGCTCGCCGACGCGCAGCAGGCCCTCGCCGACGACCTGGAGGCCCAGGCGTCCGGCACGAGCGGCACGTCCGTGACCTCGGTCTCCGGGTCCGGCGGCGTGGGTGCGAGCACGTCCGCAGGCTCCGGGACCCTGCTCGTGTCGTCCACGCACGGCGGCGTCGTGACCGTCTCCACGGACGGCCACGCGACCGACCTCGAGCGCGCGGTCACGGCCGCGCGCGACGCGCTCGCCGCGGCGCAGGACGACGTGCAGGCGGCCCAGGACGCGCTCCTCGCCGGGTACGAGCCCGTCGAGGACGCGCTGGTCTCGGGCACGACGGCGCTCGCCGCCTCGGGCGACGCCGTCGCCGCCGCGACGGGCACGGGTGCCGAGGGCGCGTGCGCGGCGGTCCTCGTGGCGACGGACGACGCGGACGCCGGCGCTGACGAGGACGTCGCGGCCACCGGGCCGACGGTCGACGAGCTCGCCGCCTGCGTCGCGGCCGTCGTCGCGGCGCAGGAGGCGCTCGTCGCCACGGACGCCGCGCAGCAGACCACGGGGGCCGCGCAGTCGGCCCTCGCCGACCTCGTCGCGAACCTCGACGACGCCGTCACGACGCTCGGGCAGCGGGCCGACGCTCTCGACGACGCCGTGCAGGCGCTCCTCGACGCGGACGGGACCGGTGACGGCGGCTCGGCCGGCGGGTCCGGAGGCTCGGCCGGGACCGGTGACGGTACGGGCGGGACGACCGGGCCCGCACCCGGCGCCGGGACGGACGGCGGCGCGGCGTCGGGGTCCGGTGGGACGGGTGGCACGACCGGGAGCGGTGCACCCTCCGGCGGCTCGTCGAGCGGCTCGGCCGGCGGGTCCGGCGGGTCCGGCGGTTCGAGCACCTCCGGGGGCGACGCCTCCGCGAGCGGGCGCGAGACGTCGTCGGGCACGATCACGGCCGAGCGCATTCTCGCCGACCGTGCCGCGGTGACCCTGGCCGAGCGCCAGGTGACGATCGCGGAGGCCGCGGCCGCCGCGGGGACGCTCACCGCCCCGGTCGCGGGGACCGTCGCACAGGTCGACGTGGCGGCCGGGACCTCGGTCGGCACGAGCGACACCGCCGTGACGATCCTCGGCGACGGGGGCTACGTCCTGTCCACGACGCTCGACCTCGCGGACGTGAAGACCGTGGAGGTCGGCCAGACGGTCACCGCGACCGTGCCGGCGACGGGCGTGGAGTACTCCGGGACCGTGAGCAGCGTGGGCCTGCTCAGCGACTCGCAGACGTCGACGCCGTCGTACGCGGCGACGGTCGCGCTCGACGCCACCGACGGCGAGCTGCCCGAGGGCGCCTCCGCGTCGGCCACGATCGACGTCGCCGCGGTGGGCGACGTGCTCGTCGTCCCGACGTCCGCGGTCACCACCGACGGGTCGTCGCGCACCGTCCAGGTGGTCGACGGGGACGACGTGCGCACGGTCGAGGTGACGACGGGCGCCGTCGGGCCGGAGCTCACCGAGATCACCGACGGCCTCCGGGTGGGCGACGAGGTCGTGCTCGCCGACCTCACCCAGCAGCTCGTGCAGGACGACGAGGAGTCGTCCGGCCTGACCGGGCTCGGCTCGGACGGGTCCGACGTCCCCACCGGGGGCTTCTCCGGCGGGGACTTCCCGCAGGGCGGGCCCGGCGGTGGTGGCGGGTTCGGCGGGCCGCCGTCGGGCTGAGCAGGCCGACCCGGGCGACGGGCGGGCGGCGGTGCGCCGCCCGGCCCGCCGCCGCCCAGGTCGGGACCTTCGGCCGGTCCGGCGCGCCACCGCGCGAGGATACGGTCGACGTCCGGCGGTGCTCGGGGGACGCGCGTCGGCCCGAGGTCCGCTCCGAGGAAGGACGCCCACCATGCCCGTCGTCCGCCCGTCGTCCGGGCGCTGCGATGCCCCGGCCTGACCTCGCCCTCGCCGGGATGGCCCACCTGTCGGTCGAGGACTGGCCCGGACGGCGCGTCGCGACCGTCTACACCCAGGGCTGTCCCTGGCGCTGCACCTACTGCCGCCACCCCGGGCTCGTCCGGGCCGTGCCGTACGGCACGGAGCCCGTCGGCCAGGACGTGCGCTGGTCAGACGTCACCGCGTTCCTCGCACCCCGGCTCCACCTGCTCGACGGCGTCGTCTTCTCCGGCGGAGAGCCGACCCTGCACCCCGGGCTGCTCGGCGCGATCGACGACGTGCGCGGCCTGGGCTACGCCGTCGGTCTCCACACCTGCGGCGCGTGGCCGGCGCGGCTCGCGCGGCTGCTCCCGTTCGTCGACTGGGTGGGGCTCGACATCAAGCACCTGCCGTCCCGGTACCCCGTCGTGACCGGCACGATCCCGTCGGGGCGTCGCGCGTTCGAGTCGCTCGCCGTGCTCCGGCGCTCGGGGGTCGACCACGAGGTGCGCACGACCGTCGACCCCACGGTCCACTCCCGCACCGAGCTCCTCGCGCTCGGCACGCACCTGCGCCGGCTGGGCGTGCGCGAGTGGGTGCTCCAGGAGGCCCGGCCCGACGGCGCGTCCGCCGCGTGGGTGCGCGCGCTCGCGGGCCGCCGTCTGACGGACGTGCTCGACGACGCCGACCTGGCCTGGGCGCGGCGACGCGTCGCCGCGTGACGGCGCGGCCTCAGACCGGGCGGACCGGCTGGCGCAGCACGGTGCGGAGCCTCGCCGGGTCGGTCCGGCGCACGTCGCCGAGGTAGATCTCGTGGTGCGGCCCGGCGAACGTGAGCCCGTGCTCGGGCAGGTAGACGTCGTGCAGCTCCGCGAGCACCGGGCCCTCGGCGTCGTACGGGCCCACGTGCAGCGTCTGGACGGAACGACCCTCGGTGATCGTCGTGCGCCGCACGCGGTCGAGGGCCGCCGGGGGGTCCTTCTTCGCGCGGACCACGGCCACGGCGTCGGCGACCAGGGCGTCGTCCACCTCGTCCGGCTGCAGGATCACCAGCGTCCAGCGCCACGCGTCCTTCTCGCGGCGCACGAAGGCGCCCGGGTCGTCCGCCGTCCACAGCCCCTCGAGCGGCGCGACGACGTGGTCGTGCCCCGCGCGCTTCCTGGCGAACTTCACGGCGTACGAGAGCGCGAAGAGCGCCTCCACCGACTCCGCGTACGCGGGCGCGGTGTTCGGGTCGCCCTCGCCGTCGATCGCGAGGTACGTCAGGGGCGGGACGTCCACCTCGACGAACCGCCCCCGGGGCGGGGCGTAGAGCTCGCGGTACAGCACCTTGAGGTCGACCTTGTCCGAGGGCACGGCACGACGCTACCCGCCGATACCGACGGCGGACCGGCCGCCCTGCCCGGGCACGCCGCGGCACCCGGCAACCGTGGGCGGCGCTGGCGTGCCCGCCCCACGACTGGTATCCACACGGTGTGCACCGTTCGCCGTCTCCGTCCCCGCAGCAGGACCCCCGCGCCGGGTACCCGCCGGCCTCCCCTGCGCCGGGTCCTCCCTCACCCGGTCACCGGGGTCAGCCCCGACCCGCCTACCCGCCGCCCGGGCCCGCGGGCACGGGCCACCTCCCGCCCCCGGCGCTCCCGCCGGGAGCCTTCACGCGCTCGTACCGGACGGCGGCGTGGGTGCTGGTCTGGGTGCCCGCCGGCCTGCTGATCGCCGCGGCGGTGCTGGTCGTCGCCCTGGGCGTGCTCGCGAACAGCGACCCCGTGGGCAACGCGGCGGCAGGATACGGCGCGCTGTTCGTCGTGATGTCCATGGTCGTCGTCGTGCCCGTCCTGCTCGGCGCGTTCGTCCCCGGGTGCGTGATGCTCTCCCGGTCGAACCGTGCTCGCGCCCTCATGGAGGCCACGAGCCACCGCCCTCGCGCCTGACGCATAGCCCGTCGCCACGCCCCGAGCCCCGGTCCGCTCAGGCGCCTCGGCGCGCGAGGTCGTGCTCGACGGGCGCGTCGGAGCCCACCGGCATCACGTAGTCCACGACGGCGCGCACGACCGCCGGGTCGCGCAGCAGACGGTGGTGGCCGAGCCCGTCGGTCGTCAGCAGCTCACCCTCCGGCCAGGTGGCGGCGAGCGCGGCGCCGACGGGGTACGCGACCTCCTTGTCCGCGCGGTCGTGGACGACGAGCGCCGGCGGGACCGTGTGCGTGCGCAGGGTCTCGCGGACGTCGAGCTCGGACAGCGGGCGCCCCGCACGGTCGGAGAGCAGGCCGCGCAGGAGGTCGCGGGTCGGGCGCGAGAGCCGGAGCAGGTCGGCGAAGCCGTCCAGCTCGCCGAGCACGTCGGCGATCGCGGCCACGAGCACCAGGCGGCGTGCCGGGAGCCCGTCGCGCACCGCCAGCACCGTCGTCGCCGTACCCAGCGAGTGCGCGACGACGGCGGCCGGCTCCCCGTGCACGTCCACGACCTCGGCGAGCGCCTCGGCCATCTCCGGCATCGTGCTGCGGCGCGGTCCCAGCGCCCCGGGTCCGGAGCCGCCGTGGCTGGGCGCGTCGAACGCGACGACGCGGTAGCCCGCGGTGCGCAGCGGCTCCACGAACCCGCCGAGCTGGCCCCGCCAGCCGCCCCACCCGTGCACGAGGTAGACGACCCCGGCCGGGTCCGTCGTGGGCGTCCACGTCTCGACGACGACGCGCGCGCCGGCCGGCGTCGTCACCGTGGTGACCGCACCCGGGAGGGACCGCTCGTCACGACGGCGGCCCGCGCCGTCGGGCGGGGTGCACCACAGCTCGAGGGCGAGACCCGCAGCACGCCGCGGTGAGAGGCGCTGGAGGACCGCCAGGCGTGCGCGGACGAACGCGAGGCGCGCGGCGGCCCATCGTCGCCGGGCGGCCCGACGACGGGACTCCGCACGAACGGTCGTGCTTTTCTTGTCGTCTGCAGCGGTCACGGGCGTTCCTCTCGGTGGGGATTCCTCGCGGGACGAGGTCGGGCGGTCGGGGTCGCGGGTCAGGAGGCCGGGACGGGGACGCGCACCGCGTCGAGCAGGGCCTCGAACGAGCGGCGCGCGCGCTCCTCGGCGCGCGGGTCGGCCATGAAGATGTGCGCGTGGTGCAGCGCCAGCATGACGCCGTAGAGCTCGGACGCGAACTGCTGCGGGTCGACGTCGTCCCGGAACCCGCTCTCGGCGACGCAGGTGCCGTAGACCTGGGCGACGGCGTCGTACAGGTCCTGGTGATCGCGGACGAGCTGCTCGCGCACCGGCCCCGCCTGCACGGCGAGCTCGGTCGCCGCCTTGACGAACAGGCAGCCGCCCGGGTTCTGCCGCAGGTCGCAGTCGACCCAGCCCTCGAACAGCCTCCGCAGGCGCGACTCGCCGCGCGGGGTGCGCAGCGCGGGCGCCATCACGGTGTCCACGAACTCCGACCGCGCCTGGTCGAGCACCGCGAGCTGGAGCGCCTCCTTGGACCGGAAGTGCGCGTACAGGCCGCTCTTCGACAGGTCCGTCGCCCGCGCGAGCTCACCGATCGTCAGCCCCGACAACCCGACGCGGTACGCGGCCTCCACGCCACGGTGCAGGATCGCCTGCCGCGTCTCGTCGCCCTTGCTCATCCGGCGAACGTAGCACGGTCGTGCGGAAATCGGGAGGGCATGCCGTCGAGACCGGTGCCGGTGCGCACGAGCCGCACATGACGAGAGGCCCCGCTCCCGTGGAGCGAGGCCTCTCGTCGTGCAGTGTGCGCCCGAAGGGATTCGAACCCCCAACCTTCCTGTCCGTAGTGACGAGAAGACCTGGTGGCCCTGTTGAACAGGCCACCAGATCCTGAATCCGCTCCGCCCCCGTCCGCAGTGCCCAGCGGTATCCGCGTCAGTCCACGCAGACCGGTAACACATCCGGTCACACGGCGCCAGCTGGAGCCTTGGCAGCCACCAGGAGGACTCAGCCCTGGACGGAGCCCGACTTTCGGATCTCTTCCACGACCGCGTCCGCTACCGACTTGACCAGGGCGCGTGTATGACGGATGTACTCCTCGCGACTCATGACGATCACGTCATCGGACGCGCGCTCTTCTCGCAGTTCTGCAACGCGAGACTCTGCCTCGGCCGCGGCGTCAAGCTTCTCGAGAACCCAGCGGCGCATCAGCGCCGAAGGAGCCACGCCAGCCCCGTCAGCGATCTTGCGGAGTTCCGCGATTCGGTCCACGGGCAGGCGAAGCGAGTAGACCTGGCTGGGATCCTTCGCGACTCGACGGTTGCGAACGTAGTTGCCGGTGACGGACGGCAGAGACTCTGCCGCTTCCGCTTCTTGCGCTAGGACATCCTCGATGGACATGGGCTCACCTCCTGACAAAGTCGTGTATAGCCGCTGGTCGCGCTGGTTCGCCTCCTAGGCGTTCACGCCCCACCAGCTACCTGTCACAGCGACGGTCGATGCATCCTTCGGCAGGAGGATGACGACAAAGACGCGGTTGACGGATCGACTCAGGCCTATGACCCTGATCGTCTCCCCCTTCCGACTCGCCGGGTCCGGCGCCAGAACAAGACGCTCCGGGTCGAACACAGCTTCGGTAGCCGACTCAGGCGTAACGCCTCGCTCACCTGGGTGGCGAGCGGAGCGCGTCTGGATGTACTGGCCGCGATGCAACCAGTCGACATCCTCGATGACGATGTCCGCGGCCTCCATGCCGAGGAACCCGTCTGCTGTCACGTATTACAGCGTAATACAATCTGGCGCCGCGCGGGAGGGTGTTATCCGACACAGCACCCAGCACCTCCTAGGACGCCTTGAGCCCATCGGGCTGGGACGCGTCGCACCGGTGGTCGAGCGTCGCGGAGAAGGCGCCAACCGCGGTGGTCGACGTCGGGTTCTCGCTGTCGATGAGAGGCAGGACGCGTTCCATGACCTCGTCGTCACTGGCTCCGGCCGCGAGGGCGTCGCGCACCTCGCCACAGACCTCACGAGCCATGTCCTCGTACAGCGCGTGCAGCTCGGACTGCGAGAGCGGCGAGTCGTCGTTGGTCCAGCCAGCTCGCTCTAGCTCGGCGTAGTACGGGTCTGACGGTGACGAGCACGCTGCGACGAGCAGCATGACCAGGAAGGTGACGGACGCCCGGCCGGCGGCTCTTTCCGCCTTCGTCGCATTCGGCATGCCGTCATCATCGTCGGTGAGCGTGACGGCCGACATCTGCACGCACATGTTCGACAGCGTGACGCAGGACATGTCCGCTCGGGCGGAGGCACTGGTTCCGGCACCGAAACTGCGAGTCATCGAGGGCGGTGGTGGTCACACAGTGGGCGCACAACGCGCTGCAAACGACTAGCGGCCTCACCCCGATGGAGTGAAGCCGCTGGTCAAACGTGTGCGCCCGAAGGGATTCGAACCCCCAACCTTCTGATCCGTAGTCAGATGCTCTATCCGTTGAGCTACGGGCGCCTGTCCTGCTGTCGGCCGACGATCTCTCACCGGCCGTCGGAAACATTACCGTGTCCCTGGCACGATCCCAAACCGGATCGCGCCCCGCGGGCCCGGAGGTGACGGACGACACGCCGTCCACCCCTCGCCGCACACGTGGTCCTGTTCCGTCCACCCCTGGTCGGACCCCGGCGGGGGTGACGTCCCGTCCCGGGCCCGACGCGGTCGCCCGGGCCCCGGCGGACGATCGAGCCATGACGTTCACCGCCCCCGCTCCCGCCCCCGGCGGCTCGCCCCTCGTCGCGAGCGCGCTCACGAAGGTCTACGGCTCCGCCCAGACCACGACCCACGCCCTCGCCGGTGTGCACCTCACGGTCCACCCTGGCGAGTCCCTCGCGATCATGGGGCCGTCCGGCTCGGGCAAGACGACGCTCCTGCACTGCCTCGCCGGCATCATCACCCCGACGTCGGGGTCGGTGTCGTGGCGCGGCGAGGACGTCACGACGCTGTCCGAGGCCCGCCGCACCGTCCTGCGCCGCCAGGACTTCGGCTTCGTGTTCCAGTCCGGCCAGCTCCTGCCCGAGCTCCCCGCCGTCGAGAACGCGGCGCTCCCCCTCATGCTCGCGGGCACCGCACGCACCGAGGCCACGGCCGTCGCCGCCCGCTGGCTCGCACACCTCGGCCTCGCCGGGATGGAGCAGCGCCGTCCTGGCGAGCTCTCCGGCGGCCAGGCGCAGCGCGTCGCGATCGCCCGCGCCCTCGTCGGGTCGCCCGGCGTCGTCTTCGCCGACGAGCCGACGGGTGCTCTCGACCAGTCGACCGGGGCCGAGGTCCTCGACGTCCTCACCCGGGCGACGCGCGACTCCGGCGCGGCGCTCGTCATCGTCACGCACGACGCCGGGGTCGCGCGCCACTGCTCGCGCACCGTGACGATGCGCGACGGGCACATCTCGGGCGAGTTCCTCGCGCCGGGCACCCCGGCGGCGGCCGCGCCGGTCGCGCACGCCGCGCAGAGTCAGGAGGGTGCGCGATGAGGACCGTCGACCTCTGGTGGCTCCTGCGCCGACGCAGCGCCGACGAGCGCGACCCGCAGGGCCTGACGAACGTCCTCGCCGTCATCGCCTTCGCGGTGACCACGGCGATCCTGCTCGTCGTCCTGGGCGGCTCGCACGCGTTCCTCGAGCGGGCCGGCGGGATCGAGGGCGTGCGAGCGGGGCTGCGAGGGATCACTCCCTTCGACACGCAGTACGTGTTCTTCGCCGGCATCGCCTCGCTCCTCCTGCTCATCCCCCTCGTCACGCTCGGCGCGGCGGCGGCGCGCCTCGCCGTCGCCCGCCGTGACGCGCGGCTCGCGGCGCTGCGGCTCGCGGGCGCCACGACCGGTCAGGTCACGACCCTCACCGCGCTCGACGCCACGGCGCAGGCGGCGACCGGCGCCCTCGTCGGGCTCGTCGGCTACGGTGCGCTGCTCCCCCTGGTCGCGCAGCTGCGCTTCCAGGGCCGCACGTTCGGGCTCGGCGAGCTGTGGGTCGGGGTGCCGGCGCTCCTCGGCGCCGTCGTGCTCGTCGTGCTCGTCGCCCTCACGTCGGCGCTGGTCAGCCTGCGCCGCGTCGCGATCACGCCGCTCGGCGTGGCCGCGCGCGTGACGCCTCCCGGGCTCAAGGCCGTCCGCCTCCTCTCCATGGGAGCCGCGTTCGTCGCCATGATCGTCGCGACCAACGTCTCGTTCGGCTCGGAGGCCGTCGTGATCACCGTCCTCACGATCGTCCTGCTCGTCGGGTTCGCGACCGTGAACGTCGTCGGACCGTTCGTCATCTGGGTCGTCGGGAAGATGACGGCCGGCAGCGCGCGGCGCGTGCCGACGCTCCTCGCGGGCCGGCGGATCGTCGACAGCCCGAAGACCGCGTGGCGCTCCGTCGGGGGCATCGCCCTCGCGACCTTCATCGCCGGCCTCACGAGCATCTTCGCGCTGATCGACCCCGGCACGGGCGGCAACCCGGAGGAGGCCCTCCTCATGACGGACCTCAAGACCGGTGGGTTCCTCACGCTCGCCATCGCAGGCGTCCTCGCGGCGGTGTCGACGGGCGTCATGCAGGCCGGCCGCGTGATCGACCAGCGCGGCGAGTACCGCACCCTCGTGCTGTCCGGGACCGACCTGCGCACGCTCGACCAGGCACGGTTCCGCGAGACGCTCGTACCGCTCGTCGTGAGCGTCGGCGTCGCGACGTCCGCCGCGCTGCTGTTCATGGTCCCCGTCATCGGGCTCAACGCGTTCGCGAACACCGAGGTGGTCGTGCAGTTCCTGCTGTGCGTCGTGGCGGCGTCGTGCCTCGTGCTCGCCGGGGCCGGTGCCTCGCGGTTCGTCGTGCGCTCCGCGCTCGCGACCACGGGCACCGCGTAGCCGTCCGCCCAAGACGTCGGCGCCTCGTCGTGCCATGGCGCGACGAGGCGCCGACAGCATCTCGACGGGTGCGCGTCCTGGCAGCAGAAGTCCGGGCAGCAGAAAAGGCCCCGGGCGCTCGGCAGCCGGGACCTTCCTGAGCGGAGACGGAGGGATTTGAACCCTCGAACGGATTGCTCCGTTACCACCTTAGCAGGGTGGCGCACTAGACCTGACTATGCGACGTCTCCTCGCGGACCGGTGAAGACCCGCGTCGCCCAGGGTACCGGCGGTGCCGCGCCAGACCAAACCGTGCCCGAGCCGTGCGGCGCGCGCCCCGCACCTATCGCTCGAACGTCCACTCGCGGTCGGTGAGCATCCGCGCGACGGCGAGCCCGATCGCGAGCGCGACGATGACCAGCCCCGCCTCGACCGTGTAGGCGAGCGCCTGAGCCGTCTCCCCGGAGTTGAACTCGTACACCGCTCGGTACGCCGTAACCCCCGGGACCATGATCACGACCGCGGGCACGGACACCGTGATCCGAGGGACGCGCAGCGCCGGCGCGACGTACGCGGCGAGCAGGCCCACGAGCAGCGCGGCCGCCGCGGCAGCCGCCTGGGGCACCACGGCAGCGTCGACGAGCGCGAGCCGGCCCACGTTCGCGACCATCCCGATCGAGGCCGCGCCCACCGCCATCCCCCACGGGCTGTTGAACATGAGGGCGAAGCCGAGCACGCCGAGGAAGCTCGCGACGGCACGGAGCACGAGCAGGAGCGGCGCCTCGATCCCCGGGGGCGGGACGGGGTCCGGCGCCAGCCCGGCGGCGGCCGACACCCCCCACACCGCCAGCGCGGCGGACGCGAGGATCATGAGCGCGTACGTCACGCGCGCGACCCCGGCGGAGAAGTCGAGCTTCGCGAGGTCCAGGGCGCCCGTCACGAGCGCGAACCCCGGGACGAGGAACAGCACGGCGGAGACGTATCCCGCCTCGTGCGTCTCCACGTCACCGGCAAGGGTGCCGAGGCCCTGGACCAGTCCGAGGTACGCGACGCTCGCGACCGCGGCCGCCAGCATCGTCACACCGAACTGGTTGATGCCGCGGTGCAGCATCGCGCGTCGCAGACCCTGCCCGAGCGCGGCGGCGACGAGCACGGCACCGCACTCGACCACCCCGCCGTTGTTGAGGAACGCGAACGCCGCGCACGCGATCCCCGCCCACAGCGCGTTGAGGAGCGCACCGTAGAGCAGGGGCTTGTGCGCGATGCGGTCCAGCTCCGCGTCGACGGCGCCGAGGTCGGCGCCCTCCGGGAGCGCGGACGAGAACCGCTCGAGCTGGGCCAGCCGGTCGGCGTTGATCCCGACGGAGCGCACCTCCGTGAGCTCGGTCCGGAAGATCGGGCCCCGGTACGACGTCGCCGTGATCTCCGTGAGCGTCACGTGCGCCGCGATGCGGTCGAGCCCCAGCGCGTGGGCGGCACGTGTCATGTGCGACTTCACGCGATAGCTGCCGGTGCCCGCGGAGAGCGCGAGCCGACCGATCCGCAGCACCGTGCCCGATCGCCGGATGAGGTCGACGGGCTCGAGGCCGGCCTCGTCGGCCGTGGAGGGCTCAGGCTTCACACGCCCATGATCCCGTACGCCACCACGCCCGGCACGCGCCGAAGGTCCCTGACAGGTGGGGCGCCGGCCCGTCACCCGACGCAGAACGCGGGGCACCGTGAGACGGTGCCCCGCGTCGACGGCGGAGGGCGAGGGATTCGAACCCCCGGTTCCTTGCGGAACAACGGTTTTCAAGACCGTCACATTAGGCCGCTCTGTCAGCCCTCCCGGCGAGCCATTGTGGCACGCCCGGACCGAGCACGACGACGGCGGACCACCCCGTGGAGGGCGGCCCGCCGTCGTGCGGTGGTACCGGGTGCGGGAGGCGTCAGGCCGCCCCGCGGAGCTGGCGCATCGCGAGCTGGACGAGCGCGATGAGCGTCTGCTTGGTCGCCGCGCGCGAACGGGCGTCCGTGTAGAGCATGGGCACGTGCGCGGGGACCTGCAGCGCCTCGCGGACGTCCTCGAGCTTGTGCTTGGCCACGCCGTCGAAGCAGTTGACGCCCACGACGAACGGGATGTTGCGCGACTCGAAGTAGTCGATCGCCGGGAAGCACTGCTCGAGGCGGTCGGTGTCGACGAGCACGACGGCACCGATCGCACCGCGCACCAGGTCGTCCCACATGAACAGGAAGCGGTCCTGGCCGGGCGTCCCGAAGAGGTACATCCAGAGGTTCCCGGGGAGGGAGACGCGGCCGAAGTCCATCGCCGTGGTGGTCGTCGTCTTGCGGTCGGTCACGCCACCCGCGTCGTCGACGCCCACCGAGTGCTCCGTCATGGCGGCCTCGGTGTTGAGTGGCTCCACGTCGGAGATCGAGCCGATGAACGTCGTCTTGCCCACGGCGAAGCCGCCGGCGACGACGATCTTGACGACCGTCGGTGCGGTACGCGGCTGCGCCGCTGCGCCGCCGCCCTGGGCACCGGCGACCGGCTGCGGCGCGGTGCGCGGCTGCGCCGCGACGGCGACCGGGGCCGCCTGCACGGTGGCCGCCGGACGAGGCGCCGCCTGCGCGGGCCCGGCAGGCTGCTGCGCCGTCGGTGCCGGGTGACCTGCAGGGGGCTGCGCGGACGCCGTCGGGGCCGGCTGCGCCGGGCGGGCGGGCGCGGGCTGCTGGACGGGTGCGGGCTGCGCGGACGTCTGCCGGACGGGCGCGGGCTGGGCCGGCCGTGCCGGTGCCTGCGGGGGCCGTGCCGCCGGGGCTCCGCCGCCGATGGGCGCGCTCACCGGAGCCCACGACGTCTGGCGTACCGCGGGCTGCCCGCCCGACGCGCCACCGAACCCCCCGGACGGCTGCCCGGCCTGCGACGCGCTGCCCGAGCCGTCAGAGGGTGGAAATGCCATTGAGAACACTCTCCAAGACGCTCAGGGACAGACCCGAGTGGTTGCTGCCGTGCCCCGTGTGGACGTTGAGCGGGGTCGACGTGTGGACGGTGATGTAGTTGTCCTCCTGCAGGTCCGCGACGAGCACCTTCGTCACGCCGAGCGGGAGCCGCAGGAGTGCGGAGAGCTCGGCGATCGAGACGTACGTGTGCGCGGCGTGCTGGAGGATCGAGCGCTTCTCGGGCGGGAGCCCGTAGCTGTTCACGGCGCCGGGCATGACCTCGACGAGTGCCTCGAGCGGGAGGTCGGACGTGGCGGAGCGCACGCGACCACCCGTGACGGCGTACGGACGGACCGTCGCCGTCTCATACCCGTCGTGGGCTCCCATGCTGCCGAAAGGTACGTTCGTCATCGATCAGACCTCATCCCACCGGGGCTCGTGTCGCACCGTCGACGGGGAGGCTACCCCGCATCTCCGAGATCAGCTGCGGCGTCAGGGTCGCCTCCGTGCGCGAGACCAGGAGCGCCATCTCGTAGCCGATCAGCCCGATGTCGCAGTTGGCCTCCGCCACGACGCCGAGCACGGACCCGTTCGACACGTTCATGAGGAACAGGAATCCGTTGTCCATCTCGATGATGGCCTGGCGGACGTTGCCCCCGTTGAGCTGGCGGGCAGCGCCGCGGGTGAGGCTCGACATCCCCGAGACGATCGCAGAGAGCTGGTCACCGCTGGTCCGGTCGAGCTGGTCGGACATCGCCATGAGCAGTCCGTCGGCAGACACGACGAGCGTGTGCCGGCTGCCCGGGACCGTTCGCACGAAGTTGTCGAGCAGCCACCCGAAGTTGGTTGCCTCGGTGCTGAGCGCGTTCACTCTTCCTCCTCGTCAGTTGCCGCAGACGGCATTGTCGTCACCGCGCCTGCGGCGCTGAATCAGGCACATAATCCATGGACTGGGGGGTCCACGTCGAACCGGTCTCGTCCTTGCTCTCGACGCGACCGCGTGCAGTAGCCGACTGGAAGGCCGACAGGCGGGCCCGCAGCTGCTCCGGGTCACGGTCGATGCTCGCCGTGAAGCGGTCCACGTAACCCTCTCGCTCCTGCCCGCGCGCACGCCGGGTCAATCCCGAGGTCGTCGTCGTCGCGTCGACCTGGAGGGGCTGGTAGATGCCGTCGTTGGGGTCCGCCAAAGTCGCTTCCTGGAAGTCGGTGCTGCCCTGCAGCAGGGTGGACATCTCCTCGTACAGCACCGCCGACGCCATCCAGTCCGAGCGTGCCTCGACGGAGTCCGCGATGTAGCCGGGCTCGAGCGGCTCGAGCCCCTCCTGGACGGGACGGCGCACGAGGGGCGACGGCGGGCCGTAGCCCGCCGGCGCCTCGGTCGCGGCCGGGGCCTGCGCCTGGGCGACAGGAGCGGGGGCCACCGGGGCCGCCGTCCAGGCGTCACGCTGCGCCGCCGGGACCGACGAGGTCTCGGTGGGCTCGTAGGCCTGCTCGACGGGCGTGTACGCCGGCTGGGCCGGTGCGGACGTCGGCGCCGCGTACCCGACGGGCTCGGCGTCCTGGATCGCCGGCATCACGCTCGTCTGGTGGACGGGCGCGGCCGCGGGGGCGAACCCACCACCGTTCGGCGCGGCGGGGGCCGTCGGTGCCGGACCCGTGCGCGGCGCGAACGCGGACGCGCGGGTGGGGGCGCTCGTCTCCTGAGCGGGTGCAGGCGCCTGAGCGGCGGGTGCCGGAGCAGCGGGTGCCGCCTCAGCGGGTGCCTGCGCGGGCGAGCCGGCCGGACGCGACGAGAGCGCCTCGGGCGAAGGACCGCCGACGCCCGTCGCGAGCGGCACGGCCGACGTCCGGGGACGGCGACCGAAGATCCCCCGCTTGCGTGCCTGGCTCTCGCGGAGGGACCGGCGCGTCGGCAGGTCCGCCATGAGCTCCTCGAAGCGGGGCAGGGCCTCGAACGTGAGCTCGGCCGGGATGTCCTCGCCGTCCGCACCGGGCGCGCCCGCCTCGACGACGGGCACGTCGGGCACGTGCGCCGTCGACTGCGCGACGACCGGCGACTGGCGCGTGGCGGACGGGTCCGCCGGCTGCTGGGCGAACGGCGACTCCTGCGGCACCCGCTCACCCAGCGGGACGCGCGTCACGGTCGTCTCGTCGATGACGGGTTCGGCCGGGACCGGCGCGACGACGCGTGTCGCGTCGAGGCTGTCGCCGAACGCGGTCTGGGGAGCCCAGGCCTCCTCCACGGGCTGCTCGGCGGACCAGGCGGCGGGGTCCTCCTGGACCTCCTGCGCCCAGGTCGCCGCAGGCTGCTGCGTCGCCCAGGCGTCCTGCCGGACGGGCGCGGGCGCCGTGGGCAGCTCGGCCACGAGCGGGATGTCGGTCGCGCTGACGTCCGGTGCGGCCTGGAGCTCGACGGGGTTCTCCTCCGCCGGGCGGTCCCCGACCGGACGGAAGCTCGAGAAGAGCGCGCTACGGGTGCTCACGTCGAGGACCGGGACCTCCTCGGACTCCGGCTCGACGGGCGGGGCCGCCGTGCGGGAGCGGCTCGGGAGCGTCGAGCTCGCGGGGGCCACCTCCTCCGGCGGGGTCCAGGCCTCGTCGGCGTCACCGGTGGGGAGCTCGTCCGGGAGCGTCGGGGACGCGAGCGGGGGAAGCACGATCGCCCCCGTCTGGGGACCGGACGCGAAGGACGCGCTCGGCGCGGCCCCCGCGGGGTCGACGGAGCGGGAGCGACGGCGCGGCATGCCCGTCTGCGTGGTCCCGTCGGTGAGCGCCTCGAGGTCGACGGGGATCGCGAGCGGGGCCTCGGGCTCCACCGTGGCGAACGACGACGTCGCGGGCGGCTGCGTCGTCGGGAACGAGGACGTCGCGGTGGGAGCCGGGGCGGCCGCGGGCAGCGCCGGCATGACGCCGGTACCCGTGAGCTGGTGCGCCGCGGTCTGGGTGGTCGTCTCGAGCGGGTCCGTCGGCATCGGGAGCGGGACGTTCGAGTCCGGGACGAAGAGCACGGCCGGGAAGGAGACGGTGACCTCGGTCCCGGTCTCGTCCGGGCCGGCCGCGAAGGTGACCCGCGCGCCCAGACGGTCGGCGATACGGCCGACGACGTAGAGGCCCAGGCGCTGCGCGCCGACCACGTCGGTGGCGGCGTGCGTCGCGACCTTGCGGTTCGCGTCACCGATCTCCTCGGCCGTCATGCCCAGGCCGTGGTCGCGGATCGTCACGCGGACGAAGCGCTCGTCGCGCCCCGTCGTGACCTCGACCGGCGTGTGCGGCTCGGAGAACATCGTCGCGTTCTCCAGGAGCTCGGCGAGCAGGTGCGCCGCGTTGAGCGCGTTGTGCCCGAGCATGAGCGGGTCGACGACGAGGTTGAGGCGGACGCGGTCGTACAGCTCGATCTCGGACGACGCCGTACGGATGACGTCCGACGCCGGCATGGGCTGGCGCACACGACGGCCCGAGTCGATGCCGGCGAGGACGAGGAGCGACTCCGCGTTACGGCGCATCCGCGTCGCGAGGTGGTCCAGGCGGAAGAGGTTCGACAGCGTCCCCGGGTCCTCCTCGGAGCGCTCGAGGTCGTCGAGGAAGGCGAGCTGCCGGTTGAGGAGCACCTGGTCGCGACGCGCGACGTTGACGAACATCTCGGCGATCGAGCCACGCAGCGCGGCCTGCTCGCGGGCGACCTTGACGGTCGTCGAGTTCACGTCGTTGAACGCGGTCGCGAGCTGACCGACCTCGTCGCTGGACTCGACCGTGATCGGCGCGAGGTCGATGGCCGGGCCCTGGCCCGGGACGGCGACCTGCTCCACCAGTCGCGGGAGCTGGTCACGGACGTCCTCGGCCGCGTCGGTCAGGCGGCGCAGCGGGTTGACGATCGCGCGGGCGATGAGGCCCGCGATGAGGACCGAGGCGATGACGGCGGCGACCGTGAGGAGGATCGTGAAGACCGCCTGCGTCGTCGCGCCGCTGGCGAGCGAGGACGCCTCGTCCGCCGTCTCGGTGCGGACCGTGTCACGCACGGGTGTCGTCGCGTCGCGGTCTGCCTGCGACATGGTCGGCCACTCGTTGGCCTGGCTGGGCGGCGTCGCGCCCGGCCGGGAGCCGGTGATGTTTCCGCGGACCTGGGTGTACGTCGCGCCGAACCCGTCGAGGACCAGGTCGCCGGGCAGGTCGCGCACCGCGATCCTGGTCTCGGTGGCGAGCGTGTTGCCCGTGGTGACGAGGACGGCCACGCGCTGGTTGGCGTTCGTGGTGTCCTCGCCGCGCTGCGCGGCCTGGAGCACCTCGTTGACGAGGGGCTGCTCGAGCGCCTGCTGGGCGAGCAGCTCGTCGAGCAGCACGTACGTGTCGAGGTACTGCGCGAGGCCACGGTCCGGGGTCGTGTCCGCGAGCGTGCGGGGCACGTCGAGCGCGGCGGAGATGAGACCCGTGTACGAGTTCGTCCGGCTGACCTCTCCCAGGCCCGACCGGTCGATGCTCTGGCGGACCGCGGTGAGCTCCCGGCGGTCCGCGATCGTGTCCTTGAGGGCGTCCCGCACGCGCTGGTCGAGCGCCGACGTGTTGAGCTTCTCGTACGCGCGGTCACGCGCGTCGAGCGCCTTGTCCGTCTGCTCGCGCTGCGCCATCATCTGCTCGTTGGCGCCCTCGGCACCCCGGGCGTCGAGGATCGAGAGCGTGCGCTCTGCCGCGATCTCGGAACCGGCCGTGTCCTGCGCGGCGAGCGCGGCGACGAGCGCGCTCGTCTGGCTCGCGTCCCGAGCCGATCCGATCGCCTGCCCCGAGATGATCGCCGCGGCGACGAACAGGACGAGGACGGGCACGGCGAGGGCCGCAAGGATCTTCCCTCGAACGCTCAACCTGCGGAGCATACGAACCTGCCTCCATCACCCTGGTCCACCCGGCTCGGCGGCGGTCGGCGCGCGGCGGCGGCGCCTCCCGGAACTTGCCCGCTCCCCGGTCGTGCGTACTAACTATCGGTGCACATCCCCCGGACACCTAATCCGCGAGGAAGCGCGACCATCCACGCGTCTCCGACGGCAACCCGGCGCCTCCCGGGCAGGCCGCGTAGTCTCGGCGAGATGCGAGGCGTCACGATATCGGCCCCCGGTGGCCCTGCGAAACTAACGGTTTCCGAGCTCCCTGACCAGACCCCTGGCCCGGATGATCTCGTCCTGCGCGTCGCTTCCGCTGGCGTGAACCATGCTGACCTGCTACAACGCGCTGGATCATACCCTCCTCCGGCCGGCGCCCCGGACTGGCCGGGCCTCGAGGTGTCGGGAACGGTCGCCGCCGTCGGCGGCTCCGTGACCGGCTGGTCGGTCGGCGACCGGGTCGTCGCGCTGCTCGACGGCGGCGGGTACGCCGAGGAGGTCCGCGTACGCGCGACGCAGGTGCTCCCCGTCCCCGAGGGTGTCGACCTCGTCGACGCGGCCGCCCTGCCGGAGGCGGCGTGCACCGTCTGGAGCAACGTCGTGGACGTCGGGCGCCTCGCCAGGGACGAGTGGCTCCTGGTGCACGGCGGCTCGGGCGGCGTCGGCACGATCGCGGTGCAGGTGGCCGCCGCCCTCGGGGCGAAGGTCGCCGTCACGGCCGGCGGGCGGGAGCGCGCGGACCGGTGCCTGGCGCTCGGGGCGAGCCTCGCCGTCGACCACCGTACGGAGGACTTCGTGGCCGCCGTACGGGAGGCGACCGAGGGGCGGGGCGCGGACGTGGTGCTGGACGTCGTCGGCGCCGCGTACCTCGGGCGCAACGTCGAGGTGCTCGCCACGGGCGGGCGGCTCGTCGTCATCGGGATGCAGAAGGGCCGGCGCGCGGAGCTCGACCTGGCGCGGCTCCTGGCGCGCCGGGCGACCGTCACGGGCACGCTGCTGCGCTCGCGCCCGGCGCACGAGAAGGCCCGGATCGTCCACGAGGTCCTCACGCACGTGTGGCCGATGGTCGAGGACGGACGGGTCCGGCCCGTCGTGCACGCGCGGGTCCCGCTCGACGAGGCGGCGCGGGCCCACGAGATGCTCGAGTCGGGCCAGGTGTTCGGGAAGGTGCTCCTCGTCCCCTGACAAGGTCGTGGGCGCCGTCGCTGCGCGCGAGGGCACCTCGCGCAAGACTGGACCCATGGCTGACGAACCCCGCGACCCCCGCACCGACGAGCCGGGCAAGGGCCGGGCCCCCGCAGACGAACCCGCGCGGGCCACGGTGGTCATGCCCGACGGGACGGGCGTGAACGTCGTCGGGAGCGACGACTCCACCGACCCCGACCGCAACCCCGCGACCGTCATCGAGGAGCCCGCCAAGGTCATGCGCATCGGCGGCATGATCAAGAAGCTCCTCGACGAGGTGCGCGACGCCCCGCTCGACGAGGCCGCGCGCTCGCGCCTCGCCGAGATCCACGAGCGCTCCCTGACCGAGCTCGAGGAGGGTCTGTCGCCCGACCTGGTCGCCGAGCTGCACCGCATCACGCTGCCCTTCTCGGACGACACGGTGCCGACGGACGCGGAGCTGCGCGTGGCGCAGGCCCAGCTCGTCGGGTGGCTCGAGGGGCTGTTCCACGGCATCCAGACGGCGCTCGTGGCCCAGCAGATGGCCGCGCAGGCACAGCTCTCGCAGATCCGTCGCGCGCTGCCGCCCGGGTCGCTGCCCCCGATGGGCCCCACCGGCCCCGGCGGTGCGCCCGGGCAGCCCGGCCCGCGGCCCGACGAGCACGACGGCCGCCCCTCGCCCGGGCAGTACCTCTAGAGCAGCACCTCGAGAACGGGGACGAGCACGGGGTGGCGGGAGCGACGTCGTGCTCGAGGTCAGGCGGGCGGCGGGTCGACCGGCGGTCCACCCGGCCCGACGGCGTCCGACGACGGTCCGCTGCCCGGCTCGCCCGGACGCGCGGTCATCACGATCGCGCCGGAGACGAGCACGAGGCCGGCGAGCTCGGGAAGCGTCGGGACCTGCTGGAGGACGACGGCGCCCACCACTGCGGCCGTGGCGGGGAGCAGGGCGAGCAGGACCGAGAACGTCGCGGCGCTCACCCGACGCAGGATCACCTGCTCGAGCGCGTACGGCACGACGGACGAGAACAGCGCGATGGCGGCCACGGCCAGCGCGACACCCCCGTCCGTCAGCACGGGCACGGCCGAGCGCGCCAGGAACGGTGCGAAGGCCAGCGCACCGATCGTCATCGCGACCGACAACGAGGTGACTCCGGAGCCGGCGACCGCGACCCGCCGGCCCAGCAGGATGTACGCCGCCCAGCACGCGGCGGCGACCCCGATCGCGGCGAGCCCGAGGACGGCGTCCTCGCGTGGCAGGTCGGACCCGATCGTCACACCGGCGAGGAGCACGACTCCCGCCGCGGCGACCGCGATCCCACCGCGCTCGCGCCACCCGCGGCCCGTGATCGCCGCGACCGCGACGGGGCCGAGGAACTCGATCGCGACGGCCGTCCCCAGCGGGAGGTGGCCGATCGCGACGTAGAAGGCGACGTTCATCGTCGCGAGCGCGACACCGAAGACCGCGACCCAGCCGAGGTCGTGCCGCGTCCATCGGAGCCGCCACGGACGACGCCACGCGAGGAGCAGGACGGCGGACGCGGCGATCCGCAGCCACCCCACCTCGACCGCCCCCGCGACGGCGAACAACCCGACCGCGATCGCCGCACCCAGGTACTGCGTCAGCCCGGAGACGACGAACAGCGCGGGCGCGGGCACCCGCTCGAGCGCGGCAGCAGGACGGGCAGGCACCCGACGACTCTAGGCGCACGCGGCCGTCCGCCCGGCGGCGACGGACGGGATGCCGCACGGACAGACGCGAGCCGACGGACGAGCGGTGGTGGACGCGAACGGCTCGCCCCCGCGCCGAGGAGGATCAGCCCTTGACCGACCCCGCGAGCAGGCCGCGCACGAAGTAGCGCTGGAGCGCGACGAACACCACGAGCGGGACGATCATCGAGATGAACGCGCCCGCCGTGAGGAGGTGCCAGTCCCCTCCGCGCGAGCCGGCCATCTCGGCGATGGCGACCGTGAGAGGACGGTAGGGCGTGTCCGCGAACGTGAGGCCGACGAGCAGGTCGTTCCACACCCAGAGGAACTGGAAGATCGCGAACGACGCGATCGCCGGGACGAGGAGCGGCATGAGCACCTGGAAGAAGATCTTCACGTGCCCGGCCCCGTCGACGCGCGCGGCCTCGACGAGCGAGCGTGGGATGTCCTTCATGAAGTTGTGCAGCAGGAAGATCGCGAGCGGCAGCGCGAAGATCGAGTGCGAGAGCCACACGGTCCAGAACGTCCCGTTGATGCCGAGGCTGACGAAGTCGCTCAGGAGCGGGACGAGCGCGACCTGCAGCGGCACGACCTGCAGGGCGAAGACCGCGACGAACAGGATGTTGCGCCCCCGGAAGTCGATCCAGGCGAACGCGTAGGCCGCGAGCAGCGCGATGGTGATCGGGATGACGACCGCGGGGAGCGTGATGACGAACGAGTTGACGAAGTACGTCGCGAGGTTCGTGCCCCGCCCGTAGAGCGCCTCGTCGTAGTTGTCGAGCGTGAACTCCGCCTCGCCGGTGAACAGGCCGGGGATGACCGTCCACCAGCCGCTGCGGCGGATGTCGAGCTCGGGCCGGAACGACGTGACCAGCAGACCGACCGACGGGACGGTCCACAGGATGGCGATGAGGATCGCGAGGAACGACGCCCAGGGAGAGCTGAGCTTGCCCTTCGCCGCGATCGCGCGCCTCTCGAGCCGGGAGAGCTTGCGCGGGCGGCTGGATCCCTCGAGCTCGGCCTCGGTGGTGAGGTCGGTCTCGGGGACGACCGGAGGGAGCGGCGTGCTGGTCATCGGATCTCCTCCGCGAGACGCATCTGACGGACGTTGTAGATGATGATCGGCACGACGAGGATGAACAGGATGACCGCGAGGGCGGAGCTCAGGCCCTGGTTGTTCTGCCGGAAGGCCTGGGTGTAGAACTCGTTCGCGACGACCTGGGTGCCGAACTGCCCGCCGGTCATCGTCCGGACGATGTCGAAGATCTTCAGCGTCGCCATGGCGATGGTCGTGAGGACCACGACCAGTGCCGGCCGGACGCTCGGGATGGTGATGTGGCGGAACATCCCGAAGCCCTTGAGCCCGTCGAGGCGCGCCGCCTCGACGATGTCGTCCGGGATGGCCTTGATCGCGGCCGAGAGGATCGTCATGGCGAAACCGGTCTGGATCCAGATCATCACCACGATGAGGAAGAACGTGTTCGCCGGCTGCCCGATGAGGAACTGCTGCGGCTCCAGGCCGATCCACACGAGCACCTGGTTGAGCAGGCCGGTCTGCTTGACGCCCGGCTGGTCCGGCTTGAACTCGTAGACGAACTTCCAGATGATCGACGCGCCCACCATCGAGATGGCCATCGGCAGGAAGACGAGTGCCTTGGCGAGCTTCTCGAACCGGGTGCGGTCCACCAGGACGGCGTAGACGACCCCGATGAGCGTCGACAGGAGCGGGACCGCGACGACCCAGATCGCGGTGTTGCGCAGGACGAGCTGGAACTGGTCCGTCGTGAACGCCGTGACGTAGTTGTCCAGCCCGACGAACGAGTTGCCGCGGCGGTCGAAGAACGAGTTCCAGACGGTGATGAGCGCGGGCCGGACGAGACCCCACGCCAGCCCGATCACCGCGGGCCCCACGAACCCGAGCACGACCACCCAGCGAGGGACCCTCTTGGGCTTGTCCACGGCGAGCAGGATCGCCCCCATGATGACGACGAACAGCACGATCGCCAGGATCATCAGCCCGAACTTCCCGGCGGGGGAGCTCGGTTCGGTCAACCAGTCCATGGTGGCCTCCGGTCTGCACGCCCGCGACGTCGGAGGGCGGGCGTGGTGTACATCGTGGACCCGGAACGGGGGGTCCGCCACAGTGGGCGGACCCCCCGTCCGGTCGTTCCTGGTTCAGGTAGGACGTGGACCGTCCGTCCCGGTCAGGAGGACGGCCAGGACGCCTCGATCGTGTCGACGACCTCCTGCGTGCTCGAGCCGGTGAACCAGTTGACCATCCCGGTCCAGAAGGTCCCCGCACCGACCTCGCCCGGCATGAGGTCGGACGCGTCGAATCGGATGACGGCGTCGGGGTCGGCGAGGATCTCCGCCGAGAGGCGGTCGAACTCGGTCGCGAGGTTCTCCGGGTCGAGGCCCGTGTTGGCGCTGACCCAGCCGCCGTTCGGCGTCACGAGGGCCTTCGTGTTGGCCCAGTCCGCGCTCGCGAGGTAGGTCTGGAAGGCCTGGACCTCAGGACGGTCGTCGAACGCCGCGACGAACTCGCCGCCGCCGAGAACCGGGCTGATGTCGGTCTGGTTGGTCGGGAGGTAGAACGCGTAGACGTCACCGTCGGGCGCGACGTCGGTGCCCTCGGGCCACTGGTTCTGGTAGAAGTTCGCGGCCCGGTGCAGCCAGCACGCCCCGTCGAGGATGCCGAAGCCGGCGTCCGTCCACGGTGTCGTCGCGATGGAGTCGACACCACCGAGGCCCGCGTTGACCATCTCGGGGTTCTTGAGGATCTCGCCCGCCGTGTCGAACGCGTCGACGATCTGCGGGTCGTTGAACGGGATCTCGTGGGTCACCCACTGGTCGTAGACCTCGGGGCCCGCCGTGCGCAGCACGACGTCCTCGATCCAGTCGGTCGCCGGCCAACCCGTCGCGTCGCCGGACTCGATGCCCGCGCACCACGGCATGGCGCTGTCGCCGGCCTGCGCCGACGCCGCGATCTCGTCGGACAGGTCGATGAGCTCGTCCCACGTCGTCGGGATCTCGTAGCCCGCGTCCTCGAACATCGAGGGCGAGTACCAGACGTACGACTTGACGTTCGCACCGAGCGGCGCCGCGTAGAACGTGCCGTCGACCGTCCCGTACTCCTTCCACGACTCGCTGAAGAACTCGTCGACGTTCGCGACGGTCGCCTCCGGAGCGGCGACGATCTCCCCCGGGAAGTCGGTGACGATCGTCTTGAGCAGGCCCGGCTGCGGGAGGTAGGCGATGTCCGGGGCGTTGCCCGCCTGGACGCGCACGAGGAGCTGCGCCTCGAACTCTCGCGACCCCTCGTAGTCGATCGTGACACCGGTGCAGTCCTCGAACGGCTCGTACGACGCCTGCTGCTCAGCCTGCTCCGGCTCGACGATCGACGTGTAGACGGACACCGACGTGCCCGAGAGGTCGCCGAACTCCTCGTAGGGCGCACAGTCGATCTCGATCGCGGCGGCGTCGCCGCCGTCACCGCCGTCTCCCCCGTCGTCCCCCCCGCCGCAGGCCGCGAGCACGAGCGCGAGGCTCGCACCACCGGCGGCGACGGCCAGCGTGCGGCGCCGTGCCGCACTGGTCCTCGTGGTCCTGGTCATCTCAGCCCTCCACATCGTCGTGGGTCCGATCGCCGCACCCCGGTCCGTGGAGACCGGGCGCACGCGACGTCGCGAGCGCTGGTGCGCTCCCGCCCTGACCACTATGCAAGCGGTTGCATCGCATTGCCGCAAGCACAGGAGAGGCGAGTTCGCGTAACGATTGCGTCACATACGTCAAGACCGCGCTCTCTCGCGTCGTGGGCGGTGCCCACGCTCCCGCACGGTGCGGGCGGGCGCCCGACGGGTGTCGCGTCGAGGGCTACGCGGGCGTCTCGCGGGGTACGGCCGTGGAGCCCCGACGCACGAGCTCGGTGGGATAGGTGACGCTCTCCGGGACCGGCGCTCCGTTGATCATCTCCATGAGGAGGAGCGCCGCGTCGAACCCCTGCTGGTAGGCGTCCTGCGCGATCGTCGTGAGTCCGACGAGCTCGCCGAGGTCGTGGCCGTCCACGCCCACGACCGACAGGTCCTGGGGCACGCGCAGCCCCAGGTCGCGCGCGGCGAGGATCGCGCCCATGGCCATCTCGTCCGACGCCGCGAACACGGCCGTGACGTCGGGCCGCCGCCGCAGGAGCTCGGTGGTGGAGGTGCGCCCGCCCGCGACGTCGAAGTCGCCGTTGACCGCGAGCTCCCGCTCGACGGCGATGCCCGCGTCCCCGAGCGCCTGCTCGTAGCCCGTCGACCGCTCGACGGGCGGAGACCACGACGACACGAGGTCGGGCACGCCCGTCACGTGCCCGATCACCCGGTGGCCCAGGTCGAGCAGGTGGCGCGTGGCGGCCCGCCCGGTCGCGACGTCGTCGAGCCGGACGGTCACCTGGTCGGCCGGCCCGGACCCGACGAAGGCGAGCGGGCGCGCGAGGCCGACGAGCGAGCGCACCTCGTCGTCGTCCAGCGGCAGGCCGACGACGAGCGTCCCGTCGACGCGGTGGCGCAGGACGCTCGGGTCGACGCGGCGCCGGGCAGTCGCGCTGCGCACGTCGAACGTGTAGAGCAGGACGTCGTACCCGAGGTCGCGCAGCGCTCGCTCCGCGCCCTCGATGACGTTGGCGAAGAACCACCGGTTCACCCACGGCGTGAGGACCCCGATGGTCCGGGTGCGCCCGGTGGCCAGGGACGCGGCCGACGGCGTGGGCACGTACCCGAGACGCGTCGCCTCGGCGAGCACGCGCCGTCGCGTCGCCTCCGAGACGTTCGGCAGGCCGCGCAGGGCGCGCGAGACGGTCGCCGTGGACACCCCGGCGGCCTGGGCGACGTCGTCGATACCTGCCACGACGGGTGATGCTGCCACGGTCGGCGGGAGGTCGCGAGGTTCCGTGCCACATCGTGAGCAGATCGATGCAAGCGCTTGCGCCCCGGGGAGGCGCCGCACGCGCGGACCGCGGCGACGGACTTCGACCGATATCGTGGGGACGCCCCCGCACGCGGGACCCGCGAGCCGGCCACACGCCGTCGGGCACGACCACCCCCACCGGAAGGACCACGATGATCGAGCTGAGGACACCGCGGGAGATCGAGCAGATGCGGCCCGCGGGACGGTTCGTCGCCGACGTCCTCACCACCGTGCGCGCCGCCACGAAGGTCGGGACCAACCTGCTCGAGCTCGACGAGATCGCGCACCGGATGATCCGCGACCGCGGCGCGGAGTCCTGCTACATCGACTACCACCCGTCGTTCGGCGCGAGCCCCTTCGGCAAGGTCATCTGCACGTCGGTCAACGACGCCGTGCTGCACGGCGTCCCGCACGACTACGCGCTGCGCGACGGCGACCTGCTGAGCATCGACTTCGCGGCGTCGGTCGACGGCTGGGTCTCGGACTCCGCGCTGTCGTACGTCGTCGGTGCGCCCCGCGCGGGCGCGCTCGGCGAGGCGGACGCGAAGCTCATCGAGACGACGGAGCGCGCGCTCGAGGCGGGCATCGCCGCCGCGCAGCCCGGCAAGAAGGTGGGCGACATCTCGGCGGCGATCGCCGACGTCGCGCACGCCGCCGGCTACTCCGTGAACACCGACTTCGGCGGGCACGGCGTGGGCCGCACGATGCACGGCGAGCCGCACGTGCCCAACGACGGGCGGCGCAAGCGCGGGTTCCCGCTGAAGCCGGGCCTCGTCATCGCGATCGAGCCGTGGTTCCTCGAGACGACGGACGAGATCTTCACCGACCCCGACGGCTGGACCCTGCGCTCGGTCGACGGCTCGCGCGGCGCCCACTCCGAGCACACCGTGGCGATCACCCCGGCCGGCCCCGTCATCCTCACCGCGCGCGAGCCGCAGGCGTAGCGCCCGCCCGCTCACCGCGCCTCGCCGCACGGCACACCCACGCGCCGCCTCCCCGGACCTCCGGAGGGGCGGCGCGCACGTCTGGCCGGATCTCATGATCCTCGCTAGCCTGGACGCCAACCCTTAAGAAACTTTCTTGTTCGGACCGGCGCCGTCGTCCGAGCCGGGGCAGACAGACCAGGGGGCGCGACGAGGCGACCCCCAGATCCGAGAGGGAACGACCGCATGAGGAAGAGAACCTTCGCAAGCCTGGTCGCCGGCATGGCGATCGCCGTCCTGCTCGCCCCGTCCGCGGGCGCCGTCACCTCCGGGAGCGCCGCACGCGACGTCGCACCGTCCGCCACGGCCGACGCCGCGTGCGCACCCGCGTGGTCGGCGAGCGCCGTCTACGTCGGCGGGGACGTCGTCTCGCACGGCGGGCAGAACTGGACCGCCGGGTGGTGGACCCAGGGCGAGGCCCCCGGCACCACCGGGGAGTGGGGCGTCTGGCGCGGCGCCGTCCCGTGCGGCCCGGGCGGGCCCGAGGAGCCGGGTGAGCCGGGCGAGCCCACGGCCGGTACGCCGATCGAGAAGGCGGGCACGCTCCAGGTCTGCGGGACCAGGCTGTGCGACGAGGACGGCGACCCCGTCCAGCTGCGCGGCATGAGCACGCACGGTCTGCAGTGGTACGGCCGGTGCCTCACCGACTCGGCGCTCGACGCGCTCGCCGGCGACTGGGGCGCCGACGTGATCCGCCTGTCCACGTACGTGCAGGAGGACGGGTACGAGACGAACCCGACCTACTACACGAACCTCGTGCACACCCTCGTCGACAAGGCGTACGCGCGCGGCATGTACGTCATCGTCGACTGGCACATGCTGACGCCGGGCGACCCCTGGTACAACGTCGAGCGGGCCAAGACGTTCTTCACGGCGATCGCCCAGCGCCACGGCGACAAGGGCACCGTGCTCTACGAGATCGCGAACGAGCCGAACGGCGAGGACGTGAGCTGGAGCGACATCCGTTCCTACGCCCACGAGATCATCCCGGTGGTCCGTGCCCAGGACCCGGACGGCGTCGTGCTCGTCGGGACGCCCGGCTGGTCCTCGCTCGGCGTCTCCCAGGGCGACGGCCCGGGCGAGATCGTCGCGAACCCCGTGAACGCCACGAACGTCATGTACACGTTCCACTTCTACGCCGCGACGCACGGCCAGCAGTACCTCGACGCCCTGGACACCGCCTCGGACTCGCTGCCGGTCTTCGTCACCGAGTTCGGCACGGAGGAGGCCTCGGGCGACGGCGCCGTCGACCTCGCGCGGGCGGACCGGTACCTCGACCTCATGGAGGACAAGGACATCAGCTGGGTGAAGTGGAACTTCTCCGACGACCACCGCACGGGAGCGGCGTTCGTCCCCGGCACGTGCGCGTCCGACGGGCCGTGGAACGGCGCGTCGCTCAAGCCCACCGGCGCGTGGGTCCGCGACCACATCCGCGCCGGGACCCTCTGACGCGCTGCCCGCCGAGGTCGAGCCCTGGTTGCGCCGGGTTCGAGGTCTGGTTCACGGCCCGACCTCGCGGTCAGGGGAGGAGGCTGCGCAGGACGGGGACGGCGCCGTCGTCGGCGATCGAGCCGGTGACCTCGTCGGCGGCGGCCTGGACGACGTCGTCCGCGTGGCCCATGGCCACGCCGCGCGCGGCCCACTGCAGCATCTCGACGTCGTTGCGTCCGTCACCGATCGCGACGGTGTGGTGGGGCTGCACGTGCAGCGCCCGCCGGACCTGCTCCAGGCCGGTCGCCTTCGTCACGCCCAGCGGCGCGAGATCCATCCACGCGGTCCAGCCGACGGCATACGTGACGTCGTCGAGGCCGAGGTGCTCCACGAGCTCGTGGAAGTCCTCGCTCGTCGCCTCGGGCGCGCGCACGATGACGCGCGTGACCTCGCCCGACCACAGCTCGTCGAAGTCGACGACCCGGTGCACGCCGTCCAGCTCGCCGTCGGGGAAGAGCTCGTTCATGCGGAAGCCGACGCCCACGTCCTCGACGGCGTAGCGCGCACCTGGCAGGTGCTCGCGCAGGAGTCGCAGCGCCGGGCCCGGGTCGAACGTCACGACGTCCTCGAGCGCGTACCCCTCGGGTTCGTCGGGGTCGAGCCGCGCCGTGACCGCGCCGTTGGAGGCGACGACCCGGCCGCGGTCGATCCCGAGGATCTCCGCGACGGGCGTCATCGCGATGAGCGACCGCCCGGACGCGAGCACCACGTGGTGACCGGCCGCGCGGAGGTCCGCGACGGCGTCGCGCACGTCCTGCGACAGCTCCTGGTCGTAGGACATGAGCGTGCCGTCGATGTCGAGCGCGACGAGCATCGGCGCCGAGGTGGGGGCGGACGCCGCTCGACCGAGGGCCTCCGCCCCCACCTCGCGGGTCACTTGCGGACCGGCTCGAGGACCTCGAGGCCGCCGAGGTACGGGCGCAGGCCCTCGGGCACGCGGACCGAGCCGTCGGCCTGCTGGTGGTTCTCGAGGATCGCGACGATCCAGCGCGTCGTGCCGAGCGTCCCGTTGAGCGTCGCGACGGTCCGCGTCTCGCTCTTGCCGTCGACCTCGACGCGCTCGCGCACGTTGAGACGACGGGCCTGGAACGTCGTGCAGTTCGACGTCGACGTGAGCTCGAGGTAGCGCTGCTGCGTGGGCAGCCACGCCTCGCAGTCGAACTTGCGCGCGGCGCTCGACCCGAGGTCGCCCGCGGCGGTGTCGATGACGCGGTACGGGAGGTCGACGAGGCGCAGCATCTGCTCCTCCCAGCCGAGCAGGCGCTGGTGCTCCGCCTCGGCGTCGGCCGGGTCGCAGTAGGAGAACATCTCGACCTTGTGGAACTGGTGCACACGGATGATGCCGCGCACGTCCTTGCCGTGCGACCCGGCCTCGCGGCGGTAGCACGCGCTCCACCCGGCGTAGCGCAGCGGCCCGTCGGACAGGTCGACGATCTCGTTCGAGTGGTAGCCCGCGAGCGCGACCTCGCTCGTGCCGACGAGGTAGAGGTCGTCGCGCTCGAGCCGGTAGATCTCGTCCGCGTGGGCGCCGAGGAACCCGGTGCCCTGCATGATCTCCGGCCGCACGAGCGTCGGCGTGATGACGGGCGTGAACCCCGCCGCGGTCGCGGTGTCCATGGCGGCGTTGAGCAGCGCGAGCTCGAGGCGCGCGCCGACGCCGGTGAGGTAGTAGAACCGCGCGCCCGACACCTTCGCGCCGCGCTCGGTGTCGATCGCGCGCAGGCCCTCGCCCAGGTCGAGGTGGTCGCGCGGCGTGAAGCCCTCCGCGGCGAAGTCGCGGATCGTGCCCTCCTCGCGCAGCACGACGTAGTCGTCCTCGCCGCCCGCGGGCGCGCCCGCGACGACGTTCGAGATGCGGTAGAGCAGCCCGCGCAGCTCCTCGGCGGCGGCGTCCGCGTCGGCCTGGCGCTCCTTGACGTCGGTCGAGAGCTGCTTGGTGCGCGCCAGCAGCTCCTGCTTCTCCTCCCCCTGCGCCCGGGCGACCAGCTTGCCGAGGGACTTCTGCTCGGCACGCAGGCTCTCGAACTCGCTCAGCGCGGACCGGTGCCGCGCGTCGGCGTCGAGGGCGGCGTCGACGAGCTCGGGGTCGTCACCACGGGTGACCTGGCTGGCACGGATGATGTCGGGGTTGTCGCGCAGGAGGCGAAGGTCGATCACGCCTGCAGCCTAACGAACGCGACGGGCCCCGGAGCCCGGTGCCGACCCGTGAACCTCCCGCGACCGGGCCCACTAGCGTAGGGGCCATGTCCTGGACACTCTGGCTCGCGATCGCGGCCCTCGCCGTCGCCGTCGTGGCGCTCGTCGTCGCGCTCGGGCTGCGCGCGCAGCAGTCGCACATGCGTCGCGCGCAGGGCGAGCCCTCGCCCGTCGAGGAGGCGCCGGCCGAGGACGACCCGCGCGAGCTCGTCGCGTTCGTCGCCAACCCCTCCAAGCCCGACGTCGCGGGCCTCGAGGCGGTCGTGCGCGCCACGTTCCGGGAGGCCGACCTCCCGGACCCGCTGTGGTTCGAGACGACGATCGAGGACCCGGGCGTGGGGCAGACGCGCGCGGCGCTCGCCCGCGGCGCGGACGTCGTCGTCGCGGTGGGCGGGGACGGGACGGTCCGCGCGGTCGCGGAGGGGATGGTCGGCAGCGGGCGCACCATGGGCCTCGTGCCGCTCGGCACGGGCAACCTCCTCGCGCGCAACCTCGACCTCCCCCTGGGCGACACGCGTGCAGCGCTCGCCGTCGTCGTCGCGGGCAGCGACCGGCCCGTGGACGTGGGGTGGGTGAAGATCCTGCGGTACGCCGACGACCCGGCGCGCGACGGCGACACCGTGCGCGACGGCGACACCGCGAAGGAGCACATCTTCCTCGTCATCGCCGGCCTCGGCTTCGACGCCGCGATGGTCGCGGACGCCGACGACGAGCTCAAGGCGAAGGTCGGCTGGGTCGCCTACTTCGTCGCCGGCATCCGGCACCTGCACGGGCGGCGCATGCGCGCCCGCATCCAGCTCGACGACACCGCGCCCGTGGACGCGCGCCTGCGCACGCTCATGATCGGCAACTGCGGCAAGCTCCCGGGTGGTCTCACGCTCCTGCCCGACGCCGTCATCGACGACGGGGTGCTCGACGTCGCCGCGGTCGACACGCGCGGCGGCGTCGTCGGCTGGGCGCAGCTCTTCGGCGAGGTCGTCATGCAGGGCATCGGCGTCCGCAACGACCTGCCCGCCAAGATCGGCCGCATCGACCACGCGCGGGCGCGGCGCGTGCGCGTCCGGGTCGAGGGCGGCGAGCAGGCGCAGGTCGACGGCGACGTGCTCGGGCTCGCGGTCGAGCTCGAGTCGCGCGTCGACCCCGGCGCCCTCGTGGTCCGCACCGCCTGAGCCGACCGCGCCCGGGGCACGGCCGCCCCGAGCACGCCCGCGCGCCCGAGGGCGGTCGTGAGCACCGCGCGTCAGGGGCGTGGAGGCGGCGTGAGCGTCCCGCGCGGACCTGCGACGACGCCCCCGCCGCGTCCGGGAGCGGCCCGAGACGCCCCCGTAGGCTGGTCCGGTGACGTTCCCGGCCGCCGAGCACTCCCCTGCCCGCACCCTCCCCGCGCGTCGGGGGTGGGCCGCCGGCAGGCGTGCGACGGCGCTCGCCACGGCCCTCGCGGTCGCGCTGCTCACGGGGCTGGGCGCCCTCGCCGCGGCCCCCGCCTCGGCGACGACGACGTCCGCGACCCTCGCCGCGCCGTCGGGCACGACGGCGTCCGGCACGACCGCGTCCGGCACGACGGCGTCCGTGCAGGACCCGCAGCCCGTGGTGCTGGTCGCCGTGGCGGGGCTGTACTGGAGCGACGTCTCCCCCACCGCGACGCCCACGCTCTGGTCGATGATCCGGACCGGCTCGGTCGCGTCGCTGAGCGTCGGGCGCACGACGTGCACGACCGACGCGTGGCTCACGCTCTCCGCCGGGCAGATGATCTCGACCGCGGACCCCGCGGACGAGGAGACCACCGACGAGGCTCCTGCCGACACGGAGACGACCGCGCCCGGGTGCCCGCCCCTGCCGGTGCCGAGCACCCAGGCGCCCGGCGCGGTCCAGCCCGAGGTCGTGCCCGCCGACCTGCCCGGCTGGGCGACGCTCACCGCGCCGTCCGAGGAGGACCTGGCCAGCCCCACCACGCACCACGCGCCCGGGACCCTCGCGTCCCGGCTCGCCGGGACCGGCGTGTGCACGACCGCCGTCGGGCCCGGGGCCGCGGTCATGCTGGCCAGCGTCGAGGGTCACGTCGACCGGTACGCCCCCGCGTTCTCCACCCTCCGCGAGGGCGCGCTCGACGAGTGCGACGTGACCGTCGTCGACCAGGGCGAGATCGTCGACTCGGCGACCGGTCGCGGGCAGAGCCTCGAGGAGCTCGACGAGACGCTCACGCGCGTCATGGACGAGGTGGGCCGGGGGACGCGCGTGCTCGTCGCCGGCGTGCCGGCGGGGCCGGTCGGCGAGCCGGGGCTGCCGGTCGTCGTCGACTGGCGCAAGGGCGAGCCGACGAACCGGTGGCTGCACTCCCCCAGCACGCAGCAGGACGGCATCGTGCAGCTCGTGGACCTCACCGCGACCGTCGTCGCGTCGGCAGGAGGCAGCACCGACGGGTTCGACGGCAACCCGCTGACCCTCGGCGAGGTGCGGCGCATGGACGTGGCCCGCACGGTCGAGAACCGGCAGTACCTCAACGTCCTCACGAGCACGATCCCCACGCTCTACCCCGTGCTCGTCGGGCTGCTCGTCGCGACGCTCGTCCTCGCGCTCGGCGGCGCGCTGTGGGTCCGGCGCTCGGCCGCGCGCCGCGGGCTGCCGCCGCGGCCCGGCCCGACCGGCACGCGCGTCCTGACCGCGGTGCTCCTCGTCGCCGCCGCGGCGCCCGTCGCGGCCTCGCTCGCGAGCCTGTCGCGGTGGTGGGTGTGGAGCGCGCCCGCACCCGCGCTCACGCTCGCGCTGGCCGTGAGCGCGGTCGCCGTCGCGCTCGTCTCGTGGTTGCTCTCGCGTCTCCTGCCGCACCGTCCCTGGGCGCTGCCCACCGCGATCGCGGGAGTCACGTGGCTCGTCCTCACGGTCGACGGCGCGACCGGCACGACGCTGCAGCAGGCCTCGCTGCTCGGGACGTCGGCCGTGGTCGGGTTCACGCGGTTCTACGGCTTCAACAACGTCACCTTCGCCGTGTACGCGGTCGCGGGTCTCGTGCTCGCGGGGGGCCTCGCGGCCGCCGCCCTCACCCGCGGCCGGCGTCGGCTCGGCGCCTGGCTCGTCGTCGCGGTCGGCGTCGTCACGGTCGTCGTCGACGGCTGGCCCGCGTTCGGCGCCGACTTCGGCGGGATCCTCGCGCTGGTCCCCGCGTTCGCCGTCCTCGCGCTGCTCGTCGGGAAGGTGCGGATCACGTGGCTGCGCGCGCTCGTCGTCGCGGGTGCCACGGTCGCCGTCGTCGTCGTCGTCGCCGTCGTCGACTGGCTGCTGCCCGGCGGGACCTCGCACCTCGGCGGGTTCGTGCAGACCGTCCTCGACGGCGCCGGCCTCGAGGTGATCGGCCGCAAGGCCCTCGGCGCGTGGAAGACGGTCGCCCAGCCGGCGGGCGCGCTCGCGGCCGTGCTCGTCGTGCTCGTCGCCGTCGCGGCGCTGCGCCCCGAGCGCGCCCGCCTGCCCGAGGTCGCCCGCTCGTACGAGCGCTGGCCGCTCCTGCGCGAGCTCGTCGTCTCCCTCGTCGTGGTCGCGGGCGTCGGTTCCGTGCTCAACGACTCGGGAGTCATCATCGGCGTCATGGTCGTGGTCGTCGCGACGGCCATGATCGTCCCGGGCCTCCTCGCCGCCCCGTCCGTCCGCCACGCCCCCGGCACCGTCGGCGAGCAGGGCGTGCGCCGCATGCCGACGATGCTCCTCACGGTCGGCGGCGGGCTGCTGCTCGTCGTGCTCCTCGCGTCCGCGGTGCTCGGGTCGAGCGGGTTCGGGTCCGCGTCCGCGGCCTCCCGCGCGGGCGGCGAGGTCTCCGTCACGCGCGCCGACGCGCTCGCGACCGACCGGCCGGTCGTCGTCGTCGGCACGACGGGGGTCACGTGGTCCGACGTCACCCCGACCACGACCCCCGTGCTGAACGCCCTGCTCACGGACGGCGCGGGCGCCGCCGGGGTCTCCCAACCGACAGGGGCGGCGAGCCGCTGCACCGTCGGCGGGTGGCTCGCGCTGTCCGCCGGCCAGCTCGCCGAGGTCGCGACCGAGCGCGCGGAGGACGGGTCGTGGGCGTGCCCGACGGCGGAGCCCGTCGCCGCGTCCGACGGCGCCCGGGTCGACGGCTGGGACGAGCTCGTCGCGCTCCAGGGCGGTTCCTCCTACCAGGCGCGGCTGGGCGTCCTGGGCGACGCGCTGGCCGACCTGGCCGCGGCCGCGGGGGACGCCGACCCGGTGTGCGCGACCGCTGCCGGGCCGGGCGCGGCGATCGCGCTCGCCGGCGCGGACGGGCAGGTCGCGCGCTACCGCGACGTGTCCGTGGCCACCGACCCGGCCGGCGACGCCTACGCGTGCCGGGTCACCGTCGTGGACGCGGGCGACGCCACCGCCCCGGCCGTCGACCCCGAGCTCCCCGCCGCCGAGCGCACCGCGCTGCGCGACTCCGTCCGGTCCGAACGGCTCGCCGCCGTCGACGCGACGGTGGGCGCCGTCCTGGAGGCCGCGCCGACGGGGACGACCGTGCTCGTCGTCGACGTCGCCGGGACCCCGGGGTCGCGCCCCTCGCTCGGGGCGACGCTCGTGCGGCCGTCGTTCGACGGACCCGACCAGGCGCGCTACCTGACGAGCGCGGCCACGCGGACCGACGGCGTCGCGCGCGTCCTCGACGTCCCCGCGACGATCCTCGACGCGGCCGGGACGTCCGGCGCGTCCGGCTCCGCCGGCACCGCGATGCCCGCCCGCATCCAGGACACGCCGCTCGCCTGGGGGACGCCGCGGCCGCCGGACGCGACGTCGACCGCCGACGCGCTCGCAGACCTCACGACGCGCGACCACGTGCGTCGCACGGTCTACACCTACTTCGTCGACGTGCCGTTCTACGCGGGGCTCGCGATCGCGGGGCTGTGCCTCCTGCTCGCCCCGCGCGCGGCACGCGCGACCGGCGACCGCGCCAGGGCGCGCTGGACCCGGGCCACCCGCTGGGCGCGCGGCGGCGCGCTGGTCGTGGCCGCGGTCCCCACCGCCGCGTTCCTCGTGTCGCTCACGGGCTGGTGGCGGTTCGGGAACCAGATGCTCGCGATCGTCGTGTCGACGGTCCTCGCGACGGCCGCCGTCGCGGCGCTCGGCGCGCTCGCCCCGCGGCGGCCGGTCTGGCTCGGACCCGGGATCGTCGCGGGCATCACGTTCGCCGTCCTGACCCTCGACGCCCTCGTCGGGACGCCGCTCAACCGCGCGAGCCCGCTCGGTTCCGCCCCGACGTTCGGTGCCCGGTTCTACGGCTTCGGCAACCCGACCTTCTCCGTCTACGCGGTGGCGGCCCTCGTGCTCGCGGCGGCGCTCGCGCAGTGGCTCGTCGTGCGTGGCCGCCGCGCCGTCGCCGCGACGGTCGTCGGCGTGATCGGCGTCGTGACGATGATCGTCGACGTGTGGCCGACCCTCGGGGCCGACCTCGGCGGCGGGCTCGTCCTCGTCCCGGCCTTCGCGGTCCTCGGGCTCGCGGCGTCCGGCGCCCGGGTCACGTGGAAGCGCTTCGTCCTCGTCGCCGCCGCGGGTGTCGGGCTCGTCGCCGCCGTGGGTGTCCTCGACTGGCTGCGCCCCGCCGACGAGCGCTCCCACCTCGGCCGGTTCGTCGGGCAGGTCGTCGACGGCTCGGCGTGGGAGACGCTGCTGCGCAAGGCCGCGTACGCGCTGCGCTCGGTCCTGGGCGGCGTCCCCGTGTGGCTGACGATCGTCGTCCTCGTCGCCGTCGCGCTCGTCGTGTTCTGGCCCCGCCGGTTCACGCCGCGCTGGTTCGCACGCACCGAGGAGGCCTGGCCGCTCGTGCGGCCCACGCTGCTCGCGCTGTGGATCGTGAGCGTCGCCGGGTCCCTGGTCAACGACTTCGGCGTGCGCATCGCGATGATCGCCCTCATCCCCGCGGTCCCGCTGCTCACCGTCGCCGCGCTGCACGCCGCGGGGGACGCCGGGGACGCGGCGGGGTCGCCGGATCCCGGGCAGGACGAGACGGCGTCGACCACGACCGCGGAGGAGCCGGCCGCCCGGGCGTGACCCGGGCGGCGTCGGCGGGTGCGGTCGGAGCGGGCGGTGCGGTCGGGGCGGGCGGTGCGGTCGGGGCGGCGCCGACGGGCGCTGCCGGACCGACCGCCTACCGGGAGGTGGTGCGGACGCGGTCGACCGCGGAGCGGACCTTGCGGGCGTTCACGGCCAGGAGGACGTCGCGGTACTGCGCCGCGCGGTGGAGCTGGCCCTTGAGGTCGGAGCCCGACGCGCGGTGGCGCAGGTCGCACGGGACCTCGACGGCGACGTAGCCCTTGCGGAGCAGGTCGATCGTCATGCCGGTCTCCACGCCCCAGCCGCGCGCGAGCGGGGTCGCCGCCTCGAAGGCCTCGCGCGTGAGGCAGCGCATGCCGGACAACGGCTGGGTCGGCGTCCAGCCCGTGAGCGACTGGATCGCGCGACGGGCAGCGCCGACAACGATCCCCCGGCCCCCGGCGCCGGGCTGCGGCGGCAGGAGCGCGATGGCGAGATCGGCCTGGCCGTCGAGCACGGGCAGGACGAGCGGCGCGGTGTTGACGGCGGTCTCACCGAGGTCACCGTCGACGAAGAGCAGGAGGCGCGGCGGGCGGTCGGGGGCGTCGCGCATCGCGACGACGGCGGCCCCCGTCTCCATCGCGGCCGCCTTGCCGCGGTTGTGGGAGTGCCGCACGACGACGGCCCCGGCCTCGCGCGCGACGTGCTGGGTGTCGTCCTCGCTCCCGTCGTCGACGACGAGCACGAGGTCGACGTGCGGGATGGCCTTGGCCGCGCGGACCGTCGCGGCGATGCGCCGCGCCTCGTCCTTCGCCGGGACGATCACCGCGACCCGCTGGCGCACGGCCCGGCCGGTCCGGCCGTCACCGGCCACCGGTCGTGGTGTCCGGGCGCGCGTCCCGGATGCCGAGAGGGACGTCGGCGGCGGGGTGCTCGCCGCGCCCGCCGGGGCACTCCCCGTGTTGTTCC
>CAZFUQ010000003.1:0-17263 GCA_964521905.1 uncultured Cellulosimicrobium sp.
CGGGATCGCAAGGTCGACCTCCCCGGCCGGGGTGGCGAGAGTCTTCGGGCGGGTGCCGTTGCGGCGCGTGACGCGATCAGGGGTGCGCTCATGCGGGGCGGCGCCGATCTTCGCGGTGGCCTCCGCGTTGATCAGGTCCTGCAACCCGGCCTGCAGCATCCGCCGGAACACGTCCGAGTGGGCAAGGTCGGGATCGGCGAGGACTTCGCCAATCAGGGTCGTCAAGGCAGACTGGTTGTGGGTCATCGTGGGATCACTTCTTTGCTTCTTGCCGGAAACAACTGGGGCTCCCACGATGGCTCCTCTACGTCAACGACGACGAGAGCCCCGCAGGAAGTGACACCACGCTATGAGACTCACCCCGCGTTCTTCAGCATCGTGCGGCGCCGTGGCGAGGGATCCATCACGACATCAGCGCAGCAGATCCACACCTACATCGTGGCGGGTAGGCGGTACCTGCGCGGCACTGAGGAGCCAAGCGGCGCAACAGTATGCCAACCGGACGCCGCAGAATAGGGACCTGGCCGGGACCTGATGCATGCAAACCATGCAATCCATGACGTGAAATGGGGCCGTTTGATGGGCAGAGACCCCCGGAAAATCAAGGATCTGGGCTGAACCGTCTACCTGGGGGTCAGGGGGTCGCAGGTTCAAATCCTGTCAGCCCGACCGCATGGTGTCAGAGGACATCAGAGTGGCCGGACCTGCGTTCTCGGAGGTCCGGCCATTCTGCGTCGGGGTTGCTCGGCGGGCAGACGACGAAGTCGCGGGTGGTCCGGCGCCGCTTCCTGCGCTGCACGACCGGGCACATCTACACGGTGGCGCGGGCATGGTCGGCGATGCCGCCGAGGCACTCGTCTCGACGGCATGAACAAGCGTTGAGGCTGATCGCCGGTTTGACAGGCTCGGGCAGGACGTCGTGCGCCTTCGCGAGCGTCCACTCGGGGCCCGACCAGAGACGAGGAACACGTGACGGCTGCGACGGCGGGCTGGTACGACGACGGCTCGGGAGCGATGAGGTGGTGGGATGGTCGAGGCTGGACCGACCGGGTTCAGCCGCCGCCCGCCCACGGTGGCCTCGGCGGCGCGATCGATCGGGCACGTGCGGACGCTTCAGCCGGTGCGCGCCCGCGTCCGGCGCCCTCGGGCATGAACTACGTCGTTCTCCAGGTCATCCTCAAGGAGAAGATGTGGGGGACAGGCTCCGGGAACCTGACTGAGCTCGAGAGGGTGATCAACTCCCAGGCCGCCCTCGGCTACCGGCTTCACACCATCACGACTGCCGCATCGGGCAGCAAGGGTATGGGTGGCGGCGACCGGATTCAGGCGACGATGGTCTTCGAACGCCTGACGTGAGCGTGACGTAGCTGAGTCCGAGGCGCACGACCGCCAGTAGCCGAAGTGGGACGTCGCGTTGCATCACGACGGCGGTACTGGCTCGTGATTCGCGGGCCGTCCTGGAAGCAGCGCACCCTCACTGTTGACACAGCTGGTATCACTATTGGTACCGTGTGCGGGTGACGAGGCGAGACAAGCAACTGGCCGCCATGCGGAACAACCCCACCAGTGTTCGCTTCGACGACCTCGCCAGCGTGTGCCAGCACTACTTCGGCAAGCCGAGGCAGGCGGGCACCTCCCACCACGTCTACGCGACACCGTGGGACGGTGACCCGCGAGTCAACATCCAGAACAAGGGTGGTCAGGCCAAGCCCTATCAGGTGCGGCAGGTGCTGGCTGCCATCGACAAGCTGGTTGCCATGGAAGATGACGGCGACAACCCGGAGGAGGAGAAGTGAACGTCGCTGAGCACTACACCTATCGTGTGAGCTGGTCCGCGGAGGACGGCGAGTTCGTGGGAACGGTTCTGGAGCTTCCCTCGCTGTCCTGGCTCGAGCCTGACTCCGGGTCCGCCTTCAACGGCATCCAGCAGCTTGCCCGCGACGCCGTCGCGGATCTGGAAGCGTCTGGCAAGCCGGTCCCCGAGCCCCTGGCAGAGCGCACCTACTCCGGCAAGTTCCAGGTGCGGATCCCGCCGGCCACCCATCGGCGTCTGGCCGAGAAGGCAGCGGAAGAACACGTATCGCTCAACAGATACGTCTCCGACCGCCTTGCGTCCGCCTGAAGTCCTTGACACGGATCTCGCTCCTCTCGACCGACCGGGTGAGCACTATGCGCAGGCGCGGCCACGCCTAGGCTCAGGGCATGCCGACAGTGCTCCTCGTCCGCCATGGCCGCACCACCGCGAACGCCGGAGGGATCCTCGCCGGACGCGCGGACGGGGTCCGGTTGGACGCCGTCGGGCGTGACCAGGCTCTCCGCGTCGCCGAGCGTGTCGCGGGTTCGCCGCTGGCGCGCGTGGTGACGAGCCCGCTGGAGCGGTGTCGGCAGACCGCGCGGGCTCTGCTCGACCACCAGGCGGGGGCGCCGGAGACGGTGACCGAGCACGGCATCACCGAGTGCGACTACGGGCAGTGGCAGGGGCGCGCGCTGAAGGACCTGGCCAAGGAGCCGCTGTGGTCCGTCGTGCAGACGCAGCCGTCGGCTGCCGCGTTCCCGGGCGGCGAGTCGCTCGCGGCGATGCAGGCCCGCAGCGTGGAGGCCATCCGGCGGCACGACGCCGAGGTCGCGGCGCGGCACGGGGCCGACGCGGTCTGGGCCGCGGTCTCGCACGGGGACGTGATCAAGTCCGTGCTCGCGGACGCGCTGGGGATGCACCTGGACCTGTTCCAGCGCATCGTCGTGGGTCCTGCGTCGGTCTCGATCGTCCGGTACGGCGCGCACCGGCCGGAGGTGGTGGCCGTCAACACCGACGCCGGGGACCTCTCGTGGTTGCGGACGGCCGCGCCGGTCGGTGACGCGCCGGTCGGGGGCGGTGCCGGGCCGGGACGGCCCGACGAGCCGAGCGAGGCAACGCCGTCCTGACGTCCGACCTCCGGCCGTCTGCCACCGAGGGCACGACCGCTCGTAGAGTGTGGGGCATGCCCACTCTCGTCCACGAGTTCGACTGGCCCGACCGCGTCGTCGTCGGGACCGTCGGGATGCCCGGCTCCCGCACCTTCTACCTGCAGGCGCGCTCGGGCACCCGGACGACAAGCGTCGCCCTCGAGAAGGAACAGTCCGCCGTCCTCGCCGAGACCATCCAGCGCCTGCTCGACGAGCTGATGGAGGACCCGGACAACCGGTACAGCGTCCCCGTGGACGTGCCGGACGAGCTCATCGACGACGACCCGCTGGACCTCCCGGTCGAGGCGGAGTTCCGCACCGGGTCGATGCGGCTGGCCTGGGACCCGCGCACGGCGCAGGTGGTCGTCGAGGCGTTCCCGCTCGTGGACGACGACGAGCTGGACCCCGACGCGGAGGAGCCCGAGCCCGCGGAGTCGCTCCTGGTCCGGATGCCCGTCGGGACGGCCCGCGCGTTCGCGCAGCGCACGCGCGCCGTCGTGCGCTCCGGCCGGCCGCTCTGCCCCCTCTGCGGTGGGCCGGTCGACCCCGACGGGCACGAGTGCGTGCTGTCCGACGAGGCGTGACGTCGCCGGACGGCGACCTCGACGCCGCGCCGCTGGACGTCGTCGGACGCATCCGCACCGCCTCGAACGCGACGTTCCTGGCCCGGGTCGGCGAGGTCGACGTCGTCTACAAGCCGGTGGCCGGCGAGAAGCCGCTGTGGGACTTCCCGGACGGCACCCTGGCGGCCCGGGAGGTGGCCGCGTACCTCGTCTCGGAGTCGCTCGGCTGGGGGATCGTGCCGCGCACGTGGCTGCGCGACGGTCCGATGGGTCCTGGCATGGTGCAGCTCTGGCAGGAGGTGGACGGGGCGCAGTCGCCGGTCGACGTCGTGCCGACGGTCGAGGTGCCACGAGACGGCGTGCGGACGGTGCTGGAAGGTGTCGACGACGAGGACCGTCCGGTGAGCGTGATCCACGAGGACTCGCCGGCGCTGCGTCGTATGGCGGTGTTCGACGCGGTGGTCAACAACGCCGACCGCAAGGGCGGGCACGTGCTGCCGCTGCCGGACGGGCGCCGTCTCGGCGTCGACCACGGCGTCACCTTCCACGTCGAGCCGAAGCTGCGGACGGTGCTGTGGGGCTGGCTCGGAGCGAGCCTGGACGCCGACGAGCTGGCGGGCGTCGCGCAGGTCCGGGCGGACCTCGGTCCAGGGCTCGACGGTGATCTGGGGCGTCGGTTGGGCGAGCTCCTGTCGCCCGACGAGGTCACCCAGCTCGCACGACGGTGCGACCACCTGCTCCGTGCCGCGCGCTTCCCTCGTCCCGCAGGTGACATGCCGGCCGTGCCCTGGCCCCTGTTCTAGGCGTCAGCGCTCGCGTGCTCCGACGAGCTCGTGCCCGTCGGCCTCGCCCTCGACCGCCACGCCCGCGCCAGGGAGGGCGACGGCGTCGAGCGCAGAGTCGGCGAGGACGGTGGTCCTCAGCGCGGGGATGAACGCCACGATGACGGCCGCGACCAGGGCGACGCCCCCGCCGATCGCGAGCACCGTCTGGAACCCGGCCTCGCTGGGCACCGCGGCGCCGTTGAGCTGGATGGTCATCTGGGCGAGCACGATGCCCACGATCGCGGCTCCCGTCGTGGTCCCGAGCGAGCGCATGAGCGTGTTGAAGCCGTTCGCGGCGGCCGTCTCGCCGCGCGGCACGGCACCCATGATGATGGCGGGCATCGCACCGTAGGCGAACGCGACACCGCTGTTGACGACGAGGCCGGCGAGCAGGATGCCCCAGGCGTGACTCATCGCGAGCAGTGCGACGCCGTAGCCGGCTGCGAGGATGACGACACCCAGCAAGAAGGTGAACTTCGGCCCGCGCGTGTCGGTCATCCGGCCGCCCACCGGCGAGAGCACGAGCATCATGAGCCCGGCGGGGGCCATCCAGAGGCCGGCCGCGAGGATCGACTGGCCGAGGCCGTAGCCGGTCTCCGCCGACAGCTGCAGCACCTGCGGGAAGACGAGCGAGCTCGCGTACATGCCGAACCCGACGAAGACCGACGCGACGTTGGTCAGCAGCACGCGCGGCTGCGCAGTCGTGCGCAGGTCGATCAGCGGGTCGGGCGTGCGCAGCTCCCACACGCCCCACAACCCGAACACGACGACGGCTGCGGCCAGCAGTCCGAGCGTGAGCGGGGAGGCCCATCCCCAGGCGGACCCCTTCGAGATCGCGAGGATCAGGGCGACGAGGCCGACCGCGAGCCCCGCGGCGCCGACCCCGTCGAAACGCTGCCCGGAGGCTCCGGCGGGAACGGCGGGGACGAGCTTCCAGATGGTGAGCGCGATCAGACCGGCCACCACCGCGGCGGCCCAGAAGAGCACCCGCCAGGAGGAGAACTCGATGACGGCGGCCGAGACGGGGAGACCGATCGCGCCGCCGACGCCGAGCGTCGCGCTCACCGTCGCGATCGCCGACGACAGCCGCTCCTTCGGCACGACGTCGCGCAGCAGCGCGATGCCGAGCGGGACCATGCCCGACCCGAGGCCCTGCAGCGCGCGACCGAGGATCATGACCTGCACGTTCGGGGCGATCGCGCAGACGATGGCGCCGGCGGCGAGCGGTAGCGCGAGCACGAGGATCATCCGGCGCTTGCCGAACAGGTCGCCGAGGCGCCCGGCGATCGGCACCGCGACCGCCGCCGCGAGCAACGTCGCCGTGAAGATCCAGGCGGTGTTGTCGGACGTGGTCGAGAAGATTCCTGGGAGCAGCGCGACGAGCGGCGTCACCATCGTCTGCGTGAACGCGGAGGCGATGCCGGCGGATGCGAGCGCGGCGATCACCAGCCCCGGGCGGGCAGCAGTCTTGGTCATACGGGGAAGTCCTTCCGACGGTGCGCAGGCATTGTATGCACCATGCATATGCACTATACACATCGCCAGGTATGATCTCGGGGAACGAGGAGGACCGCCATGGACCGTCGCATCGGCGACATCGAGTACGAGCAGATGCTGCTGAGCCGGCACACGATCGCGCGGCAGCAGCACGGGCGCATGCTCGAGCGCAGCTCGTACCTCCTGCTGAGCCGCATCCAGACCGACGGTCCGCGCTCGATCGGTGAGCTGAGCGACGCGTTGCGCCTCGACGCCTCGACGCTCCAGCGCCAGACCGCGGCAGCCGTGCGCGACGGGCTGCTCGAGCGTGTCGACGACCCCGCCGGCGGCATCGCTCGCAAGTTCGCGCTCACCGAGCACGGCCTTGAACGCCTCGTCCAGGTGCGCGATCAGTCGGTCGCCGCGCTCGGGCGGATCCTCGCCGACTGGTCCGACGAGGAGGTCGCGGCCTTCGCCGACGCCCTGCACCGCTTCAACGTCGACATCGAGGCGTACAGCGCCTCCGTCCGGTCCGCCGCGCTCGACTGAGCCTCACGGGCCCCGTCGCACGGGGGAATCGACGGCCCGCAGTCGTGGGATGTCTCGCCAGAACCTCCCACCGGCCCTCGCGATGGTGTGCGATGGGGTCATGCGAGGAGCGATCATCCATGGGCAGGGCGACGTGCGGGTCGAGGAACGACCGGACCCCGTCGTCGAGGAACCGACCGACGCGGTGATCCGCACGGTCGCCGCGTGCGTGTGCGGTTCGGACCTCTGGCGCTACCGCGGTGTCGCCCCGGTGCCGCGTCCGACCCCGATCGGGCACGAGTACGTCGGCATCGTCGAGGAGGTCGGTTCGGCAGTCACGACGCTCGAGCCGGGCGACTTCGTCGTCGGCGGGTTCAAGTACAGCGACAACACGTGCGCGGTGTGCCGCAAGGGCATGCAGGCCAACTGCCTGCACGGCGGCGGGTACGACGGCTGCCAGGCGGAGAAGATCCGCGTCCCGCAGGCCGACGGCACCCTGGTCGCCACGCCCGGCCAGCCCGACCCGGACCTGGTCCCGAGCCTGCTGGCGCTGTCCGACGTGATGTCCACCGGCTGGCACGCCGCGGTCAGCGCCGGAGTGCGGCCCGGCATGAGTGTCGCCGTGGTGGGCGACGGCGCCGTCGGGCTCAGCGGCGTGCTCGCGGCGGCCCGGCTCGGCGCGACCACGATCGTCGCGATGAGCCGGCACGAGGCGCGGCAGAAGGTCGCGACGGCCTTCGGGGCGACGCACGTCGTCGAGGAGCGTGGCGAGGAGGGCGTGGCCCGGGTCAAGGAGCTCACCGAGGGGATCGGCGCGGACGCGGTGCTCGAGTGCGTCGGCACCGACGACGCTCGCCTGCAGGCCGTCGCGTCGGCACGCCCCGGGGCCGTGATCGGCATCGTCGGCCTGCCGCACGGGGGTCTGCCGGTCGAGCAGATGTTCTGGGAGAACAAGGGCGTGCACGGCGGGGTGGCGCCCGTGCGGGCCTACCTCCCGCACCTGATGGACCTCGTGCTGACCCGGCAGATCGATCCGGGACTCGTGTTCGACCTCACCCTGCCGCTCGAGGAGGCGGCGGAGGCGTACCGCGCGATGGACGAGAGGCGCGCGATCAAGGTGCTCCTGCAGCCATAGCCATCGCGCGGGACGCCTGCACGAGCGCTGCTCGTACGATGACGTCCAGGATCGACGAGCGCGGAGCGAGGGGGGCCAGGTGACCCGGCAGGCCTCGGACGACCGAGCGGGCGGCAGCGTCGAGGTGCGGCGTGCGACGCCGGCCGACACGGACGAGATCGCCCGCATCTGGCACCGGGGCTGGGCCGACGGGCACGCGGGGCACGTCCCGGACGCGCTGTACCGGCACCGGGTCGAGGCGAGCTACTCGCCCCGGGTCCGGGCTCGCATCGGCACCACCTGGGTGGCTGACGTCGACGGGGTCGTGCGCGGTTTCGTGGTGGTCGACGACGACGAGGTCGAGCAGGTCTACGTCGACGCGTCGGCGCGGGGGAGCGGCGTCGCGACGACGCTCCTGACGATCGCGGAGGACGTCGTCGCGCGTGCCGGTCACGACCGCGCCTGGCTCGCCGTCGTGGCGGGCAACGCGCGAGCCCGCCGGTTCTACGAGCGGTCCGGCTGGACCGACGCCGGACCGCTCGACTACGCGGCCGAGACCGCGGAGGGCGGCGTCGCGGTGCCGTGCCGCCGCTACGAGAAGTCGCTCGGCGCGGGCTGACCCGCGCCCGCGCGCCGTCCCGGGAGGAGCGCCAGAGCGAGCGCGCCCGCGACGAGCGCGACGACGGCGGCGAACCCGAACCCGGCCTCGATCCCCTCGACCGTGCCGCCCGCGATGCCGGCTGCCGCGACGCTGGAGATCACCGCGGCACCGAGCGCCGCGCCGAACTCGTGGAACGTGCTCACGATGCCGGAGGCGATGCCGGCCTCGTGCGGTGCGACCTGGCCGAGCGCGGTGGCCGACGCGACGACGAAGAGCGCGCCGATCCCGGCCGAGCCCACCGCCATGCCCGTGACGGCAGCGGCCACCCCGTCGACGGCGGCAGGGAGCGCGAGCCCGCCCGCGACGACGACCGCGGCGACGAGCGTCGACGGCCGCGCGCCCGTCCGCCCGAGGAGCACGCCGGCGACCTGGGAACCTGCCATCGTCGCGAGGGCGACCGGCAGGAACAGGAGGCCGGTGGGGATCGGGCCGAGGCCGTGGACGCGCTGCAGCAGGAACGAGCCGAGGAAGAACACGGCGATCATGAGCGCGGTCGCGACGAGGACGAGGAACGTGCCCGCCCGGACCGGGCGACGGGCCAGCAGCCGCAGATCCATGAGTGGCGCGACGGCGACGCGCTGCCACAGCGCGAACGCCACGTAGAGCACCAGTCCGACCGCGAGCCAGGCGACGGTCGAGGTGTCGGACCAGCCGCGGTCGCCCGCGCCGATCAGCGCGTAGATGACCGTGCCCGTCGCCGCGGTCACCAGCACGGCGCCGAGCAGGTCGAGCCGACGACGGTCGGCGCCGACGACCCCGGCAGGCAGGAGGCGGAGCAGCACGATCAGGAGGGCGAGCCCGACGGGCACGTTGATGAAGAAGATCCACGGCCATCCCGGGCCACCGGTCAGCAGACCCCCGAGCAGCACACCCAGCGCTGCCCCGCCGCCGCTCAGGGCGGACCAGACACCGAGCGCGCGGTTGCGCTCCTCGCCGTCGAACGTCGTGACGATCGCCGAGAGCGCAGCGGGGGAGAGCAGCGCCGCGCCGACGCCCTGGGCGACCCGGCCGGCCAGCAGCAGCTCTGGGGTGCCCGCGAGCCCGGTGGCGAGCGAGGCGAGCGTGAAGACCGTCAGCCCGGTCAGGACGAGGCGCCGGGACCCGAACCGGTCCGCCAGCCGCCCGCCCAGGAGCATGAGCCCGCCGAAGACGAGGGTGTAGGCGCTCACGACCCAGGTGAGCGCGCCGCGATCCAGCTCAAGGTCGCTCCCGATCACCGGCAGGGCGACGGTCACGACGGTGATGTCGAGGATCAGCATGAGCTGTGCCGTCCCGAGCAGCGCGAGGATCCGCCACCGTCTCGGGTCGGGGGTCGTGCGCGGGGTGGAGACGTCCAGGTTGCGGTCCGTCATGTCGGCCTCCCAAGTTGAACATCGGTGTTCGGGTTGATCCGTCCCACGCTAACTCGTACAGTGGTGTTCGACAAGGGAGGTCAGCATGCCGAGCAACGCCACCCAGGGGCAGGCCAAGCGGGCCGACGCTCGACGGAACGTCCAGTCGATCCTGGACGCCGCCGCCGTCTGCCTGAGCAGGGACCCCGACGCGAGCATCGCCGAGATCGCGAGGACCGCGGGGGTGGGCAGGGTCACCCTCTACGGGCACTTCGCGAACCGGGCCGAGCTCGTCGACTCCGTCGTCGCCCGGGCGATCGAGGAGGGCGACGAGGCGCTCGACGCGCTGGACCTCGGCGGGGACCCGCGCGAGGCCCTGGTCCGCCTCGTCCAGCAGAGCTGGTTGACGATCGTGCAGATCGGCTCGCTCATGACCGCCGCTCTCGAGACCCTGTCGCCGGAGCGCATGCTCGAGCTGCACGAGCGGCCCGCGACCCGCGTCGAGCGGCTCGTCGAGCGGGGACGCAAGTCGGGGGTGTTCCGGACGGACCTGCCCGCCTCGTGGCTCGTCGGCACGCTCCACCGGGTGATGAACGGCGCCGCCGCGGAGATCGACGCGAGGCGCCTCGCACCCGACGACGCCGCCGCGACCATCGCCGCGACCGCCCTGGCCGCGTTCACCCCGCCCGGTCAGCCGGTGCCGTCGGTCCGGGCGGTCGCGTCCGGGCAGGCGTCATGACCGCCGACGGCCACGCGGACGACCGCGCGCGGGGCGCCGTGGCCCACGGCACGAGCCACGCCGTCCGGTCGGCGTCCGACCGGACGCGGCGCTGGCCGCTCGTCCACCGGGGTCCTGTTCGCCGCTGCGCTCGCCGCCGCGTCCTGGACCGGCTTCTCCGACACCGCCCACGCCGCGCAGGTGCTCGTGGCCGCTGCGTTCGTCTACCTCGGCTCGGCCGCGCTCGGCCGGCGCTCCGCGGCGTGGCCCCTGTTCGCCCTGACGTTCGTGCTCGTCGGGATCGGGTTCGTCGTACCGGGCTTCGACCCGTTCTGGGTGATGCTCGTCGTCGTCGTGCTCCTCGGCGTGTACGGGCTGGCTCGTGGCGAGATCCGCCCTGCCTGGGGGCTGCCGCTGCAAGGGGCGGCCATGGTGGTCGCGGTCGTCGTCGCGCTCGTGGTCGTCTCGGTCGGCCAGCCCTGGGCGGGCCTGCTCGTCGGCGCGGGGCTCCTGGGGCACGCGGCCTGGGACGTCCACCACCTGCGCGCGCGCCGGGTCGTCGCCCCGACCCTCGCGCAGTTCTGCGGGGCGCTCGACGCGGTACTCGGAGCGGCGGTGATCGTCATCTCCCTGGTCCGCTGACCGGTCCCGACGAGGACCGGCACGGCCAGCTCCAGCACGGCGAGCAGGCCGACCACGAGGACGAACGGCGCCGTCGCGCCGTCGGACGACGCACCCTGCACCAGCGCCGCCGTGACGATCTGCGGCCCGATCGACACGGCGGTCAGCACGATGCCGGCGACGGCCGCGACCCACCCCGCCGCGACTCGTCCCCGTCGCGCGCGCCCGACGGCCGGGCGGGGCTGCGGCGCGGTCATCGCGCCAGCTCGCCGAGGGCGAGCCCCGCCGCGGTCGCGACCACGGTGCTGTCGTTCTCCGCCGCGGGGTCGTCGGTGCGCGTGAGGACGGCGACGACGACCGGGTGGCCGTCGTCGCGCCACACGACCCCCGCGTCGTTGACGACGCCGTAGGCCCCCGCGCCGGTCTTGTCGGCGACCTCGGTGCCGACACCGGTCGCGGCGCGCAGGCGCTTCCCGGACGTGGTGTTGCGCAGCATCCAGTCGCGCAGCCGCGCCTGCCCGAGCATCCCGAGCGTGTCGTCGACGAGCAGCTGCCGGTACAGCAGCGCGACGTCGCCCGGTGTCGTCGTGTCCCGGGCGTCGCCCGGGGTCGCCTCGTTGAGCTCGGGCTCCCAGCGGTCGAGCCGCGTGCTCGTCGCTCCCAGGGACCGGGCGAGCTCGGTGACGCTCCCCGGCCCGCCGAGCTCGCGCAGCAGGAGGTTGCCCGCGGTGTTGTCGCTGTACCGGAGCGCGGCGTCGGCGAGCTCGGACGGGGTCATGACCCAGGTGGTCGTGGCGGACGTGACGGGGGAGTCCACCACGAGGTCGTCCGGCGTGAACAGGATGCCGGTCTGCCAGTAGTCGCCGTCGTAGGGCGGATGCGCCCGCATCGCCGCGGCGACCGCGAGCACCTTGAAGAGCGAGCACATCGGGAAGGGGTCGGCGGCGCGGTGCGAGACCGCGCGGCCCGTGACGACGTCCTCGGCGTACAGGCCGATCGAGACGCCCGACGTCTGCTCGAGCGAACCCAGGTCGGCGAGGAGCCCGGACGTGTCCGGTGCGCTCGGGCCCGGCGTCGGACCCGGGGCGCACGCGGCGGCGGCGAGGGCGATGCCCAGCCCGCCGGCGAGGAGGAACCCCCGGCGGCTCGGGTCGGGCCCGGCCGCCTCGCGAGCAGGGGCGGTGCGGGCCCCGCGGGTGGTGGTGGGGCGTTCGATGGTCGGCATGGCCCCGAGTCTCGTGACGTACGGGGGCGAGGTAAAAGCACGAGACGGCCTGGATCTATGCTGCGCAGGCATAGGTGCTCGGTCAGCCCTTCGGCGGACGACCAGGTGCCGAGGACGTCGTCGACGGGAGGGACGGGGGTGCGCATGGACGTGGCCGCCGCGTGCGCGGCGTTCGTGAGCGTGAGCGAGTACGAGAGCTTCAGCAACGGGGCCGCCGCGCTCCGGATCCCGCAGTCGGTCGCGAGCCGCCGCGTCGCGGCGCTCGAGGAGCTGCTGGGTGGCGCGCTGCTCGAGCGCAGCACCAAGAGGGTGGCGCTCACGCCGCTCGGTCGCGAGCTCCTGCCCCGTGCGGCCGCCGTCGCGGCGGGGCCTGCGGCGCTCGTGGCCGAGGCGGCCGAGGCGCTGAACCGGCCGACCCTGCTCGCCGTCCCGGAGCTGTGCGACCCGCTCGCGCTCGCCCGGCTGGCGCTCGCGTGCCGCGACGCCGGTGAGCCGGTCCTGACGACCGCGACCGACCGTGCCGCCCGGGAGCACCTCCTCGCGGAGGGACGGGTGAGCCTCGCCCTGCAGACCGCGGCACCGGGCGAGCGGACCTGGGCGGTGCCGCTCGGCGTCGTCTCCCGCGAGCCCGCCGCCCGTGGCGTGCGCCACCTCGACACGCTGCGTCCCGGTCGGGCGGACCGCGGCCCGGCCCCCGTCCTGTGGCTGCACCCGGAGGACGACGTGCCGCACGTGCGCGACCGGCTGGTCGCGCTCCGCAACGGCCTCGGGCTCGGTCCCGCTCAGCTCCGCACGGCCCGCGACCTGCCCGAGGCGCTCGCGGGCGTCCTCGCCGGGGACGACCTGCTGGTCGCCTCCCGACGGCAGGCGGACGACGTCGGGCTGCCCTGGGCGCGGATCGGAGACCTGCGCCTCGAGCGGGGCTACCGGCTCGGCGCGACGCAGGAGGAGGCGGCCGCCCGGTTCCTCCGGCGCTGCGGTCCGCTGGTCGCGGACTGCCTGGGTGCGCGCGGGGCCTCCCCGTCGGCGGAGGGCGGGCGATGACCGACGCCGCGCTGGTGCGTTCGCTGCGTGCCGACCTGGCGCGGGCCGGGCTGAGCGGGTCCTTCCTCGCGACGAACCTGCGCACGGGCGCCTGGGCCGGGTTCGACGTCGACGCCCGGTACCCGCTCGCGTCCCTCGTCAAGGTCCCGTTGGCCGCGGCGGTGCTCGAGGGCATCGAGCGCGGGGAGATCGACGGCGCGCAGGCCGTGCTCCTCGACCCGGCGCTGCGGACCCCTGGCCCGACCGGGACGTGCCTGTTCCGCCACCCCGCGCGTGTCGCGGTCGAGGATCTCCTCGTCCTCGCGCTGACCCTCAGCGACGACACCGCCGCGGACGCGCTGTTCGCCCTGACCCCGCCCGCGCAGGTCACGCGTCTCGTGCGCTCGCTCGGCATCACGAGCGTGACGGCGCGGCACCCGATCGTCGAGCTCCACCGGACCCTCGCCGCCGTCCTCCCGCCGGACGACCGGCACCTCGCCCTCAGCCTCGCGATCTCGGCGGGCACCGACGGCGGCGGTCACCTCATCCCGCAGCTCGACGACGGCGCCGCGAACGTCGGGACCGCGCGCGGCATGACGCGCCTGCTCGCGGAGATCTGGACCGGCGACCGCCTCGCACCCGGCACGCGCGAGCGGCTGCGCGAGCTCCTGGGCGCGAACGTGCTGCGGCACCGGGTCGCGCCGGAGCTCGGGACGGACCGGTCGCGGTGGTCCTCGAAGACGGGGACGTTCCTGCACCTGCGCCACGAGGCCGGCGTCGTCGAGCACGCGGACGGCACGACGATCGCCGTGGTCGCGTTCACGTCCTCGTCCGTGCCCGCGGCCGTGCAGCCGCTCGCGGAGCAGGCGATCGGCACCGTCGCGAGAAGGCTCCACGACGAGGTCCGGGCCGACGACGAGGTCGGGCCCGAGGGCGGGGTCTGACGCGACGACGGGGCCGACCCGGGGTCGGCTGAGCCGGGCGCCTCAGCCGACGGTGCGCTCGGCACCGTCCGGGCGGGGGGAAGGCCGGTCGGGTCTCACTCGACCTTCCGGCAGGGAGCCGTCGGCGTGACGCCGGGTCCTGCTCAGCGAGCGTGCGGGTCGGTGGCGTTGAGGACGCGCACCACCTCGTCGTAGTCGCCGCGGGCCTCCCCGTACCGGAGGAACTTCACGCGCTCGACGAGGATCTCGTGCGCGTCGGGCCGGGTGCGCAGCAGGTCGACGACCTCGTCGACGTACTCGTCGAGCGGCATGGCGGTCGCGCTCTCGCGATGGCCGGGCACGAGGTCGGTCGCGACCGACGGCGGGACGAGCTCGACGACGTCGACGCTCGTGTCCGCCAGCTGGAGGCGCACCGCCTCGCTGAGCATGTGGATCGCGGCCTTGGACGCGTCGTAGCTCGGAGTCGCCTTGAGCGGCGCGAACGCGAGGCCGGACGACACGGTGACGATCGTCGCGCGGGGGCGTGTCCGGAGGTGCTCGACGAACGCGCCGATCAGGCGGATCGGGCCGAGCACGTTGGTCGTGATCGTCTCCTGCGCGGAGTCGAGGAATCCCTCGGGGTGGTGCCAGTCCTCGGTGCGCATGATGCCGGCCATGGCGACGAGCGTGTCGAGGTCGGGGTGCCGGTCGAGCACCTCCTTGGCGGCCGAGGCGATGCTCTCGGGGTCGGTCGTGTCGATGCGCACGGTGTCGAGGCCGGGGTGCTCGGCGGCGATCTGCTCCAGCAGCGCGGTGCGGCGCCCGCCGACGACGACGGTGCTGCCCTGCTCGTGGAGCGCGACCGCGAGCGCCAGGCCGATGCCGCTCGTCGCGCCGGGGACGAAGACGGTGCTGTTCGTGAGGTCCATGACTCGATCCTGGGCGCGTGACGAGCGGCGCGGCAGAGTCCGACGAACGGGGGACCGGCGATCCCTGGCACGGGCAGCGCCCAGCCCGGACGATGGGGACATGGACCGCGCCGCGCTCGCCGACTTCCTCCGCCGTCACCGGGAGGCGCTGCAGCCGGGCGACGTCGGGCTCCCGGCCGGGCTGCGCCGTCGGGCACCGGGTCTGCGCCGTGAGGAGGTGGCGCACCTCGCGCTCATGTCCGCGGACTACTACACGCGGCTCGAGCAGCAGCGCGGTCCGCAGCCGAGCACCCAGATGCTCGCGTCGATCGCCCGTGCGCTGCGCCTGTCCGACGACGAGCGCGACTACCTCTTCCGGGTCGCCGGGCACGGCGTGCCCGACCGGGCGACCGACGTGGGCCACGTCGCGCCCGGGCTCCGGCGCGTCCTGGACCGGCTCGACGACACCCCGGCGCTCGTCCTGGACGCGCTCGGCGAGACGCTCGCGCAGAACGACCTCGCCCGCGCGCTGTACGGCGACGCGACCGCGTACTCGGGGTGGGACCGCTCCGAGGTCTACCGCTGGTTCGCGCACCCCGGCACCGCCCGCGCGATCTACCCGCCCGACGACCGCGACCGGCAGGGTCGTGCGCTCGTCGCGGGCCTGCGCGCCGCGGTCGCGGTGCTCGGCCGGGGGTCGCGCGCGGGCCGGCTGGTGCGCGAGCTGCAGCGCACGAGCCCCGAGTTCGTGGCGCTGTGGGACCGGCAGGAGGTCGCGCGCCGGTTCGTCGACCACAAGGTCCTGGTCCACCCGGTCGTGGGAGAGATCGAGGTGGACTGCCAGGCCCTGCTCACGGAGGACCAGCTCCAGGTCCTGCTCGTCCTCACGGCCGCGCCGGGCAGCGAGGCGGCGGAACGGATCCGCCTCCTCGGGGTCGTCGGCACGCAGGACCTGTCGCCCGTGGACGACCGGTCCGACGAGCCCGCGGCCGGCTGATCCCGGGCACGCCACCGGGCCGGCGTCGGCTGCCCGACCTCAGGACGCGCCCCACGGCAGCCCGACGAGCTTGCCCCGGGCGTCACCGGACTCCATGAGCGCGTGGGCCTCGCGGATGCGGTCGAGGGCGAACGAGCGGTCGAGCGGGATGGTCGCGCGGCCGGCCGTGACGTCGTCGAGGAAGCCCTGCAGCACGTCGGCCGGGAGGTTCGCCGCCTCGCCCGAGTAGGCGGTGAGGCGCACCCCGGACGGGATGTAGTCCATCGGGTAGAAGCCGTCGACGGTCCACTCGTTCGAGAGCATGCCGGTGAAGCAGACGGTGCCGTGGACCCGCGCGGCGCGCAGGGTGTCACGCAGGGTCGGGGTGCCGACGAGCTCGACGGCCCCGTCAACGCCGGCGGGCACGATCGCCCGGACCTGCTCGGCGACGTGGCCGTCGTCGAGCAGCACGTGGTCGACGCCGGCGCGGGTCAGGACGTCGGCCTTGCCGGGGTTGCGCGTCGTGGAGAGCACCGTCATGCCGAGCCGCTTCGCGAGCACGGCCGCCGCGAGCCCCACGGACGACGTGCCGCCGCGCACGAGCAGGGACTGCCCGGGGCGGGCGTCCAGGCCGACGGTGAGCGACCCGTAGGCGGTCTGCAGCATCTCCGGCACGGCGCCGAGCAGGTCCCAGGGCAGGTCGGAGCGGAACGCGATCACCTGGCTGGCGGGGACGCACGTGTACTGGGCGTAGCCGCCGTCGAACGTGCGTCCCATCCCGCCCATCATCGTCATGACCTGCTGCCCCGGCGCGAACGTCCCCGACGGGTCCGTGTCGACGACGCCCGTGGCCTCGATGCCCAGCACCCGCGGGTAGGTCACCCCGTCACCGGCGAACCCGAGCCGCGTGTGCAGCTCCGAGCGGTTCAGCCCGAACGCCTCGACCTTGATCCGGACCCAGCCCGGGGCGGGCTCGGGCACGGGCAGGTCTCGCACGTGCAGGGCGGTCACGGGTCCGGGCGCGTCGAGGACGACGGCCCGCATGGTGCCGGTCATGGTGTCGGTCATGGTGCGGTCTCCTGCTCGGGGGTCTCGGGGGTCTTGTCCAGGAGGTCGCGGATCCAGGCTCGTTCGGCGCGGCTCGTGGCGCGCGCCGAGAGCAGGATGCCGCGACGGTAGGGGTCGGCGAGGTCGGCGGCGTGCAGCGGACGATCGCCGTCGTAGAAGAAGCTCGCGGGCCGCTCGAGATAGTCCAGGCGGCGCCGCAGCACGGCGTCACGGTCCGCCTGGTCGGGCACGAGCGAGAGGAACGACAGGACGACGAAGAACCGTCCGCCGTCGGTGATGTCGTGACCGTCGGCGGTGCGCAGCCGCCCCACGAGCAGGTCGCGACCGGCGTCGGTCAGGCGCAGGGTCTGGCGTGGGGCGC
>CAZFUQ010000003.1:17363-25140 GCA_964521905.1 uncultured Cellulosimicrobium sp.
GGCGCGCCGGATCAGCCGTCGAGGAGGCTCAGGTACTGCGCGACGCCGGTCTTGGGGTCGTCCCCGACGAAGCCCACGTACCCGTCGGGACGCACGACGACGATGCCCCCGTGGGTCAGGCCCGTCGCGGCGGTGAGCGCGTCCTCGTCCTCGTCCGTGACGACGAGCGCGGCGACGCCGTCGGCGAGGTGGCGCGGCCAGTCGCCGGGCAGCACGACGGCGAGGTGCCCGTCCGTGCGGGCGAGCGCGGCGGCGACGCGTGTGCCCGCGACGAACAGGAAGTCGCCGGGGTGCAGGTCCCGGCCCCGGCCGGCCACGATCGGGCTCCCGGCGTAGCGCACCCGCTGCTGCTCGACGGTCGCCGCGACGCGGTGGTCGACCGCGGTGGACTCCAGGCCGAGGTGCACCACCACGTTGCGGACGCGCTGCGCGAGGGGGTTGTGCAGCGTCCCGAGGCGTGTGAGCCGGGTCGTGAAGGCGAGGACGTCCGCCCCGACGGGGTGCCGCTCGTCGTGGTAGCTGTCGAGCAGCACCCCCGAGCGCCCCGTGGCCACCGCGAGCGCCAGCTTCCAGCCCAGGTTGACCGCGTCGTGGATCCCGGTGTTCATGCCGAGCCCGCCTGCCGGGCTGTGGATGTGCGCCGCGTCCCCCGCGAGGAACACCCGCCCGTCCCGGTACCGCGGGACCTGCCCGTGCTTGAGGCGCAGGCGCGTGAGCCAGTGCGCGTCGCGGATGCGCAGCGCGACGCCGCGCTCGTCGAGCGCCCGCTGCAGCCACGTGAGCGTGCACGGAAGGTCCGGGTCGACGCCGTTCGGGAGCTGCGCGAAGACCCGCACCCGGTTCCCGGGGAGCGGGAAGAGGAGCCCGGTCGCCTCGCCCGGGGAGAAGAAGGCGTGAAAGCTCGACGGGTCGTAGTCGTGCTCGCCGTCGACGTCGCCGAGCAGGAAGTCCTCGCCCGCGAACGAGCCCTCCAGGCGCTGGTCGAGGAGCCGGCGGACGGTGCTGCGCGCCCCGTCGGCGCCCACGAGGTACCGGGCCTCGACCGACCGGGCCCGCTCGTCGGGGCCGGTGAGCGTCGCGAGGACGCCGTCGTCGCGCGCGGTGAACGCGGTGAGCGTCGTCGAGCGCTCGACCTCGACGCCGAGCTCGGCGAGCCGCGCCGTGAGCACGGCCTCGGTGTCCGTCTGCAGGAGCGACACCGAGTACGGGTGCACGGCCGCGATCGTGTCGAACGGGACGTGCGCGAGCCGGCGGCCGTCGGCGTGCAGCTCCATGCCGGTCGAGACGAGCGCGCGCGACATCACCGCGTCGACCACCCCGAGCGCCTCGAGGTGGTCGAGCGTCCGCGAGTGCACGACGATCGCTCGGGACTCGGGCGTCGGGGCGGGAAGCGTGTCGAGGACCCGGACACCCACCCCGCGCCGCGCCAGGTCGACCGCGAGCGCGAGCCCGACCGGCCCCGCGCCCACGACGAGGACGTCGGGTGCCGCGTCCTGGTCGGCGGACGTGGTCTGCTCGGGCACGGTGGCCTCCCCGGTTCGCGGCTGTCGGACGCTACGACGGTAGGCGCGCGCGGCCGGGGTCGCGACCGAGCCGTCCGGCGACGACGTCGCACGCGGCGACCAGGTCCTGCGGACCGGCGGCGGTGACGTCCGCGTCGAACGCGGCGACGCGCGCGGCGAGGGCGACCCAGGACCACGAGCCCAGCTCGATCCGGCAGCGCCCCTCGCCGAGGTCGAGGACGAGGCCGTCCTCGACGAACGGGGCGACCGCCGACGCCGGAGCGGCGAGCTCGACCCATCCGTGGCACGGCCAGGCCGCGGTGCCGTCGGAGCCCGCGAAGCGCGCGGCGACGAAGGCGCGCACGTCGCCGCCCGGGACCTCGCGCGGCGTGAACCGCGGCCCGGTGGGGGCGCGCGGCGAGAGGCGGTCGAGGCGGAACGTGCGCCAGTCCGCCCGGTCGAGGTCCCAGGCGACGAGGTACCAGCGCCGGTCGCGCACCACGACGTGGTGCGGCTCCGCGCGTCGGGCGGGGGCGACGACGCCGGGCGCGCCGGGCACGTCCGGTCGCGCCTGCGACGTCGTGGGTGGTGCGTAGGAGAACCGCAGCACCTCACGTCGACGGACGGCCTCGCTCACGGCGAGGAGCACGTCGAGGTCGAGGTGCCTCGTCGGGCGGGACGGGTCGCGGGGGACCGGGGTGACCTCGACGGCGTCGACCCGGTGCCGCAGCCGCGCCGGGAGCACCTGGCGCACGGTCGTCAGGGCCCGCGCGGCAGCCTCCTCGATCGCGTCGCCCGGGCCGCTCGCGGCGGCGGTCCGCAGCGCGACGGCGAGCGCGACCACCTGCTCGTCGTCGAAGAGCAACGGTGGGAGCTCGGCACCCGCGTCGAGGCGGTACCCGCCGTCACGGCCGCGGGTCGCCACGACCTCGTACCCGAGCTCCCGCAGGCGCCCGACGTCGCGCCGCACCGTACGCGGGTCGACACCGAGACGTCGCGCCAGCGCCGGGCCGGACCAGTCGCGGCGCGACTGGAGCAGCGAGAGCAGGAGGAGGGTGCGCTGGGAGGTCTCGGCCATGGGTCGATCCTCGCGCGTGATGCGGACGCCAGCTGTCCTGATGGCCGGGCAGAGTCGTCGTACGCCGTGCGGCGAACGACCCTGCGCGCGGTGGACCGAACCGACCATGCGCAGACCGCGCACTCGAGAAGGAGCACGACATGTCCGTCCAGACCACCCCGCACCTCAACTTCCGCGGTGACGCCCGCGCGGCCCTCGAGCACTACCGGTCCGTCTTCGGGGGAGAGCTCGTCGTCACGACCTACGGCGACCTCGGCCAGGCCCCGGACCCCGCCGAGGCCGACCTCGTCGTCTGGGGTCAGGTCAGCGCCCCGAGCGGGCTCCGCGTCATGGCCTACGACGTCCCGGCGGCACGCCCCTGGAGCCGGGGCGAGGACCCGTTCTTCGTCTCCGTGCGCGGCGACGACGTCGAGGAGGTCCGTGGGTACTGGGACGCCCTCGCCGACGGAGCGACCGTGATCGCGCCGCTGGCCTCGTCCGCGTGGGCGCCGGTGTACGGGATGCTCACCGACCGGTTCGGCATCACCTGGGTCCTGGACGTGGCCGCGGGCTCCTGACCTCCTGACCCGGGGCAGGTCAGGGCGCGGCCTGCCACTGCCAGTCCGGCCGCGGGAGGTGCCCGGGCAGGTCGAGGCGGTGCGTGGCCCACAGCAGGGCGTCCCAGGGGTCCTCCCGCGCGACCGACGGCGCGACGTCGGGGAACATCCGCGCGAGCACCCGGGCGCACACGTCGCGCGGGGGGTCGACCGCGACGCCGAGCCCTCGCGCGACGTCCTCCCCGTGCACGAGGACCTCGACGCAGCCCATCCCGGCGAACCCCTCCGGGTCCGCGAGCCCGGAGGGGTGGTACGCACGGACGTCCGGGCCGGACTGCCGCAGGGCCGCGCCGAGGATCCCCGCGCCGGTCAGGGCGACCTCGAGGACCTCGCCCGCGCTCGCGTCCTCGTCGGCGGTGGACAGGAAGCGGACGAAGCGGGTCGTCGGGCGCGCGACGAGCTGCGCGGCGAAGGACGTGAGCGTGTCGCCCAGGTGCTCGGCCGTGTGCCACGCGTCCCACGTCCCGGTCCCGGCGGCATCCGCCCAGGACCTGTCCGTGACGGGCAGCAGCGTGTGCGCGACGCTCGCCGTGGCGGCGTCGAGGTCGTCCGCGGTCACCGACATCAGGTCTCCCTCGTCCAGCTCGGGCCGCGTGGGCTGCGGGGGCGCAGGGCGGCGCGTCGACCCTAGCCGCGGGGACCGACAGCGCTCCGCACCGGTGGGAGCCCAGGGGCTACGAGGCCACCCGTGCGCGGGCGCGGGGGCCGGCCACCGCACCCGCTGCCTCGTCGTCGGGCAGGTTGATCTCGGTCCACACCTCGTCGAGCGAGAGACCGAGGACCTCGGCGATCGCCGCGATGGTGGGGAAGGCCGGGGTGGCGACGCGACCCGTCTCGATCTTGCGGAGCGTCTCCGGCGAGATGCCGGCGTCGAGCGCCGTCTCGAGCAGCGGGCGTCCTGCCCGGGCGCGACGCAGGAGGGCGCCGAGACGCCGCCCGCGCTCGACCTCGGCGGGGGTGAGCGGGAACCTGACCATGGAGGGATTCTAGTACCGGGATAGTATGGCCGGGATTGTTATTGGACCGCGGAGAAGAGCGCGACATGATCGAGATCCTGAGCCCTGCCGAGCTGGACCGTGCTCGCGAGACGGGAGCCCTGGTCGCCGAGATCCTGGCGGAGCTGAGGAGCCGCGCCACGGTGGGGACCAACCTCCTCGACCTCGACCGGTGGACCGGCGAGATGATCGCGGCGGCGGGCGCGGCGTCCTGCTACGTCGACTACGCGCCGTCCTTCGGGAACGGGCCGTTCGGCCACTTCGTCTGCACCGCCGTCAACGACGCGGTGCTCCACGGCATGCCGCACGACCGCCGCCTCGCGGACGGCGACCTGCTGACGCTCGACCTCGCCGTCTGCCTCGGTGGGATCGCGGCCGACTCCGCCGTCAGCCTCGTCGTGGGCGGCGCGCGGCGCCCGGAGGACGTTGCCATGATCGACGCGACCGAGACCGCGCTCGCGGCGGGCATCGCCGCGGCGCGGCCCGGTGCACGTCTCGGCGACGTCTCCCACGCGATCGGCACGGTCCTGGGCGACGCCGGGTACGCGATCAACACCGAGTTCGGCGGGCACGGCATCGGGTCGACGATGCACCAGGACCCGCACGTGGCGAACACCGGTCGGCCCGGCCGTGGGTACACCCTGCGACCGGGGCTCCTGCTCGCGCTCGAGCCGTGGGTCATGGCCGACACCGCCGAGCTCGTCACCGACGCCGACGGCTGGACGCTGCGCAGCGCCACGGGCAGCAGGACCGCGCACAGCGAGCACACGATCGCCGTCACCGAGGAGGGGGCCGAGATCCTCACGCTCCCGCGAGGCTGAGCCCGTGCTCAGCCCCAGGTGGCCGTGTCGGGGTCGACGCGGTGAGCCCGGGCGTTCTCCTCGATCGCGGCCAGGAGCCACCGGGCCAGGCCGGGCGCGCGCGCCGAGCAGCGCCGGCCATGCGGCCGACGTCAGGCCTCACGTCGCGTGAGGGTCAAGCGCTCTCGCGCCACTCGTCGGCGAGGATCGCGTACGACACGCCGTCGACCCACCCGAGGTCGCGGTGCAGCGAGTCGCGCACCCCGACGCCCTCGCGCCGCATGCCCACGCGCTCCATGAGCCGCCACGACGGCTCGTTGGCCGCGAACGCCTGGGCGACGACGCGCCGCAGGCCGAGCTCCTCGAAGCACGCGCGCAGCAGGCCGCGCACGGCCTCCGTCGCGTACCCGAGACCCTGGTGCCGCGGGGCGAGCACCCACCCGACCTCGGCCTCGTCGTCGTGGGGGCGGCCCGCGACGTCGCGCTGGGCCCAGCCGTCGCGCACGTCGAGGTACAGGTCGCCGAGCACCTCGTCGCCCCGCTGCGCGACGAGCGTCCTCGCGAGGCGGTCGGGCTCGGCGTGGTGGGCGCGCCACTCGTCGACGTCCGCGAAGCGCCGGCTGAGCCAGCGGTCCACGTCGGGCAGCCGGCGGTAGGCGAAGATCGCGTCGGCGTCCTCGGCCCGGGCGCGGCGCAGCGTGAGGCGTCGGGTCCTGACGGGCCAGCCGACCCGGTCCAGCGCGTCGGGTCGGACGTCGGTCTCGGTCATGACGTCACTCTTCCACGTGCCCGGGCGTCGGACCGAGCGCCTCCTCGCGCGCGGGCGGGGGCGTCCTGCCGCTCCGGCGGGCGAGAATCTGCTCGCCCGCGGCGACGTACCCGTCGAACAGGGTGACGACGTCGCCGAGCCGTCCGCGGGCGGCCGAGCCGGCGGGGACGAGCTCCTCGCCCTGACGGAGCAGGTCGACGAGGAGCCGGGCGCGGCGGTGGGACGCGTCGAGGAGCGTGTCCAGGCCGCCGAGCGCCTCGACGTACAGCCGGCGCCCCCCGTGCCGGGTCGCCGTGCGGGCCAGGCCCCAGCTCGTCAGCTCGCGCACCGACGTGCTCGTCTGGCCCTTGCTCAGCCCGGTGGTCTCCTGGAGCTCGTCGAGCGTGACGGGCTCGGAGCTCAGGAGCAGAGCCGCGTACACGCGTCCGGTGGCCCGCGGGAGGTTCCACGACGCGAGCAGGTCCGCGAGGCCGTCGGCGAAGCGTGCGTGCCGCTCATCCACGGGGGTCCACCACCTCGGCGAGGAAGGAGACCAGCGCACGGGAGACGGCGTCGGGCGCGTCGAGCATGACGACGTGCCCGGCGCCCGGGACCACGACCTCCGTCACGCCGTCGGCGGCCGCCCACCGGGGCATGGCGGTGGCGATGTTGCCCGTGCGGTCGGCCGCACCGCGCAGGAGGAGGAGCGGGACCGTCGTCCGGTAGCCGGGGTCCGGTGCGACGAGCTCGGCGGTCGCGCGCCAGGCGGCGAGGAACTCCGCCTTGGTCTGCCGGGCGAAGACCTCGCGCAGCGCGGCGCGGGCGGGCTCCGTGACGGCGGACGCGTCGGCCATGAGCCGGGGCAGGGAGCGCGCCGGGACCGCGCGCAGCACGGGCGCGGCCGACCGCAGCCCGAGCCGCTCCGCCCACGTGAGCGGTCCGGTGCTCCAGGTCGCGTCCAGGACCGCGAGCGCGCGGTAGCCGTCGGGGGAGCGGCGCACGAGCGCCTGGGCGAGGTTGCCGCCGAGCGAGTGCCCGACGACGACCGGGCGGCGCAGGTCGAGGTGCGCCGTCAGCGTCTCGACGTCGGTGGCGAGGCGGTCGGCCGTCAGCGGGAGCGTGGTCGGTCGGGACGCGCCGTGGCCCCGCAGGTCGGGGACGACCACGCGGAACCCGGCAGCCGCGAGGACCGCGTGCTGCGGGGCGAACGTCGTGCCGTCCGTGCCCGCGCCGTGCAGCAGGAGCACCGGCGCCCCGTCACCGCCCGAGTCCGCCAGGCGCAGCGTGCACCCGTCCAGGCGCACCTCGTCATCTAGATTCAGCATCTGGTGAATATATCGCGCCTCGCGCACGTCGTGTCGCTCGGGCGCGCTGTCACATCTCACGCCGCCGCCCGGTCGAAGAGGTGACAGGCGGCGCGCACGCGCCGTCCGCACCCACGGGAGGCACCACCATGAAGATCGTCGTGATCGGCGGCACGGGGCTCATCGGCTCGAAGCTCGTCACCGTCCTCGAGGGGCGTGGCCACGAGGCCGTCCCCGCCTCGCCCAACTCGGGCGTCAACACCCTGACCGGCGAAGGCGTCGCGGAGGTGCTCGACGGCGCCGACGTCGTCGTCGACGTCTCCAACTCGCCGTCGTTCGAGGACCAGGCGGTGCTCGACTTCTTCCGCACCTCGACGGCGAACCTGCTCGCCGCGGAGGAGGAGGCGGGCGTCGGCCACCACGTGGCGCTGTCCGTCGTCGGGACGCAGGGCCTGACGGAGAGCGGCTACTTCCGCGCGAAGATCGCGCAGGAGGACCTCATCACCAGCTCCCCGGTGCCGTACTCGATCGTCCACGCGACGCAGTTCTTCGAGTTCCTCAGGTCCATCACCGACGGCGCCACGCAGGACGGCGTCGTGCACCTCGCGCCCGTGCGGCTCCAGCCCGTCGCGGCCTCCGACGTGGCCGTCGCGGTCGCGGACGTCGCCACGGGCACGCCGGTGCGGGGCATCGTCGAGGTGGCCGGCCCGGAGGTCTACCGGCTCGACGAGCTGGTCCGCACGACGCTCGCGTC
>CAZFUQ010000003.1:25240-29453 GCA_964521905.1 uncultured Cellulosimicrobium sp.
CCCCAGCACCGCACGATGCTGGCGGTGGTCGACGCGCTCGGCCTCGACGAGGAGGACCGTGCGCGCGTGCTCCGCGCCGCGCGCGAGGGTCGGAGCCGGGCGCGGCCCGAGCCGGCGTGGCGGCTGCCCCTGCCGCGCGGGGCGTCGGACTTCACCGGACGCACGACGGAGCTGGACCGCGTCACCGCCGCGCTGCGCACGACGGCCGACGGGACGCCGCCGGTCGTCGTCGTGACGGGCCCGCCCGGCTACGGGAAGACGAGCCTCGCGGTGCGCGCCGCCCAGCGGCTGCGGGCGGAGTTCGACGACCAGCTCTACGTCGAGCTCGACGGCCTCGCACCGGATGCGGCGTCCCCGGCGTCCGTGGTCGCCCGGGTGGTCCGTGCACTCGCCGGCACGGGCGCCCCGCGCGGCGACGACGCCGCGCACCTGCGCGCGCTCCTCGCCGGTCGGCGGGTGCTCGTCGTCCTCGACGACGCGCACGACGAGGCGCAGGTCCGCGCCGTCCTGCCCGCCGAGGGGCCGGCGGCGGTGCTCGTCACGAGCCGACGCTCCCTCGCGGGTCTCGAGGACGTCGTGCGCGTCGACCTCGAGCGACTGCACCCCGACGACTCCCGCGCGCTCCTCGCCCGGATCATCCCCGAGGCGCAGGCGACGGGCGCCGACCTCACGCGCCTCGCGCAGCTGTGCGACGACGTGCCGCTCGCGCTGCGCATCGCGGGCAACCGGCTCGCGAGCCGCGCGACCTGGACCGTCGACGCCCTCGCGACACGCCTGGCGGTCGCCGACCGCCGCCTGGACACGCTCGCGGCCGGCGACTTGTCGGTGCGTGCCGCGATCGGCCTGTCGTTCGACCAGCTCGGCCCGGCTGCGCAGCGGCTCTTCCGCCGCCTCGCGCTCGTCGACGGGCGCGACGTCGGGACCGGGCTCGCCGCGACCCTCGCCCAGGAGTCGGTCTGGACGACCGAGGAGCTGCTCGACGAGCTCGTGTCCCTGAGCCTCGTGCGCCCCGTCGCGCACGACCGGTACGCGCTCCACGACCTCCTGCGCCTGTACGCGCTCGGCGAGCTCGAGACGCACGAGCCCGCCGGGACCCGTGCCGCCGTGCGCCGCGCCACCGACGCGTGGCTGCTGCGCACGACGACGCGGGCCGGGCGCTGGTTCGAGCCGGACGTCCTCGGCGAAGGGTCCTGGGTGCCGGACGACGTCGTCGGGCTCGCCTCCCAGGAAGAGGCTCGCACCTGGCTGACCGACGAGGCGCCGAGCTGGTTCGCCGCGTTCTCCCGGGCCGCGCGGAGCGGCGACCACGCGCTCGTCGTCGAGGTCGCGGAGTCGCTGCACTGGTTCTCCGACCTGTGGACCTACTGGGGGCACTGGCACGACGTGTACGCCGCCGCGGCCGCCGCGGCCGAGGCGCTGGGCGACGACACGCTCCTCGCGACCCATCTCGGCTACCTCGCCTGGGCGCTCGTCCACTGCCAGGGCGACGCGACCGGTGCCGCGGCCGTGGCCGAGCGTTCCCGCGAGGCGGCAGAGCGCGTCGGGGACCCGGCGCTGCAGGCGTGGGCCGCCTACTACCTCGCGTGGAGCGCGCGCCGGCGCGGCGACGACGCACGTGCGCTCGCGGAGTCGGACGCGGCGACCGAGCTCTTCCGCCGCGCCGGTGACCGCGAAGGGTTGCCGCAGGCCGTGTTCATGTGCGCGCACGCGCTCGCGGCCCTCGGGCGTGCCGACGAGGCGATCTCGAGCCTGCGCGACGTCGTCGCGCTCGTGCGCGACCCGCGCACCGCGCCCCGTGGTCAGGTCGCGGAGTTCACCGCCCTGCACGCGCTGGGTGCCATCGCGCGCATCAGCCTGGAGGTCCAGGACTGGGTCACCACGCGCTCCGTCGCGGACGAGGCGATCGAGGGCCTCCTCGCGCGGGGCGTCGCGCCCGCCGCCGCTCAGCTGCACGTCTTCCGCGCCCGGGCGCGGCGCGCGCTGCACGACGACGCGGGCGCGCGCGCCGACCTCGAGCGGGCGGCAGAGCTCTTCGAGGGCTCGGGCGACGCCGAGGGCCTCGCCTCGGCGCGCGCGGCCGCCCGTGCCGACCTGCGCGAGCACGACGGCGGCCCCCGTCGTCGCGACGACGGGGGCCGCACGGGTCGGCGCGTCAGGAGACGGCGTCGACCGCCTCGATGATCGTGGCGGCCACCTCGGCGGGGTGGGACACGGACAGCGCGTGCGACGCGCCGGCGATCTCCGTCGTCCCGCGCGATCCCGCCCGCTCGGCCATGAAGCGCTCGAGCTCGGCGGGGATGTTCCTGTCCTGCTCGCCGTAGACGAACCACGACGGGACGCGGCGCCAGGCCGCCTCCGCGCCCGGCAGGCCCTCGGTGAGCGCGAGCTCGGTGACCGGGCGCTGCTCGGCGGCCATGACGACCGCGCGCTCGGTCGGGACGTCCTCGGCGAACTGCGTGGGGAACGCTTCGCCGCGGATGCGCAGCTCGTTGCCCCCGCTCGTCAGGGGGTAGCCGATGAGGGTCTCGCCGAGCGTGCTGCCGGGGAACTTGCCGGACAGCTCCAGCGCGGACTCGCGGGTCTCGGGCGCGAACGCCGCGACGTACACGAGCGCCTTGACGGCGTCGTTCTCCGCGGCCGCTCCCGTGACGACGATGCCGCCGTACGAGTGCCCGACGAGGACGACGGGGCGGCCGATCGCCGCGATCACGTCGCGGACGTACTCGGCGTCGCCCGTGACGGAGCGCAGCGGGTTGGCGAGCGCGACGACGTCGACGGAGCGCGCGAGGAGGCGCTCGACGACGCCGTCCCAGCTGTCGGAGCCGGCGAACGCGCCGTGGACCAGCAGGACGATGGGCTTGGTGGTGGACATGGGTGTTCCTTTGCTCGGTGCGGGGGTGCTGCCGCTCGGCAGCGGGTGAAGGTTCGGCCGGTGGCCGGTCAGAGCGTGCCGAGCGCGGTGCGCAGCACGTGGATCGCCTGCTCGACGGCGGCCGTGGCGGCACGCGTCGGGCGCAGCGGGTTGAGCATCATGAAGTCGTGGATCGTGCCGTTGTAGCGCAGGCTCGTCGTCGGGACGCCGGCCTGCAGGAGCCGGCGCGCGTACGCCTCGCCCTCGTCGCGCAGCACGTCGTTCTCGTCGACGACCACGAACGCGGGCGGGAGCCCGGCGAGGTCGTCGAGCGTGGCGCGCAGCGGTGACGCGGTGATCTCGTCGCGCCGGGCGTGGTCGGGGAGGTAGCTGTCCCAGAACCACGCCATGGCGCGAGCGGTGAGGTGCGGGCCGTCCGTGAACTCGCGGTAGCTGTCGGTGTCCTGCGCCGCGTCGGTGACGGGGTAGTAGAGCGACTGGTGGACGAACGTCACGTCGCCGCGCTGCTTGGCGAGCATCGTCAGCGCCGCGGCGAGGTTGCCGCCCACCGAGTCGCCCGCGACGGCCAGGCGCGTGGCGTCCAGGCCGAGCGACGCGCCGTCGGTCGTGATCCAGCGCGCGGTGGCGTAGCCCTGCTCGAGGGCGACGGGGTAGCGGGCCTCGGGCGAGCGGTCGTACTCGACGAAGACGACGGCGGCGCGTGCACCGACGGCGAGCTCGCGCACGAGGCGGTCGTGCGTGCCGGCGTCGCCGAGCACCCACCCGCCGCCGTGCATGTAGAGCACGACGGGCAGGAGCCCGGTCGTGCCGCGCGGCTTGAGGACGCGGACACGCACGGTGCCCGCCCCCGCCGGGACGGTCACCCACGTCTCCTCGACGACGGCCTTCTCGATGAGCTGCGCCTGCAGGTCGTCCAGGACCTTGCGGGCACGCTCGGGGCCGAGCTCGTCGACGAACGGCGGTGCGGCGACCGCGTCGGCGAAGGCCTGCGCCTCCGGTTCCAGCACGGGTTCGTTCATGGTTCTTCTCCTTCGTGCGGTGGTGTCCCCTGCCCTTCCAGCCTGGCGAGGCAGGCCCGCGAGCACCACGAAGAAGCCACGCAGAACTCGGGTGCGCGGTCCTGCCGGGACGTCCGGACGCAAGGTCCGTCCGCCTCGGCCGTGGGCGTGTCCTGTCACACGACGCCGGTCCGGCCGGTCGAACAGGACGAAGCACGACGGCGCGAGCCGGACGGGTCCGGTCGAGTCGTGAGGCAAGAGCGGGAGCACCGGGTTTCAGGCGGCCCTGGGGGTATGCGCCAAGCAGATCGCGGCTGGTCCCACCCGCCGCCGGACCCGTCGC
>CAZFUQ010000003.1:29553-31588 GCA_964521905.1 uncultured Cellulosimicrobium sp.
GGTCCCCGCCCGGTCGGTGGGGTGGAACCGCGCCCTGCCGTCCGGCAGCGCGCGACGACGGGCCGAGGGGCGCACGATGATGGCAGACATGACAGACCCGGCGACGGACCTCGAGCTGGCCCAGCAGCAGTTCGGTGCTGCGCGGCGCCGGCTGTTCGGGATCGCATACCGGATCCTGGGCAGCGCGGCGGAGGCCGACGACGTGCTGCAGGACGCCTGGGTGCGGTGGCAGACCTACGACCGCTCGACCGTGCGCAACCCCGACGCGTTCCTCACGACGACGACCACCCGGCTCGCGATCAACGTCGCGCAGTCCGCGCGCGTGCGGCGCGAGACGTACATCGGCCCGTGGCTGCCCGAGCCCGTCGACACCAGCGCCGACCCCACCCTCGGCGCCGAGCGCGGGGAGGCGCTCGAGGTCGCTCTCCTCATGCTCCTCGAGAAGCTCACGCCGACCGAGCGCGCCGCCTACGTGCTGCGCGAGGCGTTCGACTACCCGTACGAGCAGATCGCGGAGATCATCGGGCACTCGCAGGCGAGCGTGCGCCAGCTGGTCAGCCGCGCCCGCCGTCACCTCGGTGAGGACGAGCGCCGCGCCCCCGTCCCGCCCGAGGCGCAGCGTCGCCTGCTCACCGCGTTCGTCGCCGCGGCGAAGGCGGGCGACGTGGCCGTGCTGGAGCGGCTCTTCGCCCAGGACGTGATCTCGTACTCCGACGGCGGGGGAGCGGTCCGGGCGTCGAAGTTCCCCGTGGTGGGCCGCCCGCGCGTCGCGAAGTACCACCACGCGTTCGCCGCGCACTTCTGGGTGGGCGTCGAGGTCGAGCCCGCGGACGTCAACGGGCACCCGGCCGTGAGGCTGTCCCGGGACGGAGAGCTCTTCGCGGTGCTCACGGTCCGCGCCACGACCGAGGGCATCGACAGAGTGCTGTGGATGATGAATCCGCAGAAGCTCACGGCCCTGTCCGCGTAGGCGCGGCGTGAGCCCGCGGCGGAGCGGACGGAGGGGACGGCGCGACACCGACGGCTCGGCGCACGACCGCCTCGTCGGCATGCTGCACCGCGCGTCCCTCGACGCCGACCGGGACGCCGTGCGTGCGCTGCTCGACCCGAGGGTGACGATGTGGGTCGACGCCGCGGGGAGCGCCGACGCGACGCCCGGCGTCGTCGAGGGTGTCGACGAGACGGCGCGCGCCCTGTGCCGGGTGCTCCGCGCGGGGCCGGGTGTGCAGGTCGCGGTGTGCTCGGTGAACGGCGTCGCGGGGCTGAGCGTGCGCCACGACGGCGTCGTGACGGGCGTGGTGAGCCTGTCCGTGCGTGCCGGCAGGGTCGTGAAGGCGTGGGTCGTGCTCAGCCCCGCGAAGCTCGAGGGCTGGAACCGGCCGCCGTCCGCGTCATGACGACGGTGGCGCCGCGCCGTCGTCGGCCCGGCCGCCGAGGAACGTCCGCACCCGCTCCCAGCGTGCCTGGTAGCGCGGGCCGAACCGGTGCTGTGCACGGGCGAGGCGGTGCGGGCGGCGCGCGTACCGTCGTCGTGCCCAGTACGACGACGGCTTGGCGAGCCGGGCGGCGCCCACGAGCGCGACCACCGGGACGACGATCCCGACGAGCCCCGTCGCGAGCTTGCCCTTGAGGATGGCGACGAACGCGAGGGCGAGGTGCACGACGACCGTCACGGTGTACGCGATCCAGCCGTTCGGCGCGCCGTCGGACGTCACGCCGACCGGGGACGCGGAGAGCAGCAGCGCGCCGCCGATAGCGCCCCCGACGAGGATCGCGTCGATCGAGCGCTGACCCTCCTCGGTCCAGTACACGTCGTCGAGGTAGAGCCACAGCGCGAACTCGTCGAGCGCGAGCGCGGCGCCCGCGCCGAACAGGAGCGCGAGCACCTCCGACCACGGGTGGCCGGGGGAGTAGCGGAACTCGAGCATGCCCGTGAGCAGCACGAGCAGGATGCCCCACACCTGGTGGTGCACGTGGACGCCACCGATGGACACGTCGCCCAGGAGGCGGCGCCGGGCGTGCGGCCCGGCCGTCG
>CAZFUQ010000003.1:31688-44558 GCA_964521905.1 uncultured Cellulosimicrobium sp.
TGCCGGGCGGTCGCGCCGCCGACCCCGTGCGCGCGCGGATGCGGCGGGTGATCGACCGGACCACGACGAACGTCACGACGAAGCCGACGAGCGCGAACAGCGCGGGCGCCCGACCGGTGTCGACGACGTGCTCGGTGTACCAGCCCACGCCTCGTACCTCCTCGCGCTGCCCCGCTCTGCCGGGTCCATCGTCGGGCGGCGGGGGCGCCCCGGCGACCGGGACGCCCCCGCGCGCGCTCAGCGCCGGTGCGCCGGGACCTCGTGCAGCGCGCCGTCGGCGTCGAGCTCGAGCACGACGTCCACCCCGAGCCTCTCGAGGAACCCGTCGTCGTGGCTCACGACGAGCAGCGCCCCCGCGTACCCGGACAGCGCCTCGACGAGCCGCTCGACGCTGCGCACGTCGAGGTTGTTCGTCGGCTCGTCGAGGACGAGGAGCTGGGCGGGCGGGTCGGCCAGCAGCAGCCGGGCGAGCGAGACGCGGAAGCGCTCGCCGCCCGACAGCGTGGACACCGGTCGGTCGACGCTCGCCCCGCGCAGCAGCAGGCGGGCGAGCTGGTTGCGGATCGTGCCGGGCGCGGCGCCCGGGGCGCCGTCGCGGACGTTGTCGAGCGCGCTGCGCGCGTCGTCGAGCCCGTCGAGGCGCTGCGGCAGGTAGGCGACGCGGTCGGTGAGCAGCGTGCCGCCCGCCCGGCCGGGCTCCGGTACGCGTCCCGCGAGCAGGTTCTCGAGCAGCGTCGTCTTGCCGGTCCCGTTCGCCCCGACGACCGCGACCCGCTCCGGGCCCTGCACGACGACGGTCCTGTTCGTCCCGTGCAGCTCGGCGATCCGGCGCCCGCGCGGCACGTCCGGGTCGGGCAGGACGAGGTGCACGTGCTCGTCGTCGCGGACCCGCGCCGATGCGGCGTCGAGCGCCTCCTGCGCGGCCCGGACCTTCGTGTCCATGCCCTGGCGCATCGACCCGGCCGAGACCTGGGCCGCCGAGGCGCGCAGCCCCATGGAGATGCGCGAGCCGGTGCGGTTGGCCTGGGCCGTGCGCGCGGTGCGCTCGCGGCGCGCGAGCTTCGTCTCGGCCTCCACGCGCTGGCGCTTCTCCGCCTTGAGCGCCTGCTCCGCGGTGCGCGCGGTCTGGGCGGCCGCAGTCTGGTCGGCCTCGAGCTGCTCGCGCCACGCGCTGTACGGGCCGCCGAACGTCGTCAGACGCCCGGAGTGCAGCTCCGCCGTCTCGTCCGTGCGCTCGAGCAGCTCGAGGTCGTGGCTGACGACGACGAGCGTCCCGGGCCAGTCGTCGACGAGGGCCGCGAGACGTGCCCGGGTGCCGCGGTCGAGGTTGTTCGTCGGCTCGTCCAGGAGGGTGATCGCGCTGCGGCGCACGCGCAGGCCGCTGATCGCGACGAGCATCGCCTCGCCCCCGGACAGCTCGCCCACGCGCCGGTCGAGACCGACGCCGCCGAGCCCGATCTCGCCGAGCGCCTGCGCTGCGCGGGCCTCGACGTCCCAGTCGTCGCCGACGGCGTCGAAGTGCCGTTCGTCGACGTCCCCGGACTCGATCGACCGCAGCGCCGCGAGGGTGCCGTCGATGCCGAGCAGCCGTGCGACGCTCGCGTCGCGGCCGAGGGTCAGGGTCTGGGGGAGGTAGGCGACGTCGCCGCTCGTCGTGACGCGCCCGGACGTGGGAGCGAGCAGGCCGGCGACGAGGCGCAGGAGGGTCGACTTGCCGGCGCCGTTGTCGCCGACGAGGCCCGTGCGGCCGGTGCCGAACGTGCCGTCGAGGTGCGAGAGCGCGACGGTGCCGTCGGGCCACTCGAACGTGAGGTCGGTCAGCGTGACCGCGGACCGCTGGAGGGTGGACATGGGTGCTCCTCGTGCCCGCGTACGGGCAGGGTCGTGCGGAGAGGGACAGCGGCGGCACGGCGACGACGTCGGGGTGGGTGCTGCCGGGGCGGGAGCGGGCGGGGCGTGGTCCAGGCACGGGACACCGCGGCAGGTGCCGGGGTGAGGGGTCGCCCAGGGGGCTCCGACGGAGCGTGGGGCTGGGGATGCGCTGGAGCGGGCCGCCGACGGCTCGGCGGCTAGAGTCTGTCGACCTCGATGAGCACGTGCCGATGCTATCAGCGCGGGGCCGGCGGCTCCTGGGCCGCTCGTCCCGGAGCGACCGGGCGCGGGGCGAGCGCGTGGACGAGCTCGCTGACCAGTGCGGCGGCGGCCGCGCTCGCGTGCTGCCGGGTCACGAGGCCCAGCGTCCACAGGTCCGGCACGTCGAGCGGGACGGCGACCGCGCCGTCGGCCGGCTCGTACATGTCGGCGGGCACCACCGCGACGCCGAACCCGGCCGCGACGAACGGGGGCAGGTCGCCGACGTCGGCGACCTCCGTGTCGGCGCGCGGCGCGACGCCCGCGTGCGCGAACGCCCGCTCGGCCACCACGCGGTTGCCGAACCCGCGGGGCGACGTCACGACCTGCTCGTCGGCGAGGTCGACGGGTGCCACGGACGCCGCGCCGGCGAGCGCGTGACCCACGGGGAGGACCGCGACGAAGGTCGAGGAGGTCAGCGGGGTGTACCGCAGACCCGGGTGGTCGTCGGGGTCGAGCCCGGTGAACGCGACGTCCACGACCCCGCGTCGCACGTCCTCCCCGAGCCCCGTGGACCCCGCGGGCGACGGCGTCAGGCGCAGATCGACGCCCGGGTGCCGCTCGCGGAACGCCGCCAGCGCGTGCGGGAGGCGCAGGTAGCCCAGGTTCGTGAACACCCCGAGGCGCACGGTGCCGCGCACGAGGTGCGGGCCCGGGGCGACGGCGGCGCGCGCCTGGTCGACCGCGTCGAGCACCGCGCGGGCGCGGGGGAGCAGCGCCTCGCCCGCCGACGTGAGCGCGACCGAGCGCCTCGTGCGCTCGAACAGCCGTGCCCCGAGCTCGGCCTCCAGCGACCGCACGCCCGCCGACACGCTCGACTGCACGGCATACACCCGGGCCGCGGCGCGCGTGAAGCTCAGCTCCTCTGCCACGGCGACGAAGTACTCGAGCTGGCGCGTCTCCATGTGCACGAGGATAGGCCGCGTGATCGTTCCTGGCGATCACTGCTATCGCCACAAGTCGTTGGACACGATCAAGCGACGGGCGCACCGTGGACGCATGACCTCGACCCAGACGCACCTCGCCCGCGGTGCGAGCACCACCCGCCACGCCGTGCCGGGCGCACCGGCGCCCTCGACCGCCGCCGCGACGGCGCGCGGACCCGCCGCGCCGCGCCGCCGTCCGCTCGTCTCGCACGGGACGGGGTTCCTCGTCGTCGCGCTCGCCTTCGCGACCGCGATGGCGTTCTCGACCGTGCCCACGCCGCTCTACCCGCTGTACCAGGCGCGTGACGGCCTGCCCACCGTCGCCGTGACCGTCGTGTTCGCCGCGTACGCCGTCGGCGTGGCCGCGAGCCTCTACCTCGTCGGCCACCTCAGCGACCGGTTCGGCCGCCGCCGCGTCCTGCTCCTCGGCCTCGCGGCAGAGCTCGTCGCCGCGGTCCTGTTCCTCGCGCTGGACGGCCTCGCCGGGCTCGTCGTCGCGCGCCTCGTCTCCGGAGCCGGGATCGGCGCGATCACCGCGACGGCCACCGCCCACCTCGCCGAGCTGCGCGCGGCCGCGCACCCCGACCGAGGCCGCGACACCGGCGCCGTCGCGGGCCTCGCGAACATCGGAGGGCTGGCGCTCGGCCCGCTCGTGGGCGGGCTCCTCGCCCAGGCGGCCCCGGCGCCGCTCACGACGCCGTACGTCGCGTTCGCCGTCCTTCTCGCCGCCGCGGCGCTCGCGGCCTTCGTCGTGCCGGAGACGGTCGCCCCCGCGACCGGTCCGTACGCCTACCGGCCCCAGCGCGTCGCCGTGCCGCGGTCCGGCCGGGGCGCCTTCGTCGCCGCGGCGGCGGCCGCGTTCGCGGGGTTCGCGGTCTTCGGCCTGTTCACGTCGCTCACCCCCGCCGTGCTCTCGACCGTCATGCACGAGGACTCGCGGCTCGTCGCCGGGCTGGTCTCCGCGGCCGTGTTCGCGTCGGCCGCGCTCGCCCAGCTCGTCACGGGGCGCGTGCGTCCGCGGCGGCAGGTCGGCCTCGCGATCGCCCTCACCCTGGCCGGCCTGGCCGTCCTCGCGGGGTCGGTCTGGGCGGCGAGCCTGCCGGCCTTCGTCGTGAGCGCGGTGGTGGCCGGGTCCGGCGTCGGCATCCTGTTCCGCGGCGCGCTCGCCGCCGCGGGCTCGCTCGCCGAGCCCGGCCGACGCGGGGAGGTCCTCGCGGGCATCTTCCTCGTCGCCTACGTCGGTCTCGCCGTGCCGGTGCTGCTGCTCGGCCTGTCCCTGACCGTCGAGCCGCTGCGGCTCATGGTCGTCGTCTTCGCCGCCGCCACGGCGGTCCTCGTCGGAGCCGCGGCGCCGGGGCTCGCCCGGCGCGCCTGACCGGAGCCCCTCGTCGTTCCTCGGGGTGTGTGGTCCCTGAGCCCTTCCGCAGCGCGGGTAGCGCTTTCCCTCGGTGGTGTGCGAGACTCGTCGATCGAGCGAGAAACCGGTTTCTCGCTCTCGCACCACGACGAAGGAGTTGGGTGATGGCACGACGGTGGGTGACGGTCCCGCTCGCGGCGGCGACCGCGACCGTGATGGCGGCGACGGGGGCAGGTGTCGCCGTGGCGGCGGACACGGTGCCCGGAGGCCCGGGGGCGGCGGACCTGGGCAGGCAGGTGCTCGGGGCGGGCGACGGCTGGGGAGCCGCGAACGGCGGGACGACCGGCGGGAGCGCGGCGAGCGACGAGCACGTCTACGTCGTGGACACGTGGGACGAGCTGCGCGCCGCGCTGGGGGGCACGGGTGCGCGCACCGACACGACCCCGCGCATCGTGTACGTGGACGGGGAGATCGACGCGTTCGCCGGGACGAGCTGCGAGGCGATCGCGGGGACGGTCCCGGTCGCGGGCAGCGACGCCCGGTTCTCCATGGACGACTATGTCGCCGCCTACGACCCGGACACCTACGGGTGGGTCGACCCCGCCGGCCCGCTCGAGGACGCGCGCGTGGCGGCCGCCGCGGAGCAGGCGAGGGCCACGCTGCAGCACGTCGGCTCGAACGTCACGGTGGTCGGGCTGGGCGACGACGCCCGGGTCGTGGGCGCGAGCCTGCGCATCCGCGACGCGCGCAACGTCATCGTCCGCAACCTCACGTTCTCCGACGCGCGCGACTGCTTCCCCGCCTGGGACCCCGGTGACGGCGACGGCGGCAGCTGGAACTCCGCCTACGACAACGTGTCGGTCTGGACGTCGGAGAACGTCTGGGTGGACCACAGCACGTTCGACGACGGGGAGCACCCGCCGTCGTCCCTGCCGACGGTGTTCGGCCGCCCGTTCGAGATCCACGACGGGCTGCTCGACGTCACGCACGGCTCCGACCACGTGACCGTGTCGTACAACCACTTCTCCGACCACGACAAGACGGCGATCCTCGGCTCGTCGGACAGCCGGCTCGAGGACGCGGGCAAGCACAAGGTGACGTACCACCACAACCGGTGGACCGACGTCGGGCAGCGTGCCCCGCGCGTGCGCTTCGGCGACGTGCACGTCTACAACGAGCTCTACGAGCAGACGCGCGAGGGGATCTTCCAGTACTACTGGGGCGCGGGCGTCGACTCGAGCATCTACGCGCAGAACAACGCGTTCGAGCTCGCACCGGGCGTGGACCCGGCGCGGATCGTGGCGCGCTGGAAGGGCGAGCGCCTCTTCGAGACGGGCTCGACCGTGAACGGCGAGCCCGTGGACCTCGTCGCCGCGTACAACGCGTCGGTCGGCGAGGCGGACCGGCTCGCGGACGAGGCGCGCTGGACCCCGACGCTGCACGGCGCGATCGACCCGACCTGGTCCGTGCCGGCGATCGTGCGTTCTTCCGCCGGTGCCGGGCGGCTCGGTCCGGTCGACGCCCCGGCCTACGACCCGGGCGCCGCGTACGGGGCCGGTGACGTCGTGACCCACGACGGATCCGTGTTCCGCGCGCAGTGGTACGCGCACGGCACGAGCCCCGGCGCCCTGTGGGGTCCCTGGGAGGAGCTCGCGGTCGACGAGCGCGGGCTGCCCGTGTGGACCTCGTCCCGCGTGCTGCGCGCGGGCGACGCCGTCGTGCACGACGGCGCGGTGTGGGTCGCGCAGTGGTGGACCCGCGGCCAGGAGCCGGGCGCGAGCCCCTGGGGTCCGTTCCGGACGGTGGGGTAGCCACCGGGACGACGGCGCGACGTGCCGGGGCGTCGCGCCGTCGTCCCCGGGCCGGCCGGGACGTCAGGCGTCGTGGGCCGTGAGCTCGACGAGCTCGACGCCCCAGCCGAGCGCCTCGTGGTGCACCACGCGCCAGCCCGCCCGCTCGGCGAGCCGGGCGACGTCGTCGGGCGTGCGGGGCGAGACCCCGGTCGTGGCGAGCGAGAGCAGCGCGTGCTCGTGCGCGTGCGGGCTCAGGCCGTCGGGCGCGAAGTCCTCCACGAGAACGGCGCGCGCCGCGACGGCCCGCATGGCCGCGAGGAGCTCGACGACCTCCGCGTCCGTGCGGTGCCCGGCCCCGAGCGCGCACACGGCGACGTCGGCGCTGGGCCAGGCCTCCGACGTCGTGTGCGTCGTCGTGGTACCCGCCTGCTCGCGCAGCACGGCGAGCGGGACGGTCGCCTCGACGAGGGTCGTGGCCCGCTCACCGGGAACCTCGGCGAGCAGGTCGGCGACCACGAGCGCACCCGGGCCACCGAGGGCGACCGTCCGGGCGTCGCGCCAGACCGGCCAGGTGCTCAGGCCCGTGAGGACGTACGGGAGCACGTCGGCGCCCTCCACGACTTCCGCGGCGCGCGCCGCGTCGGTCTCGACGCCGGCGCGCAGCGTCACGCCGTGCGTGCGGGCCCACGCCGTGCCGCCGTCCCGCAGGGCAGGAGCGAGCGTCGCGAGCGCGAGCACGGCGTCCGCCTCGAGCCCCTCGTACTCCTCGCGCTCGTGCTCGTCGTCGAGGAGCACCTCGCCCGCGTCGCCCAGGGCGACCTCGTCGCCGTCGACCGTGACGACCCCGACGACCGCGAGGACGTCCACGAGGGTGCGTACCGCGCCCGCGGCGACTCCCGCGGCGTCGGCGAGCGCGGTCACGTCGCGCGGCCCGGCGCCGAGCTCGTCGAGCAGCCCGAGCTGCAGCGCGGTGCGCGTGGCGAACCACGGCACCGGCGACGCGACCCCGAGGGCGTCGGCAGGCTCGGCCGGCCCGCCGGCGTCGGAGGTCTCGGCGGCCGCGGCGGGGACGGCCGCGGGCTCGAGGTGCCAGTAGCCCGTCACGTCGACGTGCGACCTCGGCACCTCGCGCTCGCGCGTGAGGTAGCGCCGCACGGGCAGCAGGGCGCGGCTCTCGCTCGCGGCCCACGCGTACACCTGCCCGGGCCACCACGCGAGGGCACGCACGGCTTCGTCGAGCGCGGCGCGGTCACCCTCGGGCGTGACGACCCAGCGCACGGTGTCGCCCTCGCGCAGCGCGAGGTCCTGGCGGGCCGACGCGTCGCCGACCGTCACCACGACCTGCACCGGCACGTCGACCGGCCGCTCGTCGAGGAAGCGACCGATCGCCGGGAGCGCGGTCTCGTCGCCCGCGAGGAGCGCCCAGTCGACGTCGTCGGGCCAGACGGTCGAGGCCTTCGGCCCGACGAACCACAGCTCGTCGCCCGGCACCGCGGCCTGCGCCCACGCCGCGGCCGGGCCGTCGCCGTGGAGCACGAGGTCGAGGTCGAGCTCGCCCGCCCGCGCGTCCCAGCGGCGCGGGGTGTAGTCGCGGCCCTGCCGGTTCGGCGCGGGCAGCCAGTCGATGCCGTGCGCGCGCTGCACGGGCAGCGCGGAGGCGACGTCGCCGTCGGACGCGAGGACGAGCTTCACGTGGTCGTCGAACCACGGCGCGTCGAACGCGGGCATCGGCAGGCCGTCGCGCTCGAACGCCGCGAGCTCGGGACCGACGAGCGTGACGCGGCGCATGCGGGGCGTCACGTCGACGACGCGCGCGACCTCGACGCGCCGCAGGACCAGGGGGTGCGTGCGCAGGCGGTGCTGGGCCATCAGGAGAACTGCTCCTCGACCACGTCCAGGAGCCCCATGGCCTCGTGGTAGTCGCTGCGGATCGTCCACGTCGGCAGCTCGTCCGCGTGGCCCGACGAGAACGACGGCAGGCCCGCGTACACGGGATCGGCCGCGAGCGCGTCGAAGTCGATCTGAGCGCCGTTGAACCCGATGACGAACACGTTCGGCGCCGTGACCACGGACGCCACCTGCTCGGCCGAGACCTCGAACATGTCGCCGCCCGGCGTGTACGGCTCGGCGCCCGTCTGCTCCTGGATCGGCTGGATCGCGAACCCGAGGCGCTCGAAGATCGCGGGCAGGCCCTCGCCCTCGTTGAGCGCGAACGTCGTGCCCTCGGCCGTGAGCGCGAGGAAGGCCGTCTCGCCCTCGGGCACCGTGATGGCCTCGCCGACCTCCGCGAGCCGGTCGTCGTACCCGGCGGAGAGCTCCTCGAACGTCTCACCCTTGTCGAACACGTCGTCGGCGAGGAACGCGAACTGCTCCTGCCACGTCGTGTAGTCGCCGCTGACGAGCACGGTCGGTGCGATCTGGCTCAGGCCGTCGTAGACGTCCATCGCCTGCTTGAGGGGGAAGCCCCACCCGCCGCCCACGATGAGGTCGGGCTCGAGCGCGAGGATCGCCTCGAGGTTGTACCCGTCGGAGCTCCACTCCATGAGCTCGGTGCCGTCCGCCTCGGCCTGGTCCTCCCAGAAGGGCGAGAACTTCGGGTCGGGGTCCTCCGTCACCTCGGGGACGGTCGCGAGCACGGGCACGTCGAGCTCGTACAGGTACCCCGCCAGCGCGTGGTTGAGCACGACGACGCGCTGCGGGTCCGCGGGGACGGTGACGTCGCCCAGGTCGGTGGTGACGACGTGCTCGGTGGCCTGGGAGGCCGTCTCCTCGGGCTCGCCACCGACGTCGGTCGGGGCGGGGTCGGCCGAGCACGCGGACAGCGCGAGCACGGCGGCCGCGGCGAGCACGGCGAGGGGACGACGGAGAGGGCGGCGTGACGACAGCATGGAACCTCACACTCGGGAGCAGGGACGCGAGGGCCGCACGGGACACCGGGGCACTGCTCGCGAGGTTAGGCTAACCACACCCGCTGCGCGAAGCGCGCCCGAACGTGACACGAACCGTCCCGGACGGGACACTCGCCGCACGACCACACGCACGACCACACGCACGACCGCCCGCACGCCGGGGGAGAGGAGCCCGCATGACGCCTGCCGCGCTGGGCGCCGTCGTCCCCGAGAACTCGATCCGCTTCCTCGGCCACGACACCCACACGCACGACGAGCCGCACCTCGTCCACGTCGTCGCGGGTACCGCCGAGCTCGTGGTCGAGGGCGTGCCGATGACGCTGCGCACGCACGAGAACCTGTGGCTCGCCCCGCACGTCCCGCACTCGATGCGGCTGCCCGGCGACTCGATGGCCCTCGGCCCCGTGCTCTCGAGGGATGTCGAGCCGCCGGGCCGCGTGCACCGGCTGGGCGTCGTTCCCGCGATCACGTCCGTGCTCACTGCCGTGATGTGCGCGTCGCCGGCCACCGCGGAGCAGGTCGCACCGTTCCGGGCCGCGCTCGAGGACGTGCTGCGCGGGGTCGCGGGCGACTACTTCCCGCTGACCCTGCCCGCCCACCCCGTGGCCCGCGCCGTCGCGGACGACGCCCGCCGTGGCGTCGCGACGCTCGACGAGCTCGCGGTGCGCCGGCGCGCCAGCGCCCGCCACGTGCAGCGGCTGTTCGTCGAGGAGACCGGGCTGGCGTTCGGTCGGTGGCGCACCCGCGCCCACCTCAACGTCGCGATCGCGCGGCTGCGTGGCGGCTCCCACCTCGACGCCGCCGCCCGCGCCGCGGGGTACGCCTCGCGCGGCGGGCTGCTGCGGGCGCTCAGCCGGGAGACGGGCGTCCCCGTCGCGGACCTGTCGCGCGACCCGGTCGCCGCGCTCGCGACCGGCCCCGCGGCCGGTCGCGGGCAGGAGCGAGCGAGCGCGTAGCCGGCGCCTCGGGCGGGTGCGTCCGCGCGCTCGCCGGCCCGGTCCCCCCTGGCGGTCGCCTCCGGCGTCGTGCTGCCGTGGCGGGCGGGCACGGGGACGACGAAGGCCCGGTCGGCGTCACCGCCGCCGACCGGGCCGCTGAGGGGACCTGCCCTGCCGTCAGTGCCGCCGCGTGGCGGGAGCCGAGGGGTAGATGTCGCGGAACACGGGCTCGAACGGGTGTCTGAGCAGGAGCATCCCGGCCTCGTCAGGGGTGCGCCCGCCCTTCGTCGCGTTGCAGGGCTCGCACGCGGCGACCGCGTTGAGCCACGTGGTCGTCCCGCCCTGGCACCGCGGGACGACGTGGTCCATGGTCGTCGCGGTCCCGCCGCAGTACGCGCAGCGGTACCGGTCGCGGCGCAGCAGCGCGGCGCGCGAGTACGGGACCCGACCCTGGCGCTCGTACACCCACTTGGTGTGCACGTAGCGCACGAGCTCCACGGACCGCGGCCGCTGGTAGGGACCGAACGTCTCGCCCTCGACCGCCTCCAGGACCTCCGCCACGCGGCGGTGCAGCATGCGGATGGCATGGCGCAGCGAGACGCGGCCGAGCACCTGGCTGCCGCCGAGGTTGTAGATGACCACCTCGCTCATCGTCTCGCCTCCTGTCGTGGTGTCGCGGTCGGGACGACGAGAGCCGCCCCAGGACGATGTCCCAGGACGGCTCAGCAGGGCCGGACGACGCGCGTCGTCTACCTGATGAGCGCCCTTCGGGACAGGTCGGCGGACCACCGGTGCAGCACGCGGTCCACCTCCCGTTCGTCGGTCGTCATGGTCGAGCGTCCGGGCGGGTTCGACCGGACGCTCAGCAGGCTATGCCCGTGAGCGCCCCGCGTCCACGGTTTACGGTCGTCCGTCACGCCGGGCGGGGCCTGGCGACGCGCTGGGCGAGCGCGAGCTGGACCAGGAGCGCCCCGGAGAGCACCCACACGAGCCCGGCGGCTGACGGCGTGCCGCCCGTGGCCACGACGACCGCGCCGGCGGCGAGGACGGGCACGGCGAGCACGAGCCCGGTGCGCACCTGGCGCAGGGCCAGGTGGGTGGCGGCCGAGACGAGCCCGTGCACGGTGAACGCGCCGGTGAGGAGCGCGAGCTCGGTGGGCTCGAGCGCGCGCGAGGGCTCGTCGAGCACGCCACCCAGCGCGGCGGCGAGCGTGGCGAGCGCGCCGGTCGTGACGAGGTGCAGGAGCCACGCGACGCGCGGCGGCACCTGGCCCCGGCGCAGCAGCCCGACACCGGCGTACCCGGCGCGCACGGACAGGGCCCACAGCCCCACGAGGAGGACGAACGTGCCCGCGCCCGCGACGAGGAGCGCGCGGTCCCACTCCGCCTCGCTCGCGGCGTCGATCGACTGGATCAGCCCCTCGCCGAGCACGATGATGACGAAGAGCCCGAGGCGCTCGCCGAGGTGGGGCACGTCGCTCGGTGCGACGCCCACGGTGTCCGGGACGTCGGCGCGGTCGTCCCGGCGGCCACGCGGTCCGCCTCCGCCCGGACCGCCGGACCTGCGCCGTCCGGGGCCGCGGGTCCCCTGCCCACGAACCTGGTCGAGGCGTTCCTGCGCCTGTCGCACGAGGCGCTCTCCGGAGAGGGTGAGCAGCAGCAGGAGGTCGATCGCGAGCCCCACGGCCCAGAGCGTGTAGCGCGTCTGCCCGTCGAACCACCAGGACACGATCCACGGCACGACGCCCGTGATCGTCTGCACGACGGGCATGTCGACGACGACCGTCCCGCGCCGCCAGGGTCGGGCCGCGATGACGCGACCCGCGACGTACGCGATCGCGAACGCCTGCGCGTGGTCGCCGTGGATGCCCGGCACGGCCGCCATCATCACGGCCAGCGCGGCCATCCCGCCGAGGATCGGCAGGGGGCGTGCGTCGTCGCCCGCGACGTTGCCGTAGGTGGTGAAGCACGCCCAGACGAGCCAGAACGCCGTGTACGCGACGACGTACAGCGCGAGGCCGCCGCTGCCGTGGTCGGCCTGCAGGAGGTGGGCGAGCATCCCGATCCCCGCGACGACGACGAGGTCGAAGAAGAGCTCGAGCCACGACGCGTGGCGCTCCTCGCCGACGGGCGACGCCCCCGCGGGGACGGGCTCGGTCATCGGGCCCCGTCGCCGTCCGGCACCGGGAGGCCCTCCTCGCGCGCGAGCACGTCGTCGTCGGAGGCCGGTCGCGCGGGGTCGAGGGGGAGGCGCACCGTGAACCGCGTGTCTCCGGGCACCGAGGTCACCGTGAGGTCGCCGTGGTGCTTGTTGACGACGATCCGCCACGAGATGTCGAGGCCGAGGCCGGTGCCCTGGCCGACGGGCTTGGTCGTGAAGAAGGGCTCGAAGATCCGGGGGCGCACGTCGTCGGGGATGCCGGGCCCGGTGTCGGAGATCTCCACCTCGACCTGGTCGTCGACACGGCGCGTCGTCACGGTGAGCGTGCCGGACCCGTCCATCGCCTGGGCGGCGTTCTCGACGAGGTTGGTCCATACCTGGTTGAGCTCGGCCGCGTACACGGGTACCGGCGGGAGGTCGGCGTCGTACCGGCGCACGACCTCGAGCCCGTCGAGGGAGTGGTCGAGCATCGTGAGCGTGGAGTCGAGCAGCTCGTGCAGGTCGACCGGGCGGAAGGGCGCGCGATCGAGCTGGGAGTACTGGCGCGCGGCGCCCACGAGGGTCGAGATGCGCACGGTCGCGTCCTCGATCTCGGCCATGAGCTGCTCGGTCTCGATCGTGTAGGCGAGCCAGCTCACCGCCCCGGTCAGCACACC
>CAZFUQ010000004.1:0-12675 GCA_964521905.1 uncultured Cellulosimicrobium sp.
CTGCAGTCCGGGCAGATCGACGCGACGGCCGCGATCTCGACCGTCGACCTCCCGCAGTTCGACGGCAACGGGTTCTGGCTCGAGTACCGCGCGAACCCGGGCGTCGTGTTCAACCTCTTCCCCAACGAGTCCAGCGCGATCGCGGGCGACGAGGCCGTGCGCACGGCGATCGTCAAGGGCATCGACCGCGAGCAGATCGCGGACACCGTCCTCACCGAGCAGGACGAGCCGGCGACGGGCGTGCTCTCCCACTCGACGCCGCTCTACGAGAGCATCGCCGACGACCTCGCCTACGACCCTGAGGGCGCGAAGAAGATCCTCGACGACGCGGGCTGGGTCGAGGGCGCCGACGGGATCCGGGAGAAGGACGGGCAGAAGCTGTCCACGACCGTGACCTTCTGGCAGGTCCCCGAGCCGCTCGAGCTCGTCCAGCAGCAGCTCGCGCAGATCGGCATCGACCTGCAGCTCCAGCACGTGACGGTGGCGGAGTCGACGGCGATCAAGGAGAGCGGCGACTTCGACTTCGACTACTACAACCTCACGCGCTCCGACCCCGACGTGCTGCGCACGATCTTCTCGGCCAACGCGCGCAACATCAACAACCGCGACGCGGAGGAGGTCGACGACCTGCTCGACGCGTCCGCGGCGGCCACCGACGCGACCGAGCGTCAGGACCTCGTCACCGAGGCGTCGCGGCTCCTCGTCCAGAAGGGCCACGCGATCCCGGTCTACGAGCTCTCGACGACCATCGCGGCCGCGGACAAGGTCCAGGGCCTGACGTTCGAGGCGTCCTCGCGCCTCGACTTCTACGACGCCTGGGTCGCCCAGGGCTGACCCGCCGGTCCGCCTGCCCGACGCCGCGGTGTCGGGCAGGCGGACCGTCTCCCCCTACGGAAGGAGGCCGACCCATGGGCCGGTACGTCCTGCGTCGCGCCGGGCAAGGGCTGTTCGTGCTCTGGGCGGCGTTCACGATCTCGTTCTTCATCCTCTACCTGCTGCCCAGCGACCCGGCGGCGCTCATGGCGAGCGGCGGCGGCGAGGCGGACCAGGTGGACCCCGTCCTCCTCGACGCGCTGCGCGCGCAGTACGGTCTCGACCGGCCGGTGCTGGTCCAGTACGCGGACGCGCTGTGGCACGCGCTGCGGCTCGACTTCGGCACGTCGTACGCGTCGGGCGCGCCCGCCGGGTCGCTCGTCCTGCAGGCGCTGCCCGAGACGCTCAAGCTCACGGCGTCCGCGCTCGTGCTGGCGATCCTCCTCGGCGGCGGCCTCGCGATCGCGAGCACGTACCCCCGGGCACGGTGGCTGCGGCACGCGCTCGCGTCGCTGCCCCCGCTCGGCGTCGCGCTCCCGACCTTCTGGGTGGGCCTGCTGCTCCTGCAGTGGTTCTCGTTCCAGATCCCCGTCTTCCCGGCGATCGGCAACGAGGGCGCGATCAGCCTCGTGCTGCCCGCGATCACGCTCGCGATCCCCGCGAGCGCCTCCATCGCCCAGATCCTCGCGCGCAGCCTGCGCGGCACGCTCACCGAGCCGTACGTGGAGACGGCGCGGGCCAAGGGCGCGAGCCGGGCGCGCGTGCACTTCGCGCACGCGCTGCGCAACGCGGCGATCCCGGCGCTCACGGTGCTGGGCGTCATGGTGGGCGGGCTCCTCGGCGGCGCGGTCGTCACCGAGACGGTGTTCTCGCGCGCGGGCCTGGGACGGCTCACGGTGACGTCGGTCAACTCCCAGGACATCCCGGTCGTGCAGGCGGTCGTCGTGTTCTCCGCGATCGTGTTCGTGGTCGTGACCCTGGTCGTCGACCTCGTCTACCCCCTGCTCGACCCCCGGATCGACGCACGACAGAAGGTGGCGGCATGAGCACCAGGCCAGGAGTGCGGGTCGTGCTGAAGGACGACGCCGGGGTGGTGGAGACGGCAGCGGCGGCGGCGCCCCCGGGCCCGGAGGCGCCGGGCACCGACGCACCCGAGGCGCCTGATGCGCCCGACGCGCGGACGCCCGAGGAGATCGAGATCGCGGACCGCGAGGACGCGCGGTCGATCATCCGGCGCGGGCAGGTCCGCGGCGGTGTCGCGCCGAGCCGCGGGCGACGCGCGGCGGGGTACCTCGTGCGCCGCCCGGGGCTCGTCCTCGCGGGACTCGTCGTGCTGCTCGTGGCGGCGTGGGCCGTGGTGCCCCAGCTCTTCACGGCGTACGACCCGATCGTGGGCGTGCCGGCCGACCGCCTGCAGCCGCCGTCGGGCGCGCACCTGTTCGGCACCGACCACCTGGGCCGCGACGTGTACGCGCGGGTCGTGCACGGGGCGTCGGTCTCGTTGCGCGCGACGGTGATCGCGGTCGCGGTGGGCCTCGTGGTGGGGTCGCTGTTCGGCCTGCTCGCCGGGTTCGTGCGCGGCTGGGTGGACGACGTCGTCGGTCGCCTCGTCGACGTGCTGCTCGCCATCCCCAGCATCCTGCTGTCGCTCGCGATCATCACGGCGCTCGGGTTCGGCACGGTCAAGGTCGCGATCGCGGTGGGCATCACGAGCATCGCGACGTTCGCGCGTGTCATGCGCGCCGAGGTGCTGCGGACGTCGACGTCGGTCTACGTGGAGGCGGCCCGCGCGTCGGGCGTGCGCTGGTACGGCGTGCTGTGGCGGCACGTGCTGCCGAACTCGACCGGTCCGGTCGTCGCGCTCGTCGCGCTCGAGTTCGGGACGGCGGTGCTCGCGATCTCCGCGCTGAGCTTCCTCGGCTACGGGACGCCACCACCCGCCCCGGAGTGGGGGTCGCTCGTCTCGGGCGGCCGCGACTACCTGGCGGCCGCGTGGTGGCTGACGACGCTGCCCGGCCTGGTGATCGTCGCCGTCGTGCTGTCGGCGAACCGGATCGCGCGGGCCCTGGAGAGGACGGGAGAGGACGCATGAGCGACGCGCCGGAAGCTACGGAGAGGGGCCCGGGGACGACGCCGGGCGAGGGCCCCGTGCTCGAGATCACGGGTCTCGAGGTCGCCTACCGCACGCGCGACGGCGGGTCCTACCCGGCCGTGCGCGGCGTCGACCTGACGGTCGGCGCGGGCGAGGTCGTCGCGCTCGTGGGTGAGTCGGGCTCGGGCAAGAGCACGACGGCGCACGCGGCGCTGCACCTGCTCTCGCGCGGGGGATCGGTGACGGGAGGGACGATCCGCCTCGGCGGTCGCGACCTGAGCGAGCTGTCGGAGAAGGAGTGGCGGCAGGTGCGCGGGCTCGAGGTCGGCCTCGTGCCGCAGGACCCGACCGTGTCGCTCAACCCGGTGACCCGCGTCGGCGACCAGGTCGCCGAGGTCCTCGTCATCCACGGTCTCGCGCGCCGCAAGGAGGCGCGCGAGCGCGCGGTCGAGCTGCTGCGCCAGGCCGGGATCGACGAGCCGGAGGCGCGTGCCCGGCAGTACCCGTCGCAGCTCTCGGGCGGGATGCGTCAGCGCGTCCTCATCGCGATCGCGGTGGCCGCGCGACCTCGGCTCGTCGTGGCCGACGAGCCGACGAGCGCGCTCGACGTCACCGTCCAGCGCCGCATCCTCGACCACCTCGACGGCCTCGTGCGCGAGCTCGGGACCGCGGTGCTGCTCATCACGCACGACCTCGGTGTCGCGGCCGACCGAGCCGACCGGATCGTCGTGCTCGAGCGCGGCGTCGTGGTGGAGGAGGGCACCGCGGACCAGGTGTTGAACGACCCACGCCACCCCTACACGAGGCAGCTCCTCGCCGCGGCGCCGAGCCTGGCGAGCTCGCGCCTCGTCGCGGGTAACGGCACCGGGCCGCTCCGGGCCGCGGTGCCGGGCCGCGCCGTCGTGCAGGAGGACGCTGCGGCGTCGGGCGACGCGGTGCCCGACGGCGGTGCCCCGGGCGCCGGGGGCGGCGCACCCGTCCTCGAGGTGCGGGACCTGCGCAAGGAGTTCACGCTGCCGCGCGGCTCCGCGCACCGCACGCTGGTCGCGGTCGACGGGGTGAGCCTGGCCGTCGAGCGCGGGCAGACGTACGCGCTCGTGGGGGAGTCCGGCTCGGGCAAGAGCACGACGGCGCGCCTCGCGCTGCGGCTCGAGCGCCCCACGGCCGGCACGGTGGAGTTCGAGGGCGAGGACATCACCACCGCGCGCGGGGAACGGCTGCGCGCGCTGCGCCGCGGGTTCCAGGTCGTCTACCAGTCGCCGTACGCGTCGCTCGACCCGCGCTTCACGGTCGAGCAGATCATCACCGAGCCGCTGCGGGCGTACCGCGTCGGGTCGGCGTCCGAGCGCTCGGACCGGGCACGGGCGCTCGTCGAGGACGTCGCGCTCCCGGCCGACGTGCTGCGACGTGGGCCGCGCGAGCTGTCCGGCGGGCAGCGCCAGCGCGTCGCGATCGCCCGGGCGCTCGCGCTCAACCCGGCGCTCGTCGTGCTCGACGAGCCGGTCTCGGCGCTCGACGTGTCCGTCCAGGCGCAGATCCTCGAGCTGCTCGTGCAGCTCCAGGCGGAGCACGGGCTCGCGTACCTGTTCATCTCGCACGACCTGGCGGTGGTGCGGCAGGTGTCCGACCACGTCGGGGTGATGCACCGTGGGCGGGTCGTCGAGCAGGGGGCGGCCGAGCAGATCCTGCTCGACCCCCAGGAGGAGTACACGCGCGAGCTCGTGGCGGCCATCCCCGGCCGGCGCGCGCTCCAGGAGGCAGCTCAGGGAGCGCCCCAGGAAGCAAGGAGCCACCGATGACCGTCGCCACGGACCGTTCGACGACCCGACCGCTCGCCGGGCCGCACCCCCTCGCCGGCCCCGCGCCCGCGCCGTCGCGCGACGCGCTCGCCGGGTCCACCACCGAGCTCCTGCAGGCGCTGATCCGCAACGCGTGCGTGAACGACGGCACCGTCGGGTCCGGTCAGGAGCACCGCAACGCGCGCGCGATCGCGGACGTGCTCGACGGCCTCGACCTCGAGGTCGAGTGGGTCGAGCCGAGGCCGGGCCGCACGTCGCTCGTCGCGCGCCTGCGCGGCACCGACCCCGACGCGCCGAAGCTCGCGCTCGTCGGGCACACCGATGTCGTCCCCGTGGAACCCGGGGGCTGGACGCGCGACCCGTTCGGCGGTGAGCTCGTCGACGGCTGGGTATGGGGGCGCGGCGCGATCGACATGCTCGGCCTCACGTCCGCGTTCACCGTCGTGACGCGCGCGATCGCCGAGAGCGGGCGGCGCCTGCGGGGCGACCTCGTGCTCGCGGCGGTCGCCGACGAGGAGCACGGCAGCACGTGGGGCGTCGACTGGATCACCCAGAACCGCTACGACCTCGTGGACGTCGACGCCGTGCTCACCGAGTCGGGCGGCGTGCCGCTCGGGCCGCAGGGCCGCCGCACGGTCGCGGTGGGCGAGAAGGGCGGGGCCGGGCGGCGGCTGCGCGTCGTCGGACGCCCGGGCCACGGGTCCGGCCCGTACGGGTCGCTCAACGCGATCGTCCTCGCGGCCGAGGCCGTGCGGCGGATCACCGCGCACCGCGGACCGGTCGTCGTCGGCGACCTGTGGCACCGGTACGTCGACGCGCTGGGTCTCGCGCCCGACGTCCGCGCCGCGCTGCTCGACCCCGCGCGGCTCGACGACGCCCTGCCCGAGCTCGGCGCCCTCGCGTCGGTCGCGCACGCGACCACCCACACGACCGTCGCGCCCACGGTCCTCAACGCGGGGTCGAAGCCCAACGTCATTCCCGGTCTCGCCGAGGTCACGCTCGACATCCGCGTGCTGCCCGGTGCGACACCGCAGGACGTGGCCGACCTGCTCGACGACGCGCTCGGCGACCTGCGCGAGCACGTGCACGTCGAGGGCGACCGGTTCGGCGAGGCGTCGCAGTCGCCGACCGACGGCGCGGCGTTCGAGGCGATCGAGCGCGCCGTGCGCGCGCACGCCGGCGCCGACGTCGTGCCCACGCTCGGCACGGGCGGCACCGACGGTCGTTTCTTCCGACGCCGCGGCGTGCCCGCCTACGGGTTCGGGCTGCTCAGCGAGCAGTGGGACCCCGGGGTGTTCCGGTCCCTGTTCCACGGCAACGACGAGCGCGTCGACGTGGACTCGCTCGGCCTCACCGCCGCGGCGCTGCACGACGTCGTCACGAGCTACCTCGGGTGAGCGCCGCGCCGGGGGCGCCTGCGGGCGCGGCCCCGTCCGCCGTCGGAGTCGTGCCCGCGGCGTCGGGCCCGGGCGGCGGGCGCCAGGACCGCGGAGGCCCCGGGCCGAGGGACGATGGACGAAGAGCGCTTCCGGTGCCGGGCCCCGGGGTGCAGAACCCCGTCGTGACGTGGCGCGCCCTGCGCTGGGACGACGCGGCCGCCGTCGCGCTGCGCGACGCGATGGACACCGACCTCGCGCCCCGGTACGCCGACCTGCGCGCCCAGCGTGAGCGGCTGCGCGCCGCAGCCGTCCCCGGCGGCCCGACGACCGCCCCGCTCGCGGACGAGGTGCTCGTGAGCTGGGTGGCGTTCGACGGCGACGTGCCGGTCGCCTCCGCGTCCCTGCGACGCCTCGCCGACACGGGGACGTTCGAGGTCAAACGGCTCTTCGTCGCACTGACGCACCGACGCCTCGGTCTCGCGGCCGCGGCGCTCGCGGCCGTCGAGGGATCGGCCCGCGACCGCGGGATCGAGCGGCTGCGCCTGCAGACCGGCATCCGCCAGCCCGAGGCGGTCGCGCTCTACGAACGCACCGGCTGGCGCCGCATCCCGCCGTACGCGCCCTACCCCGCCGAGTCGAGCATCTGCTTCGAGAAGCACCTGTGACCGTGTCGGAGCGCGCGCCGCGTGCCGTGCTGCTCGTGTGTCTCGCGACGGGCTTCGTCACCCTTCTGGACTCCGCGATCCTCACGGTCGCGGCACCCGCGCTGCGCACCGAGCTCGGCGCGACGACGCCGCAGCTCCAGTGGATCCTCGCGGGGTACTCGCTGACCTTCGGGCTCGCCCTCGTCCCCGCCGGGCGCCTCGGTGACCGGCTCGGGCGCCGCGGACCGCTCGCCGTGGGCCTCGGCCTCTTCGCCGCCGCGAGCCTCGTCGGCGCGACGGCGTCCGACGCGGACGTCCTCGTGGTCGCCCGTCTGCTGCAGGGAGTCGGCGCGGGGATCGCGAACCCGCAGGTGATCGGCCTGCTGCAGGACCACTACGTCGGCCCTGCGCGGGCCCGGGCGCTCGGCGCGTACGCGTCCACGGGAGCGTTCGCGATGGTCCTGGCGCCGCTCGTCGGCGGCGGGATCCTGTCCGCCGCGGGTCCGGCGGTGGGATGGCGCGTCACCGTCGGGCTCGCGGCGCCGCTCGGGGGCGCCGTGGCGGTCGTCGTCCTGCGCGCGCTGCGACCGCGGCCCGCCCCCGGGAACCCTACCGTCCCCGCGCCACCCGACGCGGGGCCGACCGTCGCGGGGCGGCCCTTCTCCGGGTCCGCCGGCTCGGGGCGGGCGACGCCGCGCGGGCGCGGCAGCCGCGTCGGTGGCGGCTTCGACGTCGTGGGCCTCGCGCTCGTCACCGTCGCCACGCTCGGTCTCCTCGTGCCGTTCGTCGCCGACGGGCCGCGCGCCGTCGTGCTGCCCGTCGCGCTCGGGATCGCGGGCGCCGCGGTCGTGGCGCTCGCCGTGTGGGAGCCCCGCTACGCCCGGCGCGGGCACGCCCCGGTCTTGGCACCCGCCCTCGTGCGCTCGCCCGGCTACGTGCTCGGCTGCGTCGTCGCCGCGTTCAGCTTCGGGGCCGCGCTCGGGTACTCCGCGGTGCTCATGCTGTTCCTCCAGGACGGCGCGGGCCTCAGCCCCGTCCAGGCCGGTCTCGTCACCACCCCCGGCGCGATCGCCTCGGTCGTGGCGGCGAACCTCTCGTGGCGGCTCTTCCGCCGGTTCGGACGGCGCGGTGTGACCGTCGCCGTGGGTGCCAAGGCGCTCGTGGCCGCGGGAACGGCGCTCGCGGTGGCCGTCGCCCCGACGTCGACCGTCGTGGCGGCGCTCGTCGTCTCGCAGGTGCTGTCCGGCGCGGTGATGGGAGTGACCGTCTCGCCCAACCAGGCACTCACCCTCGAGGGCGCGCCCGCCGCCGAGCGCGGCGTCGCGGGCGCCGCGCTCCAGCTCGTGCAGCGTGTTGCCGCGACCGTGTGCATCGCGGCGATGACGGGAGCGTTCGTCGGCCGGACCGACGGCGCGCTCCCGGGCGCCCTCGACGCGCACCGCGACGGCCTCGTCGTCGTCAGCGCCGCCGTCGCGGCCCTCGCCCTCGCCTCGTGGGCAGCCTCATGGCTCGACGAACGCCTCGCCCGCCCCACCGCGAGATAGAGCCCTGGTAGCGCGAGGTAGAGGCGTGGTCACTGCGCCCGACGGCGCGTGGTCGGGAGGTGTCAGGTTCGTACCCGCGCATCGCTCCCCGTCGTCCGTCCGTGCGGCGAGCAGGGCGGCTCGCGCTGGTCCGCTGACACGCTGGGATCGCCTGCTCGTACGGCTCTACGCCGATCCGGTCGGGATCAGGCGTGAGTCCTTCGAGAGAGGTCGCGTCGGCGAGCGACATGGCGACGGATACGCGCGGGCGTTCAGCACGAAATTCACTTTTCGTTCATTTTTCCCCAACTCAGTGCAGTTCAGACAAGAAGTATCGTTCAGGCAAACTAACCGGAAGGTGATGAACAGTGAAAAAGAAGATTGGTAGCGTCTCCCTTGCCACGATACTGGCAGTAGGTCTCGTTCTCGGCGGGGCAGGGGGCGCGTCGGCTGGTGCCGCGACGCTCGGGTCGAAGAGTTGCACCGGTTCCAGCAGCGTTTCCACCCAGGCGTACGGCAACTACGCGGTCACCTTCAACGCGTTCATCTCGAACCATGGCGCGCGCACGATCGTGAAGGGATCGGCGAGCAACGCTGTGTCCGGGTGGCACCACGCCTACTGGTCCAGCCTGATCGGCAAACGAGTGGACCACGCCAGCAGCGGCGGCGCCTCGAACGCCGGGAGCCTGTCGAGCGTGGCATGGTTCTGTGACTACTGATCCATGGCTACTGATCCGTCTCAGGCCGGCGAGGTCGGTCGCGTCATGACGGTGGTCGAGCGCGGGCGCACACGGGTCGGTGTGCTCGTCGTCGCGGCCGCGTTGCTGCTCGCCGGCTGTACCGGCGGCGACGGCCACGAGCCCGGCGTCGGCTCGCCCGACGCCGGGTCGCCTGTCGCCGAGGGTGGGGAGTCGTCGGCCGTGTCAGCCACTGTCGAGTGCCTCCGGGACCGCGGTTGGGAGATCGTCGTCGACGACGAGGGTTGGGCCGCTCCCGGCGTCGCCGAGACGCAGTTCGACGCCTACGTCGCCGAGGTCGAGGAGTGCACTCGGCTGAACGAGACCATCGAACCGCTCGAGGACATCTCGCAGGAGCGGTGGGAGAAGAGGTACGCCGCCGTCGTCGAGTCCGCACAGTGCCTTCGGGGTCAGGGTTACGACATCCCCGAGACGCCCGGCTTCCAGGCGTGGAAGGACTCCTTCTTCGTCGATGGTGGCGAGCATCAATGGGTTCCGTGGGGGTTCGTGCCCGTGCCGTCCATGAGCGGGTCGGAATTCAGGGCGCTCGAGGAGATCTGCCCGCAGGTGTCCGTGCTGTGAACCGCCTCCTGAAGCCGCGCGTCCCTCGTGGTGCGCGCGCCGGCTCCCCTCGATCGTCGTGGCGGGGGTGGCGTTGAGGCGCGGCGGGCTCGTGGCGGCCGTCGTGCTCGTGGTCGTGGGGCTCGTCCTCGGCTGGGCCACCAGCACCTTGTTCCGTCCGCCGCCGCCCCTACCGCAAGGGGCCGCCTACTCGGTCGTCGCGGTCCGCGAGGGTGAGCTGTCTCGTTCGGTCACCCTGAACGCGGCGGCGGCATGGAGGGGCGGCGATCAGCTCGTCAACCAGGCCGCCGGGGTGCTGACCCAGCGACTCGTCCCCGGCGGCGAGGAGGTGAGCTCCGGCGACGTCGTCTACACCGTCGATCTCGCGCCGGTCGTCGTGGCCGTGGGTGACGTGCCGGCGTTCCGCGATCTCGTGCCCGGCTCTCGCGGCGAGGACGTGCGCCAGCTCCAGCAGATGCTCGTCGCGACGGGCCACCGCAGCGCGGTTCCCGACGGTCGCTTCGACTCCGCCACCGTGGGGGAGTATCGAGAGTGGCAAAGGGCGTCCGGGATCCCCGTGACCGGCACGGCGCCGCTGGGGAGCCTCGTGTTCGTCAGCAGGCTGCCGGCGGTCGTCGGCTGGAACGACGCCGCCACCGCCGTGGACGGCGAGTTCTCCACGGACGCCCAGGGCGTCGTGGGCACCAGGCTCACCGAGGGGGACGCCGTGGCGCAGCTGCTGCCTCCCGTCCCGTCGTTCGCGATCGACCTCCCCACGGGGCAGCGCAGACTGGTCGATCCCGGGATGTCGGTCAGTCTCAGCCTCGGCCAGCACACGTGGAACGCCGTCGTCGAGAGCGTCGCAGCGCCCCGCGACGACGGCTCGGCGATGGCAACCCTTGCCGCGGTGGGCGACGAGGAGAGCATCTGCGGTGAGGAGTGCGGCGCGATCCCGATCGCCGGCGAGGGGTCGATCAGGGCGACGATCACGGTTCTCGCCCCGAAGTCCGGGCCGATCGTGCCCACGGCCGCCCTCGCGGTGGCGGCGGACGGATCGACGGCGGTCGTGGACCGGGAGGGTGAGACGATCCCCGTCACGGTGCTGGCGACCGTTGGTGGTCAGGCGCTCGTCGAGGGCGTCGCCGCCGGGACCGAGGTCCGGGCGCCCGGTGAGGTCTCAGGTGGCCGGGTGACCGACGACGACTCGGAGCCTGGCGGATCCGCGCCCGGCACTCCTGCCCCCACCGAGACCGAGTCGGGCGATGGCGGGTCGAACGGATGAGCGTCGCCCACCTCGTCGCCGATCGGGTGAGCTTCGGCTACACCCCTGACGGCCCGCTGATCGTCGAGGACTGGTCGGCCGAGTTCCCGGTCAACAGCGTCTCGGCGATCAGCGGCCCGTCGGGGTGCGGGAAGTCGACCCGGATCTACCTCCTGGCCCTGATGCTCCGGCTCCGCGCCGGTGCCGTGCGGCTGGCCGGACGGCGGGTCGACGCGCTGCCCGATGCTCAGCGCTCGCGGATCAGGGCCGAACAGTTCGGGTTCGTGTTCCAGGATGCCGCACTCGACCCGACCCGGACCGTGCTCGACAACGTGCTCGAGACCTCCCTCTACCGCGGTATTGATCCGCGCACTCTGCGCAGCCGGGCGATCGACCTGCTGACCGCGATGGGCGTGGACGTGCCACACCAGCGCCTGCCCGGTCAGATCTCGGGTGGGCAGGCACAGCGCATCGCGCTGTGCCGGGCCCTGGCGGGCAATCCGTCGGTCGTCTTCGCCGACGAACCCACCGGCAACCTCGACCCGGACACCGCGGACGCGGTACTGGGCATGCTGCGTGACCAGGCCGACAAGGGAGCAACCGTCATCGTCATCACCCACGACCGACGGGTCGCGGCCTGGGCCGACTTCCAGCACACTCTCACCGCCCCCGCAGGCGCGTTCTGATGCCCTTCGTCGCGTGGCTGAGGGAGGTGGCTGCCTCGGCGCTCGGTCAGCGCGTGAGCACCGCCATGACCCTGCTCTTCGTGCTCAGCGCCACCGCCGTCGTCCTGGTCACCGCGGGCAGAGCAGCAGGGGCCGAAGCCGCCGTGCTGGCCGATGTCGACGCCGTGGGAACCCGCACCATCACGGTCCGGGTCACCACGCCCCACGACGACGTCACCGCGCCGCTCGTGGACCGGATCGCCGCCTATGACGACGTCATCGACGAGGTCACCGCGTTCGGGCCCATCACCGATGTCACCGCGACGCCCGGGGGCGCCCCGGTCGCGATGAGGGAGGTCTACGGTTCGCTGGCCGGGAAACCTGTCGCGCCCCTGGCAGCCGTGGCCGCGACACCGCAGGCCCTCACCACGCCCGACGCCGCGGCCATCCTCGGTCTCCTCGCCGGGCGAGGAACGGTCTACGACGGCAGCGGACACGAGGCACTCGTCACGGGCGACGTCAAGCTGCCCGCCCACCTGGAGTCGATAGAACCCGTCGTCCTCGTTCCAGGCCGGGCCGACGGGAGCGAACCGCTCGCGATGATCGCGGTCGTCGCGCATCGGCCGGCGGACCTCCCGCTGGTCACCCGCCTCGTCACCGATGCCCTCTCCGACGTCGACCCCACCACCATCTCGATCGAGACCTCCCAACGCCTGGCCGATCTCCGCGGGGTCCTCGAGGGACAGCTGACCCGTCAGAACCACACCTTGGTCCTCGGCATCCTCGTCGCCTCCGCCTTCGCCATCATGGTCAACATGTGGAGCCTCGCGCTGACGCGCCGCAAGGACTTCGGCCGGCGGCGGGCGCTCGGCGCGACGAGGGCCATGATCCTCGGCCTCCTCACAGGGCAGGTCGCCGTCACAGCCACCGTCGGCGCTCTCGCCGGCGTCGCCACCGGCGCAGCGGCGATCGCCCTCGCGGGTGACCCCCTGCCGCCGGTCGGCTATCTCGCCGCCGTCGCCGCCGCGTTCATCACGACCGCGGTAGCCACAGCCGCCGTTCCCGCTGTCTGGGCAGCGAACCGCGACCCGCTCACCGAGCTTCGCGTGCCCTGACGGTCAGGCCGGCCCGGTGGTCGAGGCCTCGGGTGCGCCACCCCACCGCGAGCCCCACCCCGCGGGTCAGACCCGACCACACCTCT
>CAZFUQ010000004.1:12775-44220 GCA_964521905.1 uncultured Cellulosimicrobium sp.
GGTGCGCCACCCCACCGCGAGCCCCACCCCGCGGGTCAGACCCGACCACACCTCTACTTGGGCTGACCAGGCCTCTACTTGGGCTGACCAGGCCTCTACTTGGGGTGACCAGGGCTCTACCTCGGCAGGTCGGGGTTCTGGTTCTTGCGGGCTGGGTCAGGCCTCGCGGTTCTCCGAGGAGAGGAACCAGGCCTGCTTCTCCAGGTCGGCGATGATCTCGTGCAGGACGTCGGCCGTCGTGGGGTCCTCGGCGTCGACGTCGTCGTGCACGTCGCGCACGACCTCGATCGTCTGGGCGAGGCGCTCGACGATCGCGTCGACCGTGTCGCCGACGGACACGAGGCCCGCCGGGTACGGGGAGAGGTCGGTCGTCGTCGCGACGGTCTCGGTGCGGCCGTCGGGCACGACCTGGAGCGCGCGCATGCGCTCGGCGATCGTGTCGCTGTGCTCGCGCGCGCCGTCCACGACGTCGTCGAGCTGGAGGTGCAGGTCGCGGAACCCGCGGCCCGTGACGTTCCAGTGCGCCTGCTTGCCCTGGACGTGCAGGTCCACGAGCGCGACGAGCACGCGCTGCAGGTGGGCGCGGAGCTTCTCGGACGCCTCGAAGCGTGCCGTGGCTCGGTTGATGGTGGGTGCGGACATGGTGCTCCTCGCTCTCTCGGGGGTTGCCCGGATCGTGCGGCGGTCACCCGGCTTCCGTCGGTGCCGTCCTTGTGGCTCTTTCTCTTGAACGATTCCAGACTAGGCACCATTCCTCGTCGCCGCCAGCAAGGACAGGCGTGCCTGATCTGCGCGGGCACGGCTCCTGGGAAGCCGGCCGCGCCGGGCGCGACGACGGCCCGCCACCACCCGTACGGGCGGCCGGCAGGCCGTCGTGCGCGGTCCTGCGTCAGGCGAATGCGGGCTCGCGGGAGGAGACGCGGTGCGTGAGCGGGGCGCGCAGCCCGAGGTGCTCGCGCAGGGTCGTGCCGACGTACTGCGTCGGGTACGCGCCGCGCTCCTGGAGCTCGGGGACGACGCGGTCCACGATGTCGTCGAGACCGCTCGGTACGATCCACGGGCTGATGTTGAAGCCGTCCACGGCGCCCGTGCGCACGAACGTCACGAGCTGGTCGGCGACGTGGGACGCCGTGCCCTCGAACCCGCGCTCGCTGTTCACCGCGACGACGAGCTCGCGGATCGACAGCCCCTCGGCCTCGGACCGTGCCCGCCACTGCGCGGCGATCTCCCGCGCGCGCGACCCGTCGCGGGCCGCGCCCCGCTCGACGCCGATGATCTCGACCACCGGGTCGTGGGCGGGCAGCGGGCCGTCGGGGTCGTAGCCCGAGAGGTCCTCGCCCCACACCTGCTCGACGAACGCGATCGCGGTCTGCGGCGTGACCTGGTTCCAGCGCACCCAGCGCGCCTTCTCCTCGGCGTCGGCGGGTGTGTCGCCCACGACGATCGACGTGCCCGGGAAGATCTTCACGTCGTCCTCGGGGCGGCCTGCGGCGACGGTGCGACGCCGGATGTCGGTCGCGAACTCCAGCGCGTCGTCGAGGTCGGTGCCGTGCCGGGAGAAGATGACGTCGGCCGACCGGGCCGCGAAGTCGCGCCCCTGCCCGGAGTCGCCGGCCTGGAAGATCACGGGCTGGCCCTGCGGGCTGCGCGGGACGGTCGGGTCCACCTCGACGTCGACGAGGCCGGAGTGCACGGAGACGTGCTCGACCCGGTAGGTGGGTCCGTCGGGCCGGGCCCCCGGCCACGCGTCCCAGATGCGGCGCGCGGTCGCGAGGACCTGCTCGGCGCGCTCGTAGCGGTCCGCGTGGTCGAGCCACCCGCCACGGCGGAAGTTGGCGCCCGTCCACGCGTTGTCGGTCGTCACGACGTTCCACGCCGCGCGCCCGCCCGAGAGCACGTCGAGCGACGCGAGCCGCCGCGCGAGGTCCGCCGGGTCGTTGTACGTCGTGTTCTGCGTGGCGACGAGGCCGATGTGCGTCGTGATCGCGGCGAGCGCCGCGAGCTGGGTGATCGCGTCGGGGCGGCCCGCGACGTCGAGGTCGTGCAGGCGTCCGCGGTGCTCGCGCAGCCGTAGGCCCTCGCCGAGGAAGAACGCGTCGAACAGTCCGCGCTCGGCGGTGCGGACCACGCGCTCGAACGTCGCGACGTCGATCTGCGACCCGGCGTCGGGCGCGGACCAGACGGTCGTGTGGTTGACGCCCTGGAAGAACACGCCGAGGTGCACGTGCGCGTCCGGCCGGACGATCGGGTGGGAGCCGTTCAGGGTGGTGCTCATGGTTTCTCGCCTCTCTCGTCTCGGATCCGTCACGCGCTCGGACGCGCGGCGTAGCGCGACACCGGGCGGGCGAGGCCGAGGTGGTCGCGCAGGGTCGCGCCGGGCCGGGGCGCTGCCGTGAGCCGCTCCGTGCGCAGCGCGGGCAGGACGTCGCGCGCGATGACGGGCAGGTCCTCGTCCAGCACCGCGGGCAGGAGCCGCACCCCGTCGAGCGCGTCGGCACCGACGGCGAGCTCGCGCAGCAGCGCGACGAGGCCCGCTGCGTCGCCGACGTACCGCAGCCGACCGCCGTCGTGCCAGGTCCGGGTCGCGTCGAGCTCGGCGAGGCGTGTGCGCGCGTCCCGGCCGGCGGCGTCGAGCACGACCTCGATCTCCGTGATCGCGCGCGGTGATCCCGCGGCCCGGGCCGCCACGGCCGCGGCGCGCACACGGGCGGCACCCGAGCCGCCGACGATCACGACGTCCACGAGCGGGCCGCCCGCGTCGTCCGTGGCCCGCTCCGGGACCCCGGAGCCGTCGAGCTCCGCGGCGACGGCGTCCTGGGGCGCGAGCACGACGGGACGGCCCTGGGGCGGCCGCGGCACGATGGCCGGGCCCTTCACGGAGAACGACTCTCCCTCGAAGTCCACGGGGTGCACCCGCTGGCGGTCCAGGAAGCGTCCCGTCGCGACGTCGCGCACGACGGCGTCGTCCTCCCACGAGTCCCACAGGTCGCGGACCACGCGCACGACGTCGCGCGCCTCCCGCGCGAGGTCGGCGGTCGGGACGGCCGTGCGGCCGTAGGCGGCCGCCGTCGCGTCACCGGGCGTGACGGTCGCGAGCCATCCCGCGCGCCCGACGGACGCGTGGTCCAGCGACGCGAGCTGGCTCGAGACGTGGAACGGCTCGGGGTAGGTGGTGTCGACGACCGGGACGAGGCCGATCGCGGTCGTCGTGCGGGCGACGAACGCCGCACGTGTCACCGCGTCGAGGCGTGCGGTCGAGCGCGCGCCGGGGTCGGCGGCGAGCAGCGCGTCCGCGAACGTCGCGAACGTGAAGCCCGCGTTCTCGGTGCGGCGCACCGTCCGGGCGAGGCGGGCGCCCGAGACGAGCTCGGCGTCGGCCAGGCCCGACGCGCGGGCCGCGGCCGGGTGGGCACCCGCGCCGTCGAGGTCCACACCCACGGCGAACGGGACGGACCCGCGGCCGTGTTCGGGGCGCGAGGGAAGGGACGAGGACATGGTCGTGCTCCAGGGTCGTCGCGGCTTGCTGCCGCGACGCGGCAGCCGGGTCGTTCCTCGGGGCACCCCGGCCGGTGCAGGGTTGCCGCGGCACCAGCCGAGGCTTGGCGTGCCGTCTCGTGACCGCCGCGGACGATAACCGTGCGAGCGTCACCCACGAACGCGACGGCTGAGAGTCTCGCGATGCGAGAAGGGCACAGCCTCCGGGCGGGCTGCCCAGCGCGACGGTCTTGCCCATGCAGACGAAGGGGTATTGCAGTTATATCTGCAATGGAGAGAAGGAGGAGCGGCCATGACAACCGTGCTCGCTGACGGTTCGCGACTGCTCGTCGACGAACAAGAAGCTCGGATGGCGAGGGGCGTGCTCTCTGCGCTGGACGGCCCGGCCGGGTTCCTCTCGGTGGTCCACGGCGCCGAGGAGCCGGCACCCTTGCCCCGCGAGATCGGGGTCCTTCTCCAGGAGGTCCTTCGTGCGGTTGCCTCGGGAGCGACACTGAGCCTGACGACCATCCCTGCCGAGGTCACGACCTCCACCGCCGCCGCGATGCTCGGTGTGTCGCGCCCGACGCTCATGAAGCTGATCAAAGAGGGAACGATCCCGGCGCACAAGGTCGGATCCCACACACGTCTCCTCTCCGAGGACGTCCTCGCTGCGAAGCGTGCACGTCGTGCACGTGAGCGTGCCTCGTTCGCGGCGCTTCTCGAGGCCGAAGAGGCGGACGAGGCGTGACGAGCCGGGAGCGCACCGCAGGGCGCGCTCCCGGCCAGGCGGAGCCGGCATGTCCCAGCGGGGTGTGATCAAGGAGCGTCGCTAGCATCTCGTGCATGCAGGGGGTCGGCGCGTACAGCGTCTTCGTCGATGCCAACGTCTGGTACTCGCGCACCTTGCGTGACTGGTTCGGCATGCTCTACGTCACTCCTGACGAGCCGCTGTTCGTCGTCCACGGGTCGGAGGACGTCCTCGCCGAAGTGATTCGCAACCTGCGCAAGCAGCACCCCACTTGGGCCGGTTCAAGGATCTCGACGATCGGCGATCAGCTCGCTGGAACCTTCGAGGCCGGACGGGTGATCGACTTCGTCGTGGACGGGACGTACAAAGGACCAGATCCGCATGACGCTCATGTTCACGCGGCGGCAGTCGCCTGCGGTGCTGATGCCCTCGTGACGTGCAACGTCAAGGACTTCACCTGGGATCACGACACGGCCGACTACGAGCTCATGCACCCGGACGACTTCCTCGTGCTCGTCGACGACACGACGCCCGGCCTCGTGCACGAGGTCGTCGGCAGGATGTGTGACTACTGGGTGCGAGCTCGTGGCGAGGGAGACCTGACCGCGGCCCTGCGCGGAGCGGGCTGCCCACGGTTCGCCGAACGAGTGCTCGCCCACCTCCACCGGATGATGTGAGCAGGGCGGGTGGTTCTCGCGCTCGCCGCAGACAGCCTCTGCCGCGCCCGTGCCGCGTCACGTCCTCTCGCCAGGTGAGAGGACCGGCCGTCTCCCTTGCCGCGCGGGGCTCGGGGTGGTCCGCTGGCGTCATGACCGACGACCGCGCTTCCTCCGCGCACCCCGCCCCCTCCCGCCCGGCCGAGCGCACGCTCGGCTCCGGCGACGCCGCCCTGACCGTCTCGGCCCTCGGGTTCGGCGGGATGTCCGTCACGGACGCGTACGGACCCGCGGACGCCGCCGAGGCGGAGGCGGTGCTGCGCCGCGCGCTCGAGCTCGGCGTGACGCTGATCGACACGGCCGACGTCTACGGGCACGGCCGCAACGAGGAGCTCATCGGTCGCGTCCTGGGGGCGCACCGCGACGAGATCGTGCTCGCGTCGAAGTTCGGGCTCCCCCCGGCCGGCGGGCACCCGGACGGGCGTCGGGTCGACGGCCGCCCCGAGTACGTGCGCGCCGCCGTCGACGCGAGCCTGCGCCGCCTCGGCACCGACCGTCTCGACCTGTACTACCTGCACCGCGTGGACCCGCAGGTCCCGATCGAGGACACGGTCGGGGCGCTCGCGGAGCTCGTCACGGCGGGCAAGGTCCGGGGCGTCGGGCTGTCCGAGCCGTCGGCCGCGACCGTGCGCCGCGCGCACGCCGTCCACCCGGTCACCGCCGTCCAGAGCGAGTACTCGCTGTGGACGCGGGACCCGGAGGACGAGGTGCTGCCTGCGCTGCGCGAGCTCGGGGTCGGGTTCGTGCCGTTCTCGCCGCTCGGCCGCGGCATCCTCACCGGCACGGTCGACGCGCCCGACGGCTTCGCCCAGGACGACGTCCGCCGTGCCCATGCCCGGTATGCCGGTGAGGCGTTCGAGCACAACCGGGGTCTGGTGCGCTCGCTCGAGCAGCTCGCCACGGAGCGCGGTGTCACGACGGCGCAGCTCGCCCTCGCGTGGCTCCTCGCCCAGGGCGAGGACATCGTCCCGATCCCCGGCACGAAGCGTCTCGCGTACCTCGAGCAGAACGTCGCCGCGGCGGCGATCGAGCTCACCGCGGACGACGTCGCGACGATCGGCGCGACCATCCCGCGCGAGGCCGTGCAGGGCGTGCGCCACCCGCAGCCGGACCTGCTCGCCGGATGAGCACCGACGCACCGGTCGCCGCGCCCTCGACACCCGTGGCGCAGCCCGGCGAGGCGAGCGCGCGACGCCCGCTCGCCGTGCACTGGTTCCTGCCGACGTCGGGCGACGCGCGCGGGATCGTCGACGGCGCGCACGCCAAGGACAGGCCCGGCCGGGCGACCGGGTTCCGCGCGCCCACGCTCGACTACCTCGAGCAGGTCGCGATCGCGGCCGACCGGCTCGGCTACGAGGGCGTGCTCACCCCGACGGGGACGTGGTGCGAGGACGCGTGGCTCGTCACGGCGGCGCTGGTCCGCAGCACCGAGCGGCTGAAGTTCCTCGTCGCGTTCCGCCCGGGCCTCGTCTCGCCGACGCTCGCGGCGCAGATGGCCGCGACGTTCCAGCGGCTCTCCGGAGGGCGGCTCCTGCTCAACGTCGTCACGGGCGGCGACGAGAACGAGATGCGCCGGTTCGGCGACCGGCTCGAGCACGACGAGCGCTACGACCGCACGCGCGAGTTCCTCGAGGTCGTGCGCGGCGTGTGGGACGACGCGCCCTTCTCCTACGAGGGCACGCACTACTCGATCGCCGACGCCCGGGCGTCCGCGCCGCCGGACCCGCGGCCGGAGGTCTACTTCGGCGGGTCGTCGGAGGCTGCCCTGCCCGTCGCGGCGGCGCAGGCCGACGTCTACCTCACGTGGGGCGAGCCGCCCGCGCAGGCGCGCGAGAAGATCGAGCGCGTGCGCGAGCTCGCGGCCGCGCAGGGGCGCACGATCCGCTTCGGTGTGCGCCTGCACGTCATCACGCGCGACCGGTCGGCCGACGCGTGGGACGTCGCGCAGCGGTTCCTCGACGACCTCACGCCCGAGCAGATCGCGGGCGCCCAGCGGCTCCTCGGCGCGTCCGGGTCGGTGGGGCAGCAGCGCATGGTCGCGCTCCACGGCGGCGGCGACCTCGCGGCCGCGCGGCGCGCACGGGACCTCGAGATCCACCCCGGCCTGTGGGCGGGCGTCGGGCTCGTGCGCGGCGGCGCGGGGACCGCGCTGGTCGGCAGCCACGAGGAGGTCGCCGACCTGATCGAGGAGTACCGCGCGGCCGGCTTCGACGAGCTCGTCCTGTCGGGCTACCCGCACCTCGAGGAGGCGTACTGGTTCGCCGAGGGCGTGCGGCCCCTGCTCGACGCGCGGGGCGTCACCGCGCCCGTCGTGCGCACCGACGGCGGTGCGTCGCGCACGCACGCCGTCCCGTTCTGAGCCGGGCTCACAGGGGTACCCCCAGCGGGAGCCCGGGCGGTGCCTCGACGCCGTGCGGCTCGGCGAGCGCCCGGGCCGCCGCGGCTCCCTGGGGACCCCGGGCGGACTGCTCGGCCCCCGCGCGCCGGGCCGCGTCGGCGACCTCGGCCGCCGTCCAGGGGTGCAGCCCGCCCTCGCGCAGCGTGCGCGCGACGTGCTGGACCGCGGCCCAGCCCGCGGCGCTGCGCGTGGCCGACGGCGGCCCGTCCGACGACCAGGCCACGCGCAGCGTCCGCTCCACCACCTCGGCCGGCGCGGGGACGGCCGGGTCGGCGTCGTGCTGCCAGGCCAGCCGGTTCAGCCGCGCCGGGTCGAGGAGCGCACCCGCCACCAGGCTCGCCGCGACGCCCGACGCCTGGGCGGGGTCGAAGAGCAGCCCGCGGCGTGGCGCGAGGTGTCCCGGACCGCGCGTCGAGCGGATCGCGGGCGGTACGAGGAGCCGCACGACGTGCTCCGGGACCGCGAGCACGTCGTCGTCGAGCAGGGTGAGGAGCGCGTCGAGCGCCGCCCGCTGCCGCGCGGCGGGCACGACGTCGACCCGCGGGTCCTCGCCCGCGAGCGCGTAGCCGTACCGCTCGCCGCCGAGCAGCCGCGCGACCGCCGTCGTCTCGTAGCGGTGGAACAGGTGCAGCGGGACGAACCGCTCCTCGAGCGCGCCGGCCTGGAGGCCGGGCGGCGCCACGCCCGGACCGAACGCGGCGAGCGCGGCGCGGCGGACGTCGAGCGCCTCGCCGAGCAGCGCGAGCGGGTCCTGCCCGCGCTGCACCCAGGGGACGGCGTCGGGCGACGCGGCGTGGGGGTCGTGACCGTCGGCGTCCGTGAGGTACGCGGGGCCGTCCGGGGCGAGCGTGGCGGCGACCTCGGCGCGCAGCCGCGCGAGCTCGTCGGCGTCGCCCGCGCCGTAGGCGTGGCGCACGGCGAAGACGTCCCAGGGGCCCAGACCGACGGGGTAGGCGTCCGAGAGGTCGACCTCGCCGTCGCCGTCGAGACGCACGCGCGGGTGGGGGTAGTCCATGACGGACGGGTGCGCGTGCCGGTGCGACGCGTAGTTGTGCATGAATCCCAGCGCGTGCCCCACCTCGTGGGCCGCGAGCTGGCGGATGCGCGCGAGGACGAAGGCCTCGACCCGGGCGAGGCGCTCGGCCTCGTCGGGGCGCCCGTACGGCGCGAGGAGCGCCTCGGCGAGCAGCGTGAGCTGGTGCACGCGCTGCGACCCGAGCCGGACCTGGCCGCGCAGGATCTCTCCGGTGCGGGGGTCCGTGATCGCGGCCCCCTGCGACCAGCCGCGACCGGTGCGGTGCACCCACCACACGAAGGACGTGCGCGCGGCGAACGGGTCGACGTCCGCGTCGGCGACGCGCACCGCGTACGCGCCGGGCAGGCCGGCGCGGTCGAAGCCCTCCGCCCACCACGACGCACCCTCGACGACGGCGGAGCGCACGGGCTCCGGGATGCCGGCGTCGACCTGGAACGTGATCGGTGCGGCGCCGCCGTCGTGCTCGCCGCCGACCCGGAACCGGGGCTGGCGGAGCACCTCGACGCTCTCGCCGATGCCCGCGGCGTGGTCGGCGGAGCCCTTGCCGTACCCGCCCGCGGCCGGGTGGAAGGGGCGGGGCCGGAACCCGTCGGGCGCGCGGAGCAGGCTCACGCGCTGCGTGATCGTCACCGCGCCCGGGTCGGGCGCGACCTCGGCGAGCTGCGCGCCCGTCACGCCGCCCGCGAAGGTCAGCACCGCGGTGAGCTCGACGCCGTCGGGCGTCGCGTCGGCCGCGACGAGCGCGCTGCGGGCCGCGTCGAGGCGCAGGTCCCCCTGGTCCGCGTCCCGCAGCCGGCGCGCGGCGCCGACGAGGTCGAGGGTCGCGAGGGCCTCGGCGTCGACCGGGAGGTCGTCCGCGTGGTCGTGCGCCTGGTCGTCCGCCCGGTCGCCACCGCTGCCGGGCGGGCCGCTCGGCAGCGTGCCCGACCACAGCACCGACTCGACGAACGCGTCGCGCCCCGCGGCACGGCCCGCCTCGTCGGGGCCCGACGCGCCGTGGTGCTTGTCGCGCGCGACGAGCAGGACGCGGCGTCCCGCGCGGCGCACCTCGACGACGCGCACGTCGCCCGGCTGGCCGCGGTCGAGACCCAGCCCGCTCGCGCCGACGCCGTGCGCGACGGTGCTCAGCAGGAGGTAGGTCTCCCCGGGGACGAGCCCGCGCACGCGAGGCGACCCGGCGTCGTCGTGCTCGATCGAGAGCCGGACCACGCTCACTCCTCCTCGAGCCAGATGTCGTAGAGCACGGGCTTGGAGGACGCCTCCCAGTCGATCCCGTGGACGGTCGGCGCCGCGCCCAGGACGGAGACGGACTCGACGACGGGCACGATGAACCCGTCCGTGAGGATGCGCTCCTGCGCCGTGCGCACGAGGGGCCAGCGGACGTCGGGGTCGGTCGTGGTCCGCTGCTCGGCGAGGACGCTCGCGAGCTCGGGGTCCTCGTCGCCGTGCCGGTTGGAGGGGTTGTCGGGCGAGTAGTTGCCCCACAGGACGTCCGGGTCGGGACGGGTCTGCGAGTTGTAGAACAGGTCGTAGTCGCGCGCGGTGAGGACCTCGCTGAGCTCCGCGGGGGTGATCGGGCGCAGCTCGAGCTCGACGCCCACCTCGCTCAGCTGCTGCTGCACGAGCTCGAGCACCTGCGCGCCCCACCCGATCGCCGGGTTCCACGACGCGGAGAGCGTGAGGCGCTCGCCGTCCTTCTCGCGGACACCGTCGGCCCCCTCGACCCAGCCGGCCTCGTCGAGTGCGTCGCGCGCGGCGTCCGGGTCGTACGCGACGAGCTCGGACACGTCCGCCCACCCGGGCGTCGAGCTCGACAGCGGGGACGTCGCCGGCTCGACGGTCCCGAAGAACAGCGTCTCGGCGACGGTCTCGCGGTCGACAGCCGACTGGAGCGCGGTGCGCACGTCGACGTCCTGCAGCGCGGGCCGCGTCGCGTTGACGAGCAGGCCGCCGACGGACCCGGGGTTGGGCCGGGAGACCTTCTGGAAGCCCTGGTCCTCGAGCCGTGCGACGTCCTGCGCGGGGACGTCGCCGATCACGTCGACCTGACCGGACAGGAGCGATCCCGAGCGCACCGAGGCCTCCGGCGCCACGGTGAACTCGATCGCGTCGAGCCACGCCTCGCCCTCGTGCGCGGCGCGCGCCGGGGCCCAGTCGTAGCCGTCGCGCCGCGAGAGGCTCACGGACTGCGCGGGGACGAACTCGTCGACCACGAACGGGCCCGACGCGGCGTAGTCGCCCGCGCACAGCTCCTCGGGCGTGCGCTCGAGGCTCGCGGTCGACAGCAGGCCGAGCGACATGGACGAGCTCGCCTGGAGGAACTGCGCGTTCGGCGCGGCGAAGACGACCGTCGCGGTGCGCTCGTCGTCGACGCGCGTCTCGACGTAGCCCGTGAGGTACTGCGCGGGCAGCCCCGCGAGGGCGCCGAGCTCGAACGTGTTGTCCAGGTTGGCCTTGACGAGCTCGGCGGTGAGCGGCTCGCCGTCGGAGAAGGTCACGTCGTCGCGCAGGTGGTAGGTGAACTCGGTCGCGTCGTCGTTCACCTCCCACGACTCCGCCAGCCAGGGCGCGATCTCGCCGGTCGCCGGGTCCTGGTCGAGGAGCGAGTCGACGACGGACCGCGTGACGGTGAGGCTCACGGTGAGCCCGCCCTGGCGCGGGTCGAGGCACTGCGGGTCGGCCTGCAGGGCGTAGCGCAGCGTGCCGCCGCGGACGGGCTCGGCGGTCGTCCCGGCCGACGACGCCGCGGGGGCGGTCGGCTCCGCGGAGCAGCCGGCGAGCGTCACGAGCGCGCCGAGCACGACGAGGGTCGCGGCACGCGAGGTGCGGGAGGTCATGGTCCTTCTCCGATCGGTGCGGTCCGGCGCGGGTGCGCGGACGGGTCAGGCGGTGGGCAGGAGGGCGCGCAGCTCGTCGACGTTCGACCAGCCGAACGTCCGCTCCCCGGCGGCGAGCTCGTCGAGCGAGGCCGAGAGCGCGGCGAGCAGGGGCGTCGGGACGGGGCCGAGCGGCGCGCCCCGGCCCGGGCCGTGCTCGCGCTCGCGCCGGCGGACCGCGATGTCGCGGAACACGCCCGAGCGGTCCTTGGGCTGGGTGCGCAGCCAGCGCACGAGTCGCGTGAGCGCGCGCTCGCGCACGAGCGGGGACGCCGCGTCGGTGAACGCGTAGGGCTCGTACGCGTCGAACGCCTCGAGCACGACGCCCGCCGCGAGGGCGTTCTCGGCGCTCTCGCGCGCGACGGCCCACGCGACGTCCCGGTACCGGTCGACGACGTCCGCGATGGGCGCGTCGACGAGCGTCGTCACGCCGAGGATCGACCCGAAGCCCGTCTTGGCCCAGCGGTACCCGTCGAGGTTCGCGGTCACGGACACCGGCCCGTAGGAGCGCAGGTCCTCCGCGACGGCGAGGACGCGCGCGTCGGGCGTGCCCTGCCCGGGCAGGCCGACCGCGAGGGCCCCGGCGCCGCCGTCGCGCACGACGCCCGGCTCGAGCCAGTCGGCGAAGACGTTGACGAACGCCCCGAGCACGCGCCGCGCGCCCACGTGCTCGGCGACCGTCGCCTCGTTGTGCCCGTTCTGGGCCGAGAGCACGAACCCGTCCGCGGCCAGGCGGGGCGCGACCCAGGCCGCGGCCGTCGCGGTGTGCTGCGACTTGGTCGCGAGCACGACGCGGTCCGCGACCGCGTCCGCGGGCACCTCGTCGGGGGTGTACGCCGCGGCGACGTGCGCGACGTCGGCCCGGCCGTCGGGGCGCACGATCGTCAGGCCGCGCTCGCGGACCGCCGCGACGTGGTCCGCGTCGGTGTCGACGACGGTCACGTCGTGCCCGGCCCGGGCGAGCGCGTGCGCCAGGGTCCCGCCGATCGCACCGGCGCCGACGACCCAGTAGGGCGCGGGCGCGGTGTCGACGGTCTCGACGGCGGGCCGACCGGTGGTCGCGAGGGTGCTCACGGTGCCTCCTGAGGAGTGGTGACGGGGGCCTGCACGGACGTGCGTGCGGGCCAGTGCTGGGGCAGGGCGCGCGTCCCGGCGCTCGCGCCGCCGTCGACGGCGAGCGTCGTGCCGGTGACCCAGGCCGCGTCGTCGGACAGCAGGTAGCGCACGGCCGCCGCGACGTGCTCGGCGCGCGGGCCGCCGGGGAGCAGGCCGCCGCGGACGGCGGACGCGTACTCGGGCGTGACGGGGTTGACCGCGGACGCCACGTCGACGAAGCCGGGCGCGACCGCGTTGACGCGGATGCCGTGCGCACCGAGCTCGACGGCGCTCGCCCGCGTCAGCGCCTCGAGCGCCGCCTTGGACGTCGAGTAGTGCGCCGTGCCGGGCCGAGCACGTCGGGCCGCGCCCGACGAGACGTTGACGACCGCGGCCGTCGTGCCCGCCGCGAGCGCCCGGCGCGCGAGCTCCTGCGTGGCGAGGAGCGCGGCGCGCACGTTGACGTGCTGCACGCGGTCCCAGGCGGCGGGCGTGAGCTCGAGGAACGGGACGGCGGGGTAGATGCCGGCGGCGTTCACGAGCGCGTCGACCGGTCGCCGCGCCCACGCCCCGGCGACGAGCGCCGGCGGGGCGTCCGCGTCGCCGAGGTCGCCGACGAGGGCGTGCGCGACGCCGCCGTCCGCCCGGGCGCCGGTCACGACGGCGTCGAGCGCGTCGGCCTGGACGTCGACCCCGGTGACCTCCCAGCCGTGCGCGACGAGGTCGTGCAGGACCGCGGCGCCCAGGCCGGACGCGGCCCCGGTGACGACGGCGTGCCCGGCGCTGCCGGGACGGGGTGCGGTGCTCACGGGGCGACCTCCAGGACGTGACGGGCGACCTGCTCGTGGGTCGCGAACCAGACGGGACCGGACGCCGCGATCTCGCCGAGCAGGGTGTCGAGCACCCAGGCGCGCGAGCGGTGGCCGATGATCCCGGGGTGGACGGTGAGCTGGAAGACGCCGCCGTCGGCGAGCGCCCCGCGCAGCTCGGCGCGCCAGATGTCCAGCACGTCCTGCGGCGTGGTGTGCGGGCGCAGCGAGGCGAACCGTGCCATGGCGAAGTACGGCGCGTCGTCCCGGATCCACTCGACGGGGATCTCGACGACGCCGGTCGGCTCGCCGTCCTCGACGAGCTCGTACGGGTCGTCGTCCGCCATGAGCGAGCTGTCGTAGAGCAGGCCCGCCTCCCGCACGACGCGCAGCGTCGCGGGGGAGTAGTCCCAGGACGGCGTGCGCAGCCCGACGGGCCGCCGGCCCGTCAGCCGCTCGAGCGCGTCGAGCGAGCGGAGCGTGAGGTCGCGCTCGGTCTCGTACGGCAGGAGCGCGTTGCGCTCGTGGATCCACCCGTGCGCGGCGACCTCGTGCCCCGCGGCCGCGACGTCGCGCACGTCGCCGGGGTGCAGCAGGCCGGAGACGGCGGGCACGAAGAACGTCGCGGGCACGCGGTGCCGCTCGAGGACGCGCAGGAGCCGGGGGAGCGCGACGCGCGAGCCGTACTCGCCGCCCGCGAGGACGCCGGGGGAGGTGTGGCGGTCGCGCAGCGCGGGGGTCTCCTGGTCGGAGTCCACGGAGATCGCGACGGCGATGCGTGCGCCGCCCGGCCAGCTCGTCGGGACGAGGCGCCGCCCGGCGCGCACGTGCTCGACGACCGTGCGCCACGTGCCCTCGGGCCACTCCCACGGCTCGGTCGCCGCGGCGTCGGCGAGCGCGGTCGCCACCGCGTCGCTCACGCCCGTCGCGCGCGTCCCGGTCCCGGCCGTCCCGGTCCCGGCCGTCCCGCTCACGATGCCGGCGCTCACTTCTCCTCCACCCAGGCGTCGTAGAAGCTCAGGCGCGACGACGCCTCGAACCGGATGTCGTGCACGTGGGGCGCGCTCGCGATCACGGTCGTGAACTCCATGACCGGGATCGTCAGGTGGCGCTCGAGCAGGGTGCGCTGGGCGTCGGCGAGGAGGTCCTGGCGGGCCGCGGGGTCGGGCTCGGCGGCCTGGGCGTCGAGCGTCGCGAGCAGCGGGTCGTCGGTGTCGAGCCGCAGGGTGCCGTAGACGGTGCGCAGGACGTCGCCGTCGGCGCGTGTGAGCGACTGCCACGAGAAGTCGTAGTCGCCCTGCTCGCGGGCCTGCGTGTACTCGGCGAGCGGGACCTCGCGGAGCACGAGGTCGATCCCGACCTCCCTCAGCTGCTGCTGGACGAGCTCGAGGATGTTCTGGCTCGCGGAGAAGTTCGTGATGTAGAGGACCGTCGCGCTGAGGGGTGCGCCGTCCTTGACGCGCACGCCGTCGTCGCCGGGCACCCAGCCCGCGTCGTCGAGCGCGGCCGTCGCCCGGTCGACGTCGAGCGCGAGCAGGTCGCCCAGGTCGGTCCAGGCGGGGTTGGAGCTCGTGAGCGGCGCGGTCGCGGCGCGGTAGCTCGGCGTGAGCACGGTCTCGACGACCTGGTCGCGGTCGATCGCGGCGGAGATCGCCTCGCGCACCGCGTCGTCGCCCGCGACCGGACGCTCGAGGTTGGGCACGAGCGCGAACGAGATGCCGGGGTTCGCGCGGGCCGAGACCGTGACGCCCGCGCCCTCGAGCTGCGCCTCGTCGATCGGCAGGACGTTCATGAACGCGTCGAGCTGGCCGGAGACGATCGAGCCCGTCCGCACGGAGGCCTCCGGCACGACCTCGTAGTCGATGCCGTCGAGGTGCGCGGGACCCTCGTGGCCCGCGAGCGACGACGGCCACGCGTAGTCGTCGCGGCGGTCGACCGACGCCGAGCGGCCGGCCTGCCAGTCCGTGAGGACGAACGGGCCGGAGCCGACGAAGTCGCCCGCGCAGCGCTCGTCGGCCGAGAGCGTCGTGCTGTCGACGGAGACGAGCCCGAGCGTCATGGTCGAGGATGCCTGGAGGAACTGGGCGCTCGGGTGGTCGAACACGACCGTCGCGGTGTGCTCGTCCTCGACGAGCGTCTCGACGTAGCCGTCGAGGTAGCTCGCCCCGAGCGTCGAGCGTGCACCGAGCGCGGCGACGCCGTCGAGGTTCGCCCGCACGGCCGCGGCGTCGACGGGTGTGCCGTCGGCGAACGTCGCGTCGTCGCGCAGGACGAACGTGAAGCGCGTCGCGTCGTCGGACGCCTCCCAGGACGTCGCGAGCCACGGCACGATCTCGCCCGTCTCCGGGTCCTGGTCGGTGAGGGAGTCGACGAGCTGGCGCCCGATGTTCAGCGAGTCGTTGCCGCCGGCCTGCTGGGGGTCGAGGCACGTCGGGTCGTAGCCGAGGCCGAAGGAGAGCCGTCCGCCGTCAACGGGCTCGCCGCTCGGCGTCGACGCCTCGCCGGCGGGGGTCCCGCCCGCCGAGCAGGCGGCCAGGAGCGCCAGGGCGGTCGTCGTGGCCAGGGCCGAGCCCGCGGCGCGAGCGGTGCGGCGGTGCGGCGCTCGCGGGTCGGCGAGCGGTGTGCGCGTCGCGTCCATCGGAGCCTCCTTCATCGTTCTTCTCGATCTGTGGAACGTTGCGTCCCGTAGGATGAGAGGAACGCTAGGTGGAAGGGTTTCGTTCAGTCCATCTACCTGGACTTCACAGCAGAGGAAGAGGAACTTGACATTCGACGTCCGTCGGCTGGAGCTCCTGCGCGACCTGGCCCACCTCGAGACCGTGACCGCCGTCGCCGAGGTGCACCGCGTCACGGCCTCGGCCGTGTCCCAGCAGCTGCGGGTGCTCGAGGAGGAGGCCGGGACCGCGCTGCTGCTGCGCGCGGGCCGCAACGTCCGGCTCACGGCCGCGGGCCGCCTCCTGGTCGAGCACACGGGCGACGTGCTCGAGGCGCTCGAACGGGCGCGCGGGGCGCTGGCGGCGCTCGGCGAGGACGTGGCCGGCAGGGTGGCCCTGGGCGCCTACCCGAGCGTGCTCGCGTCCGTCGGCGGCCAGGTCGTCCTCGCCGCGACGGCCCGTCACCCCGCGCTCGACGTGCGCCTGCGCGAGACCGACGCCACGCGCGCGGTCGCGGAGGTGGTGCGCGGGGACCTCGACTTCGCGCTCGTGCTCCGCTACCCCGAGAGCGTCGAGCTCGGTGAGCCGCGCGTGCGGGTGCGGCGGCTCTTCGACGAGCGGTTCGTCGCGGTCGTGCCGCGGGACGTCGGCCCCGAGGTCGGGGTCCAGGGGCTGCACGCGCTGCGTCGCCGCCCGTGGATCCTCGGCGCGGGCGACCTCCCGTGCACGCGCTCGATCCTCGCCGCCTGCCGCGCCGCGGGGTTCGAGCCGGACGTCCACCACGACGGCGTGGGCTACGTGGCGGCCGTGCGGCTCGTCGGGGTCGGTCTCGGGGTCGCCGTGGTGCCCGAGCTCTCCGCGCAGGAACTGCCGGCCGGCGTCGTCGCGGTGCCCTGCGAGGTGCCGGCACGCGAGGTCGCCCTCGTCCACCGCGAGGGCGCCCAGCTGCACCCCGTGACGCGCGCCGTGGTGCACGCCGCCGAGTCCGTGCGGGACGTCCTCGCTACGGCGTGACACGTCGGGGGACCGCCGGCTCGTCCGTCCCCGCGCCGCTCGGCGCCGTGGGGTCGGTCAGCGTCGCGAGCCGGTCGCGCGGGACGACGGCGACCACCCGCCCGTCGCGCAGGACGACGGCGTGGCCGGGGTGCTCGGCTACCCAGCGGCCGAGGACGTCGTCGACGCGCTCGCCGGTGCCGAGCACCTGCGCGGGCGGGTCGGCGAGGTCTGCGACGGGGGTCGCCGCGCCCGCGGTGCGCAGCGCGGCGAGCGTCACGAGCCCGCGCACCTCGGTGACCGCGGGCGCGTGGTCGCGCCGCGGGCGGGCGAGCACGACGGGCACGGGATCGTCGGTCCCGAGCTCCCCGCGGGCGACCGCCGCCTCGACGACCCGGGCCGCGTCGGGCGCTCCGAGCGTCTCGTCGAGCACGAGGAGGCCGGGCTCGAGGGGCGAGCGGGCGGCGTCGGGCACGGCGTCGAGGACGAGCGGGCCGGTCGTGTCGTGGTCCAGCCCGGGGACGGGCTCGTCGAGGAACCCGAACCGGCGCAGCCAGCCCGGCGAGAGGTACTTCGAGAGGTAGGCACGGCCGGAGTCGGGCAGGAGCGCGACCACGACGCCGTCCGGCCCGAGGTCGCGCGCGGTGCGCAGCGCGGCGGCGAGGGCGAGGCCCGACGAGCCGCCGGCGAGGATCCCCTCGAGCCGGGCGAGGCGCAGCAGCGCGTGCACGGACTCACGGTCGGGGACCCGCTCGAACCGGTCCACGACGTCGGGGTGGAACGACTCGGGCCAGTGCGCGTCGACCGTCTCGGGGTGGTGGTAGTGGCCCGCGGCCTCGACGAAGAACGGGCTCCCGTCACCCCCCGAGTACACCGAGGTCAGCGGGTCGGCGCCCACGACCGTCACGCGGCCGCCGCTCACGTCCTTGAGGTGCTCCCCGGTCCCGGAGATCGTGCCGCCCGTCCCGACGCCCGCGACGAGGTGCGTGACGCGCCCGCCGGTGTCCGCCCAGATCTCGGGCCCCGTGGACTCCACGTGCGCCCGCGGGTTGGCCGGGTTGTCGTACTGGTTCGCGAGCCAGCCCCCGGGGATCTCCTCGGCGAGCCGGTGCGCGATGCTGCGCACGCTCTCCGGGTGCTCGTGGGGCAGGCCGGAGCGCGTCACGACGACGCGCGCGCCGTACGCGCGCAGCGTGTCGACCTTCTCGACCGACGTCTTGTCCGGGACCACGACGACGACGTCCACGCCGACCTGGGCGGCCGCCTGCGCGAGCCCGATCCCGGTGTTGCCCGACGTCCCCTCGACGATCGTCCCGCCGGGCGCGAGCGCCCCGGTGCGCAGCGCGTCGAGCACCATCCAGCGCGCCGCGCGGTCCTTCACGGAACCGCCCGGGTTGAGGTGCTCGAGCTTGACGTAGACCGTCGCGGCGATCCCCTCGGCCGCGGCCAGGCGGCGCAGCCGCACGAGCGGCGTGCCGCCCACGGCGTCGAGCAACGAGTCGTAGGCGGTCATGCGGTACCTCCGGGTACGGGTCATGGTCGTCGCCCGGTCGCGCCATGGCTCCGGACGGCGTACGGATCTACGATGGAGAGGTCCTGTGGATCCCTCGCACTGAGGTCGGCTCCGATGTCGTGGCTGCTCATGATCTGGTGCGCGACGGCGTGCACCGCCGCCGCCGTGTGGTGGCCGCTGCGCCACGCCGGGCGCCCACCGACCCATCGCGAGGCCGCGTGGACCACCGCGGGACGGGGTGCGCGACGCCGTCGGGCGCCGGCCCCCGACCCGCTCGAGACGCTCGCGCTGCAGGTGCGGCTGAGCGAGCTCGCGACGGAGATGCGCCGCATCGAGGCCGATCCCGGGCTCTACGCGCGCGCGCACCACTACCTCGCGCTGCAGGGCGCCTACGACGCGCTGCTGCGCGAGGCGTGCCGGCTCACCGGGCTGCCCGTCGAGGACACCCCGCTGCGGGCCGGCTTCCGCACGGGCGACGACGAGCGGTTCCGCGAGGAGCTCGAGCTCAGCGCGCGTGGCTGGAGCTGGTGACCCCTCCCCTCAGAGTGCGGAGTGGCCACCGATCCGGTGGTACGTGCGGTCGTGGTAGACGAGCGGCGACGGCGTGCCGGCCGCGCCTCGCTCGTCGGCGGACCCGCCGCTGCCGACGCTCGACGCGAGCGCTCGCAGCGAGACGAGGTAGGAGTCGCCGACGGGCGTGCGCTGCACGACCCGTCCGCGGACCCACGACAGCGCGCCGTCGATGACGGGCTCGCCGCTCTCGAGGCGAGACCACCCCCCGTCGGCGAACCGGTCGATGCCGCTCGTCGCGAACCGTGCCGAGACGTCGTCCTGGTGGTCGGCGAGGAAGCTCACCGTGAGGGTGCGCGCCGCGGAGACCGCGGGCCAGGACGAGGACGTCGAGGCGAGCGAGAACGCGAGCAGCGGAGGGGCGGCCGACACCGAGATGACGGACGTCGCCGTGAACCCGACGGGTCGGCCGTCGTGCTCGAGCGCGATCACGGCGACCCCGGCCGGGTGGCCGCGGAACACGGACTTGTACTCGTCGGGCGTGAGCTGCGGCTCGTCCTGCTCGGCCAGCAGTGCCTCCAGGTGGGACAGGTCGGCCGCGCGAGGGTCGACGTCGCGGCCCGCCTCGGCGGTCATCGGGTCGCCCCGGCGAACGCGTCGACGACCGCGTGCTCGGGCGCGTCGGCCCCGACCGGGGTCACGGCGCGGCGCAGGGCCTCGCCCTCGCGGGCGAGCCAGGTCTCCACGACGGGTCCCAGGTCCGCGAGCTGCGGCTCGGTGACGGTGAACGAGCGCGTCGGCACGACCGCGCCGAGCTCGACGAGCACCGGGCGCAGGTGCACCTCGCCGACGAGCGCGTGGGCCGGGTTGCCCGAGACGACCAGCGGGACCACGACGACGCCCGCGAGGCCGTCCGGCCCGTAGAGGTCGAGGAAGGCCTTGAGCAGGCCGGTGTACGACGCCTTGTACACCGGGGTCGCGACCACGGCGACGGTCGCGGCGGCGAGCCGCTCGCGCGCGGCGTCGGCCGCGGGGTGCTCGGGGGCGAGGAGCTCGCCGGCGAGGGTCGCCAGGTCGATCGTCGCGCTGTCGCCGGGCGCCTCGAGGCCGAGGTGCGCGGCGACGCGGCCGGCGAGCGCCTCGGCCGCGCCGAGCGTCCGGGAGCCCGGACGCGGGTTGCCCGACACGGCCACGAGGGTGGCCGGTGCCGACGGGGAGGGGTGGTGGGTCATGGTGTGTGTTCCTCGCAGTTCTCGTCGATCACGCTTGCCGGCGCGGGCGGCCCGTCGTGTGCGGCGGGTGCCCGTGCGGCCTGGTCATCTCCCGGAGCACCCCGCCGTGACGTGGGGGTTGCCGACCAGCGAGCCGGGGCTTGGTGCTGGTGCTCTTGACCTGGGAACGGGTATAGCAACCCGTTCGCGAAAGTGCACCGGATCGGTCAGGTTTCTCAGTTGATGGACGGACGTGACGCGTCGACCGGGGTCGGCGGGACGTCGTCGGCCTCGTCCTGACCCGCGGGTCGCTGCTCCCCGTCGTTTCGCGGGCTGGACTCGATACGGGCAGAGAACTGGTACAGGCGTACCGTCGGTGGGTTCCGCCCGTGTCCAGACGAGGAGTGCCCATGGACAGCCGACTGCAGTCCGTCTACGACGAGGTCCTGCGTCGCAACCCCGGCGAGGCCGAGTTCCACCAGGCCGTGCGCGAGGTCTTCGACTCGCTCGGCCCCGTGCTGCGCAAGCACCCGCGCTACGTCGAGGCGGCCGTCCTCGAGCGCGTGTGCGAGCCCGAGCGCCAGATCATCTTCCGCGTCCCGTGGGTGGACGACGCGGGCCGCGTGCAGATCAACCGCGGGTTCCGCGTCGAGTTCAACTCCGCGCTCGGCCCGTACAAGGGCGGGCTGCGGTTCCACCCGTCGGTCTACCTCGGGATCGTCAAGTTCCTCGGCTTCGAGCAGGTCTTCAAGAACTCGCTCACGGGCATGCCCATCGGCGGTGGCAAGGGCGGGTCGGACTTCGACCCGCGCGGCCGCTCCGACGGCGAGGTCATGCGGTTCTGCCAGTCGTTCATGACCGAGCTGTACCGGCACATCGGCGAGAACACCGACGTCCCGGCCGGGGACGTCGGTGTCGGCGGGCGCGAGATCGGCTACCTGTTCGGCCAGTACAAGCGGATCACCAACCGCTACGAGTCCGGCGTGCTCACGGGCAAGGGCATCTCGTGGGGCGGCTCGCTCGTGCGCACCGAGGCGACCGGCTACGGCACGGTGTTCTTCGCCGACCACATGCTCCGCACGCAGGGCAGGAGCCTCGAGGGCCAGCGCGTCGTCGCCTCCGGGTCCGGGAACGTCGCGACCTACGCGATCCAGAAGGCCCAGCAGCTCGGGGCGGACGTCGTGGCCTTCTCCGACTCGTCGGGCTACGTGGTCGACGAGGGCGGTGTCGACGTCGAGCTGCTCCGTCAGGTCAAGGAGGTCGAGCGCGGGCGGGTGGCCGACTACGTCGAGCGCCGGCCCGGCGCGCGCCTCGTCACGGACGGCAGCATCTGGGACGTCCCCGCGACCGTCGCCCTGCCGTGCGCGACCCAGAACGAGCTCGACGAGCACGCCGCGAAGCAGCTCGTGGCCAACGGCGTCCTCGCGGTCGCCGAGGGCGCGAACATGCCGACGACGCCGGGCGCCGTCGCGCTGCTCCAGGACGCGGGCGTCCTGTTCGCCCCGGGCAAGGCCGCGAACGCGGGCGGCGTCGCGACGTCGGCGCTCGAGATGCAGCAGAACGCCTCGCGCGACGCGTGGACGTTCGAGTACACCGAGGACCGGCTCGCGCAGATCATGGCGGGCATCCACGACCGGTGCGTCGAGACCGCGGACGAGTACGGCGCGCCCGGCAACTACGTGCTCGGGGCCAACGTCGCGGGCTTCACCAAGGTCGCCGACGCGATCCTCGCCCTCGGCGTCATCTGACCGCGCGACCCGCCGGCACCTCGTCGCCCTCGGGCGCGACGAGGTGCCGGCGGGTCGCCCGGACGTCGACGTCAGGCCGGCCGGCCGTACGTCTCCAGGAGCCGGAGCCAGACCTCGCTGATCGTGGGGTAGGCGGGCACGGCGTGCCAGAGTCGTCCGAGAGGTACCTCGGCGACGATCGCGACCGTCGCCGCGTGGAGGAGCTCCGCCACGTCCGGGCCGACGAACGTGGCCCCGACGACCACCTGTCGTCGCTCGTCGACGACGATCTTCGCGCGACCCTCGTAGCCGTCGGCGTGGAGACTCGCGCCCGCGACCGAGCCCAGGTCGTGCTCGACGGCGCGGACGTCCAGCCCCTCGGCCCGGGCCCGTGCCTCGGTCAGCCCGACGCTCGCGACCTCGGGGTCGGTGAAGACCACGCGGGGCACGGCGGCACGGTCGGCCGTCGCGACGTGGTTCCCCCACGGACCGGCGTCGAGCGCGGTTCCGTCGAGGCGTGCGGCGATCGCCTCGCCCGCGGCCCGCGCCTGGTACTTGCCCTGGTGGGTGAGGAGCGCGCGCCCGTTCACGTCCCCGACGGCGTAGAGCCAGTCGGTGCCGGCGACGAGGAGCGTGTCGTCGACCTCCAGCGGCGCACCCGGCTCGATCCCGACGGTCTCCAGCCCGAGGTCCCGGGTGTCGCCCCGGCGCCCCGTGGCGACGAGGATCTCCCGGGTCAGCACCCGCGACCCGTCGTCGAGCGTCGTCGTGACGAGGCCCTCCGCGTCCCGCTCGACACGCGTCGCGGCGACGCCGAGGCGCAGGTCGACGCCGAGGTCGGTCAGCGCGCGCCCCACCAGCTCGCCGACGAAGGGCTCCTCCGCCGCGAGCAGCGGGCCGGGGGAGACGAGCGTGACCCGTGAGCCCAGGGACGCCCAGGCGGTGGCGAGCTCGGTGCCCGCGACGCCGCCGCCCAGGACGAGGAGGCTGGGCGGGACCGTGCCGGCGGCCGTGGCCTCCCGGGTGCCCCATGGGCGCGCCCGGGCGAGCCCGTCGACGTCGGGCAGCACCGGCCGCGAGCCCGTCGCGAGGGCGACCGCCCGCGCGGTGTACGTGCGGCCCCCGACCTCGACCGTCCGGGGGCCGGCGAGACGCGCCCGGCCCCGGAGCAGCCCGATGCCGGCGGACTCGAGCCAGGCGACCTGGCCGTCGTCGCTCCAGCCGTCGGTGAACGCCGTGCGGCGGGCGAGGACCGCGTCGGCGTCCGGCCCGCCGCCGACCGCCTGCCGGGCGCCGTCGACCCGTAGCGCCGCGCGCAGCGCGTGACCGCTGCGCAGGAGCGCCTTGGAGGGCATGCCCGCCCAGTAGGAGCACTCGCCCCCGACGAGCTCGTGCTCGACGACCGCGACCCGCAGCCCCCGCCGGCGCGCCGAGTCGGCGACGTTCTCGCCGACCGGGCCGGCGCCGATCACGAGGAGGTCGTGGTCGGGGGCGGAGCGCCCGGTCACGAGGCGCGCGCCGTCCGTGCGAGGCGGATCGCGGAGACGAGGAAGAACACGCCCCCGGCCACCGCGTAGCCGCCGATGCCCGCCACGTCCGTCGCGTCCTGCAGACCCTGCGTGAGGAACGCGAACCCGACGAGGACCGACAGCCCGCCGCTGGCGACCAGCGGCCACTGGCCGCCCATCCGCCGGCGGGCCAGCCCCGTGAGCAGCTGGGTCGCGCCGGACACGACGGCCCAGACGCCCCACGTGACGAGGACCGCGCCGACGCTGACCGTGGAGGCCACGCCCAGCGCGACCGCGGCGAGGGTGCTGAGCACGACGTTCGCGAGCGCGCTGGCGCGGGACCGCGACGCGCTGCCCGGCGCGCGGAGCTCGACGAGCACCGACGCGGCGTCCACCAGCGGGTACAGCACGAGCAGGACGGTCAGCACCGCCGCGGACAGCGGCGAGACGACGACCAGCAGCACCGCCCACGCGACGGCGAAGCCGAAGCGGGCGAGGTAGAGGCGGTGCAGCGTCCGGGCGAGCGTCGGCACCGTGGGGTCGACCGTGGTCGTGCCGGTCCCGTCCGGGCTCTCGGGGACTGCGCGGGCGCTCATGCGACCGTCGTGCGGAGGGTGACGGGGACGTTGCCGCGCGTCGCGACGGAGTACGGGCAGACCTCGTGGGCGGCCTGCGTGATCGACTCGGCGACGTCCTGCGCGATGCCGCCCCCGAGCTCGACGTGCAGCGCGGCGCTCAGGGTGAACCCGCCCTCCGTCGTCGGCACGAGGGAGATCTCGGCGACCACCGCGGAGTCGGTCACGGACACCTTGCGCTGCGCGGCGACGAGCTTGAGCGCGGAGTGGAAGCACGACGACCAGCCGGCCGCGAAGAGCTGCTCCGGGTTCGTCGCGCCGCCGGGCCCGCCCATCGTGCGAGGGATCGCGAGCGTGACGTCGAGCAGGCCGTCGTCGGTCACGGCGCGGCCTCCGGCGCGGCCGTCCCCGGTGGCGGTGGCCACGGCGGTGTAGAGCGTGTCAGCCATGAGATGAGTCCTTCGGTAGATCTCGGACGGGATGTAGAGTTACTAGTACGTCTACATGGGGGAATCTAGACTGACGACCGATCGGAACGCAAGAGCGAGGCAGAGGGGGAGGGCGTGAGCGTCGACTCACCGGCGGTCTCCGGGCCCACGGGTCGCGGCGGCGCGAGCGAGACGCGCCGGCGGATCCTGGACGCCGCGACGGGCCTCTTCTACGCGCAGGGCATCCGGGGGACCAGCGCCGACCGGATCATCGAGCAGGTCGGGATCACCAAGGTCACCTTCTACCGGCACTTCCGCACGAAGTCGGACCTCGTCGTCGCCTACCTCGAACGGCAGGCCGCGCTCGAGCGGGCGGCGGTCGAGCGGGCGATCGTCGACGGCACGGACGCCCTCGACGCGCTGCGCACCATCGCCGGGGACATCGGCGCGGTCAGCTGCAGCCCGGGCTTCCGCGGCTGCGCGTTCATCAACGCCGCGGCCGAGACGCCGGACCCGGAGGACCCGGTCCGGGGCGTCGTCGACGCGCACCGGGCCTGGACGCGGGACGCGTTCGCGCGCATCGCGGCCGAGGCGGGCGTCGCCGACCCCGACGCGACAGCCGGGCAGCTCATGATGCTGCGCGACGGAGCGATGGTCGCCGGATACCTCGGCGACCCCGACGAGGTGGCCGAGACGCTCCGGTCGGCGTGCACCTCCGCCATCGCCTCGGGGCGACAGGCCACGGACGACGGGAGACCACGGTGACGACCGACCACGAGGGCGGCACCGCCGGGGCGGGCCGCGACGTCGCGCTCGAGCTCGCCGTCCAGGACCCGGAGGGGGTCCGCGTCGCCGCCGCCGTCGGCGCGCGCCGGGTCGAGCTGTGCGTCGCGCTCGGCGCGACGGGCGGGCTCACCCCGAGCGCGGGTCTCGTCGAGGCGGCGGTCGTCGCCGCCGCCGCGGCGGCGGGCGGGCCGGAGGTGCACGTGCTCGTGCGGTCCCGTCCTGGCGGGTTCGTGCTCGGGGGCGACGACCTGGACGTGCAGGTGCGCGACGTGCGTGCCGCGGTCGCGGCCGGGGCGGCCGGGGTCGTGGTGGGTGCGCTGACCACGGGCGGCCTCGTCGACGTGGACGCCGTGAGGGCGCTCGTGGCGGCGGCGGGCGGGCGAGAGGTGACGTTCCACCGCGCCGTCGACGTCGTCACCGACCCGCTCGCGGCTCTCGACCGGCTCGCCGAGGCCGGCGTGACCCGCGTGCTCACCTCGGGCGGGGCGTCCCGCAGCATCGACGGTGTCGACCGCCTGCGCGCCATGGTCGCCCACGCGCACGGGGTGCTCGGCGGGCGGGTGCAGGTCATGGCAGGCGGGGGAGTGCGGCCGCAGGACGTCGCCGACCTCGTCGCGGCCGGCGTGGACGCCGTGCACCTGTCCGCCAAGCGGGTCGTGGTCGACGACGCGGGGCCGGGCGGCGGGGGCGACGCGGGCTACGAGGTCACGGACCCCGTCGTCGCGACGGCGGCGCGCGCCGCCCTGGACGCGCTCGCCTGACGGGGCGGCCCACCCCGCCGCCGCCCCGGATCACCGGGAAGTGTGGTCCCTGACACATTGTGTCTCAGTTAGGTAACTTTCCTGTCGAATCCGGTTCTCGTCGAGAACGAGTTAGTTAGTGTTCCTGCCACACGCCCCAGGGCGCACGACGAACGACGCGACGGAGCGTCGTCCATGCGAAAGGACCGATGATGATTCGAAGCACGACGCGCAAGCGTCTGCTCACGGCGGTTGCGCTCGTGACGGGCGTGACCCTCATGGCGACAGGTTGCTCGGGCTCCGGTGGCGGTGAGGGCGACGGGACGAACGGCGGCGGCGGGCGCGTGCTCAACGTGTGGGCCGGCTCGCAGACCCCGATCGTCGCCAACTTCAACCCGTTCGCGCCCACCGTCCTGCACGGCGCGCTCGGGCCCGTCTACGAGACCCTCTTCCTCTACAACAAGATGGAGGCGACCGACCCGACCCCGATGCTGGGCGAGTCGTTCGAGTGGAACGAGGACGGTACGCAGCTCACGGTGACGATCCGTGAGGGCGTGACGTGGAACGACGGCGAGGACTTCACGGCCGACGACGTCGTGTTCTCGCTCACCAACGAGGCGTCCAAGCCCACCTACCTCGTCTCGGCCGAGGCGACCGACCCGACGACGGTCGTCCTCTCGTTCGACGGCCCCCAGTTCACCAACGAGTACGCGCTCCTGGGCGCCTCGTGGATGCTCCCCGAGCACGAGTGGGCCGGGAAGTCGGCCGAGGAGATGACCACCTGGACCAACGAGGCCCCGGTGGGCACCGGTCCGTACACGGTGAAGACGACCTCCGACGCCGCCTACACCCTCGTGGCGAACGAGAGCTACTGGCAGGACGGCAAGCCCGCCGTCAAGGAGGTCCGCTACCTCGGGATCGACGCGAACCAGTCGGCGGAGGACCTGCTCAAGTCGGGCGACCTCGACTGGACCGGCATGTTCGTCCCGGACCCGGACGGGATCGCGGCGTCGGGCGGGCCCGCCGGGTACGTCAACACGCCGCAGAACCCGACGGTGCTCTACACCTGCGCCAACGCGGACCTCGGCTGCACCGGCCCGCAGACCGACGTCGCCGTGCGCCAGGCGCTGGACCTCGCCATCGACCGCGGCACGATCAACGACAAGGCCTTCGTCGGGCTCGCCGCGACGATCTCGCCGACGTACGCGCTCCTCGGCCGCGACGACAAGTGGATCTCGCCCGACGTCGAGAAGGAGTCGCCGCAGTCGGCGGACGTGGCAGCGGCCGCCGCGGTCCTCGAGGGCGCCGGCTACACCAAGGGTGGCGACGGCATCTACGAGAAGGACGGCCAGAAGGTCGAGCTGGCCCTCACCTCGGTCGACGGCTGGACGGACTACAACGACGCCGCGAAGCTCATCGAGGAGCAGGCGAAGGCCGCGGGCATCGCGGTCACGGCCAGCACCGTGAGCTGGCAGGAGTTCTCGGACAGCCGGCAGTCGGGCAACTACCAGCTCATCATGGGCGGCATCGACGGGACGTCGGTCGCCGACCCGTTCCAGATCTACCGGGACTGGTTCTCCGGCGACTACACGCAGCCCGTCGGGACCCAGCTCGAGCCGGGCGAGTGGAACTTCTCCCGCTACGCCAACGACGTCGTCGACGAGGCCGTGCTGGTCGCCGCCGCGACGAACGACGAGGACGCGAAGAAGGCGGCGTACGCGACGATCCAGACCGAGATCACCCGCGACCTGCCGTACATCCCGCTGGTCATCAACGCGACGCAGACCTTCTTCAACGACGCGGACTACACGGGCTGGCCGACCGAGGACGACCTCTACGCCTTCCCGCCGTCGTGGGGCTCGGTCTCCGCGGGCTACATCCTCGGCAGCCTCGAGCCCGTCGAGTGACGCTCCGCTGAGCCGTACCGAGGAGGAGCCGTGATGAGCGAGGGAAGCACCCGATGAAGTACTACGCCAGGCGGATCGCGTTCTACGCGTTCACCCTGTGGGCGACCATCTCCCTGAACTTCCTGATCCCCCGGCTCATGCCGGGTGACCCCGCCGACATCATGCTGGCCAAGATGGCCCGCAACGGCGAGGTCGCACCCGGGGTCGAGAAGACCATCCGGCTCCTCCTCGGGGCAGACACCGACCAGTCGATGTGGGAGCAGTACGTCGCGTACTGGGGCAACATCCTGCGGGGCGACCTCGGGGTCTCCGTGACGAAGTTCCCGACCCCCGTGACCGAGCTCATCGGCGCCGCGCTGCCGTGGTCGATCGGGCTCCTCGGCCTCGCGACGATCATCTCGTTCGTCCTGGGCGTCGGGATCGGCGCGATCGTCGGGTGGCGGCGCGGCACGTGGGTCGACCACCTGGTCCCGGCCTCGACCCTCCTGCAGTCGCTGCCCTACTTCTGGGTCGCGCTCGTGCTGGTCTACTTCTTCTCGGTCAACAACTCGTGGTTCCCGCGGATCGGCGGGTACGACGTCTTCACGTTCGACGGCCCCGAGCTCACCTGGGCGTTCGTCGGTTCGGTGATCTACCACGGGTTCCTGCCGGCGCTCGTCGTCGTCATCTCGTCGTTCGGCGGCTGGCTGCTCGGGATGCGGAACATGATGGTCTCCACGCTGTCGGAGGACTACATCACGACGGCGGAGGCGAAGGGCCTGCGCAGGTCCCGGATCTTCATGACCTACGCCGTGCGCAACGCGGCGCTCCCGTCGATCGCGGGCTTCGGGATCGCCCTCGCGTTCGTCGTCGCCGGGGCGATCATCATGGAGCAGGTCTTCAGCTACCCCGGGCTCGGCAAGCTCATGATCACCGCCGTCCAGGGCAACGACTTCGCCCTCATGCAGGGACTCTTCCTCGTCATCACCATCACGGTGCTCGTGGCGACCTTCCTCATGGACGTGGTGTACGGATTCATCGACCCGAGGACGCGGAGCAATGGCTGACGACATCCGCGAGCAGGAGCTCGCCAAGGTCGCGGGGCCGGGGGTCCCGCTCGACGAGACCGCGATCGACGGTCTGCCGGCGGACGACGCCGCACCCCGGCCGGACGAGCCCGGGCTCGCGGCGTCGAGCCCCGGGGCGAGCACGGTGGGGACCGCGGCGCCGACCGCGACGACGGCACGTCAGGGCGTGCGCCAGCTGCTCCCGTCGCTCTCCGCCAAGCTCGTCGTGGGCCTGGTCATCACGATCGGCATCACGCTCTTCGCGTTCGTCGCCCCGATGTTCGTGCAGGACCCGCGGTTCTCGGGGAACGACGCGTTCCTGCCGCCGAGCCCCGACCACCTGCTCGGCACCACGAAGCTCGGCTACGACGTCCTCGCGCAGCTCGCGCACGGGGCCAAGGGATCGCTCATGGTCGGGCTCATCGCGGCGGTGATCGCGATCGTGCTCTCCCTCCTCTTCGGGATCCTGGCGGGCTACCTCGGCGGGTGGAGCGACGACTTCCTCTCGCTCGGCACGAACGTCATGCTCGTCATCCCGGGCCTGCCGCTCATGATGGTCATCGCGATCTACGCGCCGAGCCGGAGCCTCCTGCTCGTCGCGTTCATACTCGGCATCACGTCCTGGGCCGGGGCCGCGGTGATCCTGCGGTCCCAGGCCAGGTCGCTGCGCGGTCGCGACTACGTGGCCGCGGCCCGCGTCGCGGGCGAGAAGACCGGGCGCATCGTCCTCGTGGAGATCATGCCCAACCTCCTCCCGCTGCTGGCGGCACAGTTCCTCAGCGCCGTGATCCTCGCGATCCTCGGCGAGGCAGGGCTGTCCTTCATCGGGCTCGGGCCGAACGGGTCGATCACGTGGGGCACGATGATCATGGACTCCTACGGCGGCAACGCCCTGAGCTCCGGGGCGTGGTGGTGGTTCGTCCCGCCGGGGCTCATGATCGCCCTCTTCGGCTGCGGCCTGTCGCTCCTGAACTTCGCGATCGACGAGATCATCAACCCCAAGCTGCGCCAGGCACCGGCGGCCGTGAAGAGCGTGCGCAGGGCCCGCCGCGCGGGCGTGGACGTCACGGTGCGCGACGGCGGTACCGGCCCCGCCGCGGCGTCGGCCGGCGAGACCGCCGACGAGACCGCCGTCGCGGGCACCACCACCGGTGCCTCCGACGAGAACAGGGAGACGGTGGGAGCATGAGCGCCACGACCACGACCACGACCACGACCGGGCCCGTCACGTCGCCCGGGCACGACGCCTACGTCGCCGCCCTGGAGCCCGTGCTCACGGCGCGCCACGTCTCCGTCGACTACGAGGTGACGCCCGTCGTGCACGCGGTGAAGGACGTGTCCCTCACGCTGCACCGCGGGGAGATCCTCGGGCTCGCGGGCGAGTCGGGGTGCGGCAAGACGACCCTCGCCTACGGGCTCAACCGGTTGCTCAAGCCGCCCGCCGTCCTCACCTCGGGGGAGGTGACGTTCCACGACGAGAGCGGTACCGACATCGACGTCGTCGCGCTCGGCGGGGACGCGCTGCGGGCGTTCCGCTGGGACCGGGTCTCCATGGTGTTCCAGGGGGCGATGAACTCGCTGAACCCGGTCATCAGCGTCCGCGCGCAGCTCGGGGACGTCTTCAGGACCCACCGCCCGCAGATGTCGAAGGCCGAGCGGTCGGCGAGGTCCGCGGAGCTGCTCGAGCTGGTCGGGGTGGACCCGGGCCGCCTCGACTCCTACGCGCACGAGCTGTCCGGGGGGATGCGCCAGCGCGTCATGATCGCGATGGCGCTCGCGCTCGACCCGCAGGTCATGATCATGGACGAGCCGACGACGGCGCTCGACGTCGTCGTCCAGCGCGGCATCCTGCGCGAGATCATGCGGCTGCGCGAGCGGCTCGGGTTCGCGGTCGTGTTCATCACGCACGACCTGCCGCTCCTGCTGGAGATCAGCGACCGCATCGCCGTGATGCTGCGCGGGGAGATCGTCGAGCTCAACACCGCCGAGGGCATCTACGAGGACGCGCGGCACCCCTACACCCGGCGCCTGCTCAGCTCGTTCCCCAGCCTGACGGGCGAGCGCGGGGCCTTCGTCCGCACGGGCGAGGGCACGGGAGAGAACCGGGAAGGACCCCACGCATGAGCACCCTCGAGGTCCGCGGCCTGGTCAAGGACTTCACGATCCGCAAGGGTCTGAAGCGATCGAGGCTGCGTGCGGTGAACGACGTGTCGTTCACGCTCGAGCCGGGCAGGACGATCGCCGTCGTGGGGGAGTCCGGCTCGGGCAAGTCCACCGTGGCGCGCATGATCGCCAAGCTCGAGACGCCGACGTCGGGCCAGGTCCTGCTCGACGGGAAGCCGTCCGCGACGCGCGGGAGCGGGCTGGACGCCTATCGGCACGACGTCCAGATGGTGTTCCAGGACCCGTTCGCGTCGCTCAACCCCTTCCACACGGTGGAGCACCACCTCGAGCGGCCCCTGCGCATCCACCGGGTCGCGACCACCCCCGACGACGTGCGGGCGAAGGTGCACGACCTGCTCGAACGCGTGAACCTCACGCCTCCTGACGTGTTCGCCGCCAAGCAGCCGCACGAGATGTCGGGCGGGCAGCGCCAGCGCGTCGCGATCGCCCGCGCGCTCGCTCCGGGTGCGCGCTTCCTCGTCGCGGACGAGCCCGTCTCGATGCTCGACGTGTCGATCCGCCTCGGCGT
>CAZFUQ010000005.1:0-4902 GCA_964521905.1 uncultured Cellulosimicrobium sp.
CGCCGAAGTAGAGCCCTGGTAGCGCGAGGTAGAGGCCCGGTCCGCCGAAGTAGAGCCGTGGTCACGCGAGGTAGAGCTCTGGTCATGCCCGACGGCGGTCTGGCCGCCCGGTCGGTCCCAGCCCCCGCCGATCAGGCGATCCCGGCCGGTCGACCAGGCGGTCCGGACACATCAGACCGCTGTCGGGCATGGTGACCACGCCTCTACCTCGCGCTACCACGCCTCTACCTCGCGCTACCAGGCCTCTACCTCGGCGGTCAGTGGTCGGTGTGGTCGGCGTGCGCGCCGTCGTCCGGCGCGTCGATGCGCGACGGCGCCTGCTCGCCCGGGGCGACGACGACGAGCTGGCCCATCATCCCCTGGTCCTCGTGCGTGAGCAGATGACAGTGGAACATGTACGGGACGCTCGGGTCGGTGGTCCCCTCCGCGGCGTCGAACCGGACGAGGAGCCGGGTGATGTGGCCGGGCTGGACGTACACGGTGTCCTGCCAGCCCTGCAGGTCCGGGCCGGGCGGTTCGCCGGCCACGTCGAGCACGCGGAACCGCACGTCGTGCACGTGGAAGTTGTGCGGGGTGTCGTCGAGGCCGGTCACCTCCCACACCTCGGTCTCGCCGACGGTGACGACCTCGTCGATGCGCGACATGTCCATCGACCGGCCGTTGATCGAGCGCCCGGAGAGCTTGAACGTGCGCGTGCGGACCGCGTCGGACTCGTCGGGCTCGCCGGATCCCGCGTCGTCCGCGAGGACCTCCGGGACCTCCGGGCTCGGGACGAGCTCGTCCGCGGCGCGCAGCTCGACGAGGTCGAACGTGTCGTCACCGCCGGAGAACCGCTCGAAGACCGGGTTGACGCCGAGCTCGGGCGCGAAGCTGCGCAGGACCGCGCGCTGCCCGGGGCGCATCGTCACGACGACCTCGGCACGGTCGCCCGGCGAGAGCCGCACCCGCTCGATCGTCCGGGGCGATGCCAGCAGGCCGCCGTCCGTGCCGACGAGCTCGACCGTCCCCCCGTCCGCGAGCCCCACGTCGTAGACGCGCGAGTCGGAGCCGTTGAGGAGGCGCAGGCGCACGCGCTCGGTCGTGACGTCGAGGTACGGGCCGGGGGTCCCGTTGACGAGGACGGTGTCGCCGAGCGTTCCGACGGGCGAGAGGAACGACGGCGAGTCCTCGAGGCGGCCGTCGGGGTGGAAGCTCTTGTCCTGCAGGATCATCGGGACGTCGTCGACGCCGTACTCGTGCGGGAGGTCGGCGGCCGGGCCGGTGTCCGCGGCCGGGTCGTCGAGCAGGAACATCCCCGCGAGGCCCCGGTACACCTGGCTGGCGGTCGCGCCGTGCAGGTGCGGGTGGTACCAGAGCGTCGCGGCGGGCTGGTCGATCGTCCACGTGGGCGACCACGTCTCGCCGGGCTCGACCATCTGGTGCGGGCCGCCGTCCATCGCGGGCGGCAGGTGCATGCCGTGCCAGTGGATCGTCGTCGTCTCGTCGAGGCCGTTGGTCACGTCGACGCGCACGCGCTCGCCGCGAGCGGCGCGAAGCGTCGGGCCCAGGTAGTCGCCGTTCAGACCGATGGTCGGCGTCGGGGCGCCGGCGCCCAGGTCTGCGACGCCCTCGCGGGCCTCGAGCTCGAAGACGCGCACGCCGTCCTCGACGCGGGACTCGGCGAGCGGCGGGATCGCGAGCGGGCGCGTGAACTCGACCGCTCCGACCGTGCTCGTCGCGGCGCGCACCCACGCGACCCCGACCACGGCCACGATCGCCCCGACGAACAGCAGCGCGATCAGCCCGAGCACGAGCAGGACGCGGGCGAGCGGACCGCGACGACGTCGGGCCGGGCGGGACGCCGGGACGGGCGGGAATCCGGGCGTCGTCGGGACGGTGGTGGACGGGGTGGACATCGAGGACTCTCCTGGTGGACGCGAGCTGCTGGTCGGCGTATGGGTCGACGTCGACCGGCCGGCGGTGTGCCGTGCTGTCGCTGTCGACGCTAGGGACCGGGTGGCGCCGGGCGCGTCCGCGTCGGAGCGTACGCGGTCCCGGAACCGACCCTGAGCACGGGCGGCCGCTGCTCGGGGTGCACCCCGTCAGGGAGGATTCGGCTCAGCAGCGCAGGGCGAGCAGGCCCTTCGCGGCGAGCCCCGCGAGCGCTCCCCAGACGGCGTTGGTCAGGAGCATCGGAACGATCGCGAACGGGTTCGCCACGGGTCCCTGGAGCTCGCCCGTGAGGATCGGGGAGAGCACGGCGCTCAGGACGATCGCCAGCACGCCGTAGGCGAGGCCCACCGCGATCCCGGTCGCCAGCGGGGCGGGCGGACGGGCCACCACGATCGCCACGACCCACACGACGGACAGGACGAGCGTCGCCAGCAACGGCGCCGCGGGCCGGCCGATCGCGTCGGCGAGGCCCGTGACGTTCATGAGCGGCCGGACGAGCGCGAGCGCTCCGAGGCAGAGGACGAGCGGCCAGCTCAGCGAACGCACGGCGCGGACGGCCGGCGAGACCGTCGGCACGCCGGCGGGCGGGTTCGGACCTGCGGTCGGGTGCTGGTCGCGGTACGGGTGGTCCTGCGGGTTCCGGTCCGATGAGGTGCTCATGGCGACGACGTTAGGCAGTGGCACGCTGGCCACGCGTCCGTCCGCGAGCGCCTCCGCGTGCGTCGTTCCTCGGCCCCGGTCTACGCGTCTCGACGTAGCCGACCCTGACGACCCACCGACCTCGGGCGGACGCGGAACCTGGTCCCGCTTCCTACACTCCGAAGGTGTGACGACCTCCGACCCCGCGACGCCGAGCCCGCCGGACGCGCCGGACGCGCCGGACGCGCCGGACGCGCCGAGGACCATGGCTGCGACGGCAACCCGTGATCGCTCGCCGCGCACGACGCCGCCCGCCTGGCTGATCGACGCGCTGCTCGGGTTCGCGGTCTTCGACGTCGTCGCGTTCGCCATCGCGGCGGACGTCGGCGGCAAGCGCGCCGATCCCTGGGTCGCCTACCCGATCGCGCTGCTGCTCGGGCTGCTCGTCCTGGGCCGGCGCCGGTTCCCCGTCGGCGTCCTCGTCGCGACCGCGCTCGTCATCTGCGCGTACTACACGCTCGACCTGCCGGCGATCGGTCTCGCCCTGCCCGTCTCGGTCGCCCTGTACTCCGCGGCGGCCGCGGGGCGGCTCGCGTGGGCCACGGGCGTCGGGGTCGCGCTCGTCGTCGTCTCCACGTACTTCCGTCTCGCCGAGGGCGAGGACGTCGGGTACGTGGTCGGGTACGAGCTGGCGACGACCGTCGCGCTCATGGCCGCGGCCGTCGCGCTCGGGCACGGGTCGTTCGTGCGCCGCCAGCGCGACGAGCAGCGCCGCAGCGCCGACGCGCTGCGCGAGCAGACGCACGAGCTCGAGGCCGCCGACCGCCTCGCCCGCGACCGGGAGTCCGTCGCACGCGACCTGCACGACGCCGTCGGGCATCACCTCGCCGTCGTGGCTCTGCACGCGAGCGTCGCGCGCGAGGCGCTCGACGAGGTGGACGGCGCGGCCGGGGGTGCCGGCGGTGCCGGCGCGGCGCTCGCGACCGCGCGCGCCGAGCTGGACCTCGTGCGGACGGCGACGACGTCCGCGCTGCAGGACCTGCGCGCGACGGTCCGCGCGCTGCGGGGGCCGTCGGGGCCCGCTGACGGGCTCGCCCAGCAGGCGCGGCTCGACCGGCTCGGCGACCTGGCGGGCACCGCGCGCGCCGCAGGGCTCGAGGTCGAGCTCGACGTCGACCTCCCCGCGGGCCTCGAGTCCGGGAGCGCGGCGGGTGCCGCCGTCTACCGCGTGGTGCAGGAGGGGCTGACCAACGTGCTGCGCCACGCCGAGGCCCGCCGCGCCGTCGTGCAGGTCGGGCTCGCGGCCCCTGGCGACGTGATCGACGTCGAGGTGCGCGACGACGGCCGAGGCTCCGCGCGCGGGGACGGCTTCGGGCTGCGCGGCCTGCGCGAGCGCGTCGCGGTCCTCGGCGGCACGGTCACGACGCACGCGCCCGACGGCGGAGGGTTCCGCCTGCGGGCCCGGGTCCCGGTGGGCGCCGTCCCCGACGGGCCGCACGACGGGAGGACCTCATGATCCGGGTCGTGCTGGTCGACGACCAGCCGCTCGTGCGGACCGGGATCCGCGCGCTCCTCGAGCGCGCCGAGGACCTCGAGGTCGTCGGCGAGGCCGCCGACGGGGGCGCGGGCGTGGCGCTCGTACGGCGCACGCGTCCCGACGTCGTGCTCATGGACCTGCAGATGCCCGTGCTCGACGGGGTCGCGGCCACGCGGGAGATCGTCGGCGAGCCGGGTGAGGACGGCCCACGCGTGGTCGTCCTCACGACGTTCGACGACGACGCGAACCTCTTCGCGGCGCTGCGTGCCGGGGCGTCGGGCTTCCTGCTCAAGGACGCGAGCCCCGACGAGCTACGGTCGGCGGTGCGGACCGCGGCGGCCGGCGACGCGCTGCTCTCCCCCGCGGTGACGTCGCGCGTCGTCGCGCGGGCGGTCCGTGCGGGCCGGCGCGACGAGGCGCTCGCGGTCGCCGTCGCGGAGCGGCTCACCGACCGCGAGCGCGAGGTGCTCGCGCACGTCGGGCGGGGGTCGACGAACGACGAGATCGGCGCGGCGCTGTTCATGAGCCCGGCCACGGCCCGCACGCACGTGGGCCGCATCCTCACCAAGCTCGGGGTGCGGGACCGGGCCGGTCTCGTGGTCGTCGCCTACGAGACCGGCCTGGTCCGCCCGGGCGCCTCGCCGAGGTAGAGGCGCGGTACCAGGCCTCTCCCCCGGCAGGGCGGGTCCCCGGGTCAGCCGTCGAGGCCGCGGCGTGCGAGGAGCGGCGCGATGTCGGCGTCGCGGCCGCGCAGCTCGCGGAAGGACTGCAGCGGGTCCTGCGATCCACCGCGC
>CAZFUQ010000005.1:4912-30275 GCA_964521905.1 uncultured Cellulosimicrobium sp.
GGACGCGGCGGAAGCGCTCACCGTTCTGGCGCGTCAGGCCACCGTTCTCGCGGTACCACCCGACGGTGTCGGCGTCGAGCACCTCGGACCAGATGTAGGAGTAGTACCCGGCCGCGTAGCCGCCGCCGAACACGTGGTTGTAGTACGTCGTGCGGTAGCGCGGCGGGACGGGTGCGAACGCGACGCCCGCGGCGTCGAGCGCGGCGGCCTCGAACGGCACCACGTCGTCCACGGACGCAGGGACGGCCTCGGGGGCGATCTGGTGCCACGACTGGTCGAGCAGCGCCGCGGCGAGGTACTCGGTCGTGCCGAAGCCCTCGTTGAACTGGCGCGAGGCCAGCATCGTGTCGACCCACTCTGCCGGCATCGGCTCGCCCGTCTCGTGGTGCACGGCGTAGGAGCGCAGGATCGTCGGCTCCCAGGCCCACATCTCGTTGACCTGCGAGGGGTACTCGACGAAGTCCCGCGGCACCTCGGTGCCCGACTGCGACGGGTAGCGCACGTCCGAGAACAGCCCGTGCAGCGCGTGCCCGAACTCGTGGAACAGCGTGATGACCTCGTCCCACACGAGCAGCGTGGGCTGCCCGGCCGGCGGCTTGACGATGTTGAGGTTGTTCACGACGACGGGCTTCTGCCCGAGCAGGTGGTTCTGGTCGACGAGGTTGTTCATCCACGCGCCACCGCGCTTGGACTCGCGCGTGTACCAGTCGGCGAGGAACAGTCCCGTGCCCTGGCCCGGCTCCCCGGGCGTCTCGGCGTCGAAGACCTCGAAGACGCGCACGTCCGGGTGGTACCCGGCGAGGTCGTGGCGCTCGGCGAACGAGATGCCGAACAGCAGGTTCGCGGCCCGGAACACGCCGTCGTGCACGACGCGCTCGAGCTCGAGGTAGGGGCGCAGGAGGGCGTCGTCGAGGGAGTAGCGCTCCTTGCGCACCCGCTCGGCGTAGAACGACCAGTCCGACGCGCGCAGGGTCGCGTCGGACTCGTCGGCGCGCAGCGCGACCTCGAGGTCGGCCGCCTCCCGGCGCGCGTTCGCGACGGCGGCGGGGGCGAGCCGCGACAGCATGGCGTTCACGGCCTCGGTCGTCTTGGCGGTCGCGTCCTCGGCCACGTACGCGGCGTGGTGCTCGTAGCCGAGCAGGCGTGCACGCTCGGCGCGCAGGCGGACCGTCTCCAGGACGATCTCGCGCGTGTCGTGGTCGTCGCCGGTGGCGCCGCGCGCCTCGGACGCCCGCTGCACGCGCTCGCGCACGTCGCGGCGCGCGAGCGAGGCGAGCACGCCCTGCTGCGTCGGGAGCTGCATCTCGAGCAGCCACGCGCCCTCGTGCCCGCGCGCCGCGGCGGCCGCCGCGGCACCCGCGACGGCGTCCTCGGGCAGGCCCTCGAGCTCGGCCGGGTCCGTGACGAGGACGCTCGCCGCGTTCGCGCCCGCGAGGAGCTTGCGCCCGAACGCGGCCTCGAGCGTGGTGAGGCGGGCGTTGAGCTCGCGCAGACGCTCCTGCTGGTCCGCGTCGAGCTCGACGCCGGAGCGGCGGAAGTCGACCAGGAGGGTGTGCAGGAGCCACCCGGCGTCGGGTGCGACCGTCTGCTCCCCGGCGTCCACGGCGTCCTGCAGCGCGCGGGCGCGGGCGTACAGGCGCGCGTCCATGTAGATCGCGTCGTGGTGCGCGGCGTACTCGGGCGCGACGGTCTCCTCGATCTCCTCCAGCCCGGGCGACGCGTCGGCGCTGAGCTGGTTGTAGAACGCGTTGAGCACGCGCGCCAGCGGCCGCCCCGAACGCTCGAGCGCGTCCAGCGTGTTCTCTACCGTCGGCGTCCCGGTGTCCGTCGCGACCGCCTCGACCGCGCTGCGCTGCGCGGCCATCGCGGCCCGCAGCGCGGGCAGGTAGTGCTCCTCACGGACGGCGTCGTAGTCGGGCAGCTCGTACGGCAGCGCCGACGGCGCAGCGAACGGGTTCGCGGGGTCCAGGTCCAGGTCGGCGCCGGCGGGCGCCAGGGGCTCAGAGGTCATGCGCCCCATCCTCACCCCGCCCGGCCCGCGCGCGGAAACGGATTCCCCCGGCCGGCCCGGTCACCGCCCGCCGGCGGCCGTTCCCACGTCCTGCGGCCAGGGCTCGGCCGGCTCGCGGGGGTCACCCGGGAGCAGCGTCCCGAGCCACGCGTCGCGCCGCACGCCGCGCTGCAGCGCGAACCCGCGCACCGCGCCCTCGACGCGGAACCCGAGCCGCCACGCGACGCGACGCGACGCCCAGTTGCCGACGTACGCCGTCCAGAACAACCGGGCGAGCCCGAGCCCCTCCGGGTCGAACGCCCAGTCGGTGACGAGACGACCCGCCGCGGTCATGAGGCCCCGACCTCGCGCCTCGGGCGCCGTCCAGTAGCCGATCTCGGCCGAGCGCTGCCCCTCGGGCGCGTCGTCGAGGCTCAGGCCCACCATGCCGAGCAGACGGCCGGGCCCGCCGGGACCGGGGATGCCCGCCGGGCCGACGCTCTCGCGCACGCCCCACGTGAGCACGTCGCCCCGCCCCCAGCCCGGCCCGACGTACGACGTGACGAACTCCGTCGCGTCGTCGCGCGAGTAGGGCGAGGGGACGACGGTCCAGCGGGCGACCAGCGGGTCCTGGCACGCGGCCGTGATCGCGTCGACGTCGTCGAGCGTCGGGGTGGACAGGTGGACGTGGCCGTCGTCGAGGGCGAAGGGAAGCACCCGACCGAGCCTGCCACGCGCGACCGCGCGGCGTCACCCGCGCAGCGCGTCCACCACCGGGGTCCACGGCAGCCCGTGCGCCGCGGCGACCGCCTCGTTGAGCAGCGCGCCGCGGTGGGTGGAGGCCCCGGCCCGCAGGAGCGGCACGTCGCGCACGGCGTCGACCCCGCCGTCCGCGAGCGCCGCGAGGTACGGCAGGGTCGCGCTCGTCAGGGCGAGCGTGCTCGTCACGGGCACCGCGCCGGGCATGTTCGCGACGCAGTAGAACGTCGTGCCGTGCACGACGAACGTCGGGTCGTCGTGCGTCGTGGGTCGCGACCCCTCGAAGCACCCGCCCTGGTCGACCGCGACGTCGACGAGCACGGCGCCGGGGCGCATGCGGGCCACGAGGTCGTCGGTCACGAGGCGGGGTGCGCGGGCCCCGGCGACGAGCACCGCACCCACGACGAGGTCGGCCTCGAGCACCGCGCGCTCGATCTCGTACGCGCTCGACGCGACGGTGCGCACGTGCCCGGCGAACTCCTGGTCGACGGTGCGCAGGACGGGCAGCGAGAGGTCGACGACCGTCACCTCGGCCCGCATCCCGACGGCGATCTCGGCCGCGTTGCGACCGGCGGTCCCTCCGCCCAGCACGACCACGCGCCCCGGCCGCGTGCCCGGCACCCCTCCCAGCAGCACCCCGCGCCCGCCCGCCGGGCGCTGCAGGAGCCACGCGCCGACCTGGGTCGCCATGCGCCCGGCCACCTCGCTCATGGGCGCGAGCAGCGGCAGGGAGCCGTCGGGCGCCTGAGCGGTCTCGTACGCGACGGACGTCGTCCCGGCGTCGAGGAGCGCCCGGGTGCAGCCCGGGTCCGCGGCGAGGTGCAGGTAGGCGAAGAGCAGGAGGTCCGCGCGCAGCAGCGGGTGCTCGCTCGCGACGGGCTCCTTGACCTTGCACACGAGATCCGCCTCGCCCCAGACCTCCTCGGCCGTCGCGGCGATGCGGGCGCCCGCGCGCTCGAACTCCGCGTCCGGCAGGTGGGAGCCGTCGCCGGCCCCGGACTGGACGAGCACGTCGTGCCCGGCCCGCACGAGGTGGTGGGCGCCGGCGGGGGTGAGCGCGACGCGGTCCTCGTGGTTCTTGACCTCGGTGGGTATGCCGATCCTCATGGTCCAGTGTGGGCGCAGCGCGCGGTATCGCGCCCGGCGGCAGGATCTTGTCGCAACGCGGCGTTCCTGCCTCTCGCGCGTCGCCCCGGGTCGCGGGCAGGGTGAGCGCGTGGACACCCCGCCGAGCGCTCCGACGACCACCGCACCCCCGCGCCCGACCGCCGCCGCCGGGCCCGCGACGTCGGGCACCGGGTCACCGGGCACCGGGTCGCTGGGCGTGGCCCGGGGCTCCGCGCTGTACGTGGCGAGCGTGCTCGGGACGGGCGTGCTCGCGCTGCCCGGCCTCGCCTCCCGGGCCGCCGGGCCGGCGTCGGTCCTCGCCGTCGCCGTGGTGCTCCTCGCGAGCGTGCCGCTCGCGGGGACGTTCGCGGCGCTCGCCGCACGTCACCCGGACCCCGGCGGGGTCGCGAGCGCGGTGCGCACGGCCCTCGGCCCGACGGCGGCGCGCGCCACCGGCTACTGGTTCTACCTGGGCGTGTGCGTGGGCGTGCCCGTCGTCGCCGTGCTCGGCGCCGAGTACGTCGTCGCCGTGGTCGGTGCGGCGCGCGGCGCGGTGCCCGTCGTGGCGGTCGCGCTCGTCGTCGTGCCCGCGGTCGCCGTCTGGCTCGGTGTCCGGGTCGCAGGAGCGGTCCAGCTCGGGCTCACGTCGCTCCTGCTCGCGTCCGTCGTCGTGGTCGTCGCGGTCGCGGCCCCAGCCGTGAGCGCCGGGCGCTTCACACCTTTCCTCAGCGAAGGATGGTCGGGCGTCGGCTCGGCCGTGAGCCTGTTCGTGTGGGCGTTCGCGGGCTGGGAGGTCGGGACCCACGTGTCGGCGGACTTCCGCGACCCGCGCCGCACGATCCCGGCGGCGACGGCGGTCGCGCTCGTCGTGGTGGGCGTCGCCTACCTCGCGCTGCAGGTCACGACCGTCGGCGTGCTGGGTGCGGACGCCGGCTCCGGCACGGTCGCGCTGCTCGACCTCGCCCGGACGGGGGCGCCCGCCGCCGGACCGGTCGTCGTCGGGGTCGTGGCGGCGATCGTGACGTCGGGCGTGCTCACCGCGTACCTCGCGGCGTTCGCGAACCTCGGCCGGGCGCTCGCGCGCGACGGCGACCTGCCCCGGCGGCTCGCGACGCTCTCCGGCCGCGCGGGCGTGCCCCGGCGCGCGCTGGTCGTCACGCTCGTGCTGAGCACCGCGTACCTCGCCGTGCTCGTCACCACGAGCCTGGACCTCGAGCCGTTCGTGCGCGTGCACACGAGCTGCATGGTCGCGGTGTACGCCCTCGGGATGCTCGCCGCGCTGCGCCTGCTCCCCCGCCGCACGGTCGGGTGGTGGCTCGCGGCGGTCGCGACCGTCCTCACCGCCGGCCTGCTCGTCCTCGCCGGGGCATCGCTCGTGGCGCCGGCGCTGCTCGCCGGGGCGGCGGTCGTCGTGACGGCCGTGAGGCGGCGCCGTCCCGCGCCATGAGAATCCCGGGCGCACCCGTTCCCCCCGCCGAACCCGTCGGCTACGGTCGACGACATGCCCACGTGGACCGATCCCGGCACCGTGGAGTTCGACGCGCTCGTCGTCGCCGCCGGGACGCGGTCAGGGGCGTTCGTCGCCCTGCCGCTCGACACCGTCGACCTCTTCGGCACGCGCGGGCGGGTGCCCGTCGTCGCCGAGGTCGACGACGTCACGTACCACGCGTCGCTCGTCTCCTACGGGGGTCCGCACCTGCTGGCCATCCTGCGCCACGTGCGCGGCGCGACCGGGAAGGACGTCGGCGACACCGTGCACGTGACGCTGCGCCTCGCGGCCGACGTGTCGGCCGTGCCGCGCTGACCACCACGTCCCCGGGGCGGCCGCAGGTCAGTCGGCCGCGTCCTCCACCGCCGCCCCGCGCGGCACGACGTCGCCCCCCGCCTCGCCCAGCGCGATCTCCTTGGCCGTGGGGACGTCGTCCTCCATGGGCGGGTCCTTGTGGCGCAGCCGCGAGAACACCGACCAGGCGACCGCGACGAGCGGCACCGACACGACCGCGCCGAGGATCCCCGCGAGCAGGGTCCCCGCCGTCACGGAGATCGCGACCACGACCGGATGGAGCGAGACCTGCTTGCCCATGATGAGCGGCTGGAACACGTGCCCCTCGAGCTGCCCGATCAGGGCGATGCCGATGGTGACCGCGAGCGCGATCCAGATCCCCTTCGCGGCGAGCGCGACGATCGCCGCGATGATCATCGCGAGCGGGGCACCGATGATCGGGATGAACGCGCCGATGAACACGAGGACCGCGAGCGGCGCCGCGAGCGGGACACCGAGGATCGCGAGAAAGATCCCCGCGAGGATGCCGTCGAGCAGGGCGATGATCACCGTGCCGCGCGCGTACCCGGAGAACGTGTACCAGCCCGATCCGCCCGCGACCTTCCAGCTGTCGCGCGTCCGCGCGGGAAGCTGGTTGAGGAACCAGGTCCACATGTCCTTGCCCCGCGCGAGGAAGAACACCGTGCAGAAGATCGCCAGGGCGATCGCGGCGAACGCCTCGAACACCGAACCGGCGCTCGCGGCCGCCTGGCTCGCGATGTCGCCGCCGTGCTCCGCGAGCCACTTCTGCCCGTTGTCGATCCAGCCGTTGACGTCGTCGGCCGTGATGGTGACCGGCAGCGGGCCGTTCTCGAGGAAGTCGAAGATCTGCTCGATGCCGCGGTCGAACTGCTCCGCCAGGCTCTGCCACTGGCCCGCGACCGACGTGATGACGTAGGTGAGCAGGCCGGCGATGAACAGGAACGCCGAGAAGATCGCCAGGCCCGTCGCAAGCCCGCGAGGCATCACCCTCGCGTAGAAGTCCGTCACCGGCCGCAGCACCGACGTGATGACGAGCGCGAGGAACACCGCGACGAACACGAGCTGGACCTGCGCCGTCGCGAAGAAGATCAGCGCGACCGCCGCCACGATCATGAGCAGGCGCCACGACCAGCCCCCTGCCGTGCGCAACCAGGCCGGCACGGTCTCGTCGTAGCCGACGACGGACGGGTTGCGGCGGGCGCCCGCGACCTTGCGCGCCGCGCTCGACGTCCCGGCCAGGTGCTTGACCGACGCCGCCGCGCGGTCCGAGCTCCCCCCGTTCCGGGGCGCCGCGGAGGCGCCCCCTGCGGGCCGTTGCTCGTCCGTCACGCGTACCTCCGTCGGGTCGTCGCCGCCATCTCGCCAGTCTGCCCCAGGACCCTTCCGTTCGCCGGACGCCACGCGCCGGAGCGCTGACCTGGGCTCCCGCCCTCCGCCCCGTCGCCGACGGGCGGTCGCGATGCGTGGACCACGGCCGAACCGTGCTATGTTTTTCCCCGCACCGGAACGGCGGAAACGCCGCGAAGGTCCACTCGTCCGGGTGGCGGAATGGCAGACGCGCTAGCTTGAGGTGCTAGTGCCCTTTATCGGGCGTGGGGGTTCAAGTCCCCCTCCGGACACTCGTTGAGACAGCGACGGAAGAGCGGGTCCAGGGAAACCTGGACCCGCTCTTTCGTCGTCACGACACACCTCGGCGCGCGGTCGGCCGGCCCGAGGTCCGCGTCGGTCCGGCGCACCGCCCTGGTCGGGTCCGTGGCTGTGACCTTGCTCGCACGACGCTCGAAGGACGTGCTCTCCGACGTCGCACGCTGCGCGGTGACGGCGCCGCGGAGGGTGGGGCCGTGTTCTCCCGTCGCGCGAGGACGTCGATCCGGGGACCTGGATCGAGGAGGCGGTGCACGGCGGCCTCGCGGACCCTGGCATCGGCGCGCTCCTGTGGTTCACCCTGTCCACGGCACCCGTCCTGCCCACCACGACGAGGTCGCGGTCATGGCGGCGTCCCCTCCATGTGCCCGAGAAGGGTGATCTCGGCGATGCTCCACCACGCGTCCGCCACGTCGGTCACCTCGACGCGGAGGAAGCGTGCGTCGGCGTCGAGCTCCACCGCAAGGACGGCGCCGTCACCGCGGGCGCTCTCGACGAGAGTCTGCCACGACTCGCCGTCCCGGCTGGCGAGGACCGTGACCTCGCGGGGCCAGTCGTCGGTCGCGTCAGCGCTGTCGAGCACCACCTGGGTGATGCGAGCGGTGTCCGCGAGCTCGACCTCGAGCCGGTCGCCGGGCCGCTGCGAACGACCGGAGCTCCACCTGGTGCTACGGTCGCCGTCGCTGGCCCGGGCCGGGACGTCCTGCGTGCAGCAAGGGTCCTCGGGGTGCTCGGGCGAGGCCTTCACCCCGACGACGGGCAGGGCGGTCATCGGCACGGGCGCGGGAACCGGATCGGTGTCCACGGTGGTGAGGGTCGCGAGAGAACGCGGAGGGACCTCGAGGGAGAAGGTGTGCCCGGACTCGTCGACCACGACGTGCTGCGGGTCCCCGCCCGCGTTGTACGCGAGGACCACCAGGGCGCCGTCGGGCGTCCTGGCCGCCACGTGCGGCATCGAACCGCCGTCCACCGCGGACGTCGCGACCACCACCGAGCCCCGCGGGAGAAAGCGGGCGGCGTGCGCGAGGACGTAGTACTCGGCGTTGCGCGTGACCTGCCCGTCGGAGATCGTCACGACTCCCGTGCACGTGCTGCATCCGCCGACGTGCGGGCCGCCGTCCGCGTCGAGCGCCAGGTTCCAGGTGAGGAGCCCGGTAGCCCAGTTCTGCAACGACCCGACCAGGAGGTTCGTCGCCTGCCAGGAGAGCGTGTCGGCGAACACCGTCTCGGGTGAGGCTCCCTCGGCGTGCGATCCGGAGCACTCCGTGACCCAGATCTGCACGGCCGGGTCGGCGTCGTGGAGCGCGGACTGCGCGGAGGCGTCGCCGAAGTAGCAGTGGTAGGCGACGCCGGCGACCCACGGCCTGGCCGGGCCCGCGAGCACGTCGAAGGGGTAGTCGGCCTCCGGGTCGCGTCCCTCGGGGGTGCTGTCGCGGTCGGCAGGGTGCAGGGACCAGTTGTGGTCGTAGGCGAGGATCTTCGTCTCGAGCCCGTGCTCGCCGAGCAGCGGTCCGAGCTCGGTGATGACGGCCGCCTGGGTGGCGACGGGCATGTCCGTCCCCGGGTAGCCATCGGGTGTCCGGGCCTGAGGCTCGTTCTGCACGGTGAGGTAGTCGACCGGGGTCCCCGCGGCTCGGTACTCGAGCACGGCGGCGAGGAGGTAGCGGGCGTAGGTCTCCGCGGCGCGCGGATCGTCAGAGAGGGTGCCGCCTTCGAGCGACCCCGAGGACTTGAGCCAGGCCGGCGGGCTCCACGGCGACGCGATCACGACGACGTCCGGGGCGATGGCCAAGATCTCGCGGAGCACGGGGCGCACCGCGTCCTCGTCCCTCGTCGTGCTGAACCGGTCGAGGTCCCAGTCCTCCTCCCCTGGCAGGAGGTCGTCGTACGTGGACGCTGGCTCGGTCACGAAGTCCGAGCCGCCCAGCGCGACGCGGACGACCCCGAGACGCACCGGGCCGTCCGGCGCGAACAGCTCGCGCAGGAGCTCGGCGCGCGGTCCGGCGCCGAGGGACCGAAGCAGCTCGGCGGAGGACTCGGTCAGCGCCGCGCCGAAGGCGGTGATCTCCTGCCTCTGCTCGATGCCGGACGACCCGCCGCCTGCGCCGGGTGCGTCCTCGACCGTGACGGGCAACGGGGCGATGCGAGCGGTCCCGTCCGCCGAGGTAGCGCGCGCAGCGACACCCGCGGAAGCTGCGGTGGCGCTCGTCGGGGAGGGCGACGGCGATGACGTGCGGCGGGTCAGGAGCAGCACCGCCGAGACCACGATCATGACGAGCAGCAGGACGAGACCGACCACTACCGCACGTCGTCCCCGCACCGGCTGACTCATCGGCGACCACCGCCCGTCCCTCCCAGGCTAACGACGAACGCCGCCCTCGCCCGCTCCCGGGCAGGCTCGTGAGACGAGTAGTCCGTCACCGGGCGCCGGCCGAGCCGCGGGGGTTGACCGTCAGGGCGTCTGGTGGGCTACTGGAGACTGTGCGCTCGCGTTGACTCGAGCAGCCGGGTCGTTGGCGGGCGCAGAGAGCACGAGGGGGTGCTCCTCATGGAACGACTCCGTGCGCGCCGATCGGCACGCGCAGCGATCATCGGCTCGATGTGCGTCGTGGGTCTCGTCGTCCCGCTCGGCGCGGCGTCAGCCGATGCACCGGACGACGAGGCGGCGACGACCCAACAGCTGGAACGCGGAAGGTGGCAACCGCAACAGCGCCAGGCGTGGTGGGACGACTCTCGTTCCGCCACCCGCCGAGCGCAGGCGCTCCTGCAGCAGATGACCCTCGAGGAGAAGGTCGACATGCTGCACGGAGAGCTCAACAACTTCTACGGCTTCTACAACGCCCCGATCGAGCGACTCGGGATCCCGGCGCTGACCATGGCGGACGGACCGGCCGGGGTACGCATCGCGAACCCCGACGTCAACGACCAGAGGTCGACCCAGCTCCCGTCACCGCTCGCGCTGGCCGCGACGTGGGACACCGGGGTCGCCGAGGAGTACGGAGAGCGTGCCGGCGACGAGGCGTTCCGCTCCGGGCACAACGTCCTCCTCGCCCCGGCGATGGACATCGCCCGGGTCTCCCTCGCGGGTCGCGCCTTCGAAGCGTTCGGCGAGGACCCGCTGATCTCCGGCACGATGGGTGGCGCGATCTCGCGCGGCATCCAGAAGAACCCCGTCGTCGCGGACATCAAGCACTACAACGTCTACACGCAGGAGGCGAACCGGCTCATCGGCGGCAACGCCGTCGTGGACGAGCGGACGCTTCAGGAGATCTACACCCGCCCCTTCGACATCGCGATCGACGAGGGCCACGCCGGATCGGCGATGTGCTCGTTCAACAAGGTCAACGGCACCTACGCGTGCGAGCACGACTACCTGCTCAACCAGGTCCTCAAGGAACAGCTGGGGTTCGAGGGCTGGATGATGAGCGACTACGGCGCCACGCACTCCACCCAGGCGGCGATCCTCGGCGGGCTGGACCAGGAGATGCCCGGTGACTACGGCGGTTTCGACTGCTTCTTCTGCGCCGCCCTCATCGACGCGGTGAACGCCGGGGAGGTGCCGGTGTCGCGCGTGGACGACGCGGTCCTGCGCATCTTGCGACCCATGTTCGCGCTCGGGCTGTTCGACGAGCCCGCGACGGTCCAGCCGCTGCCCGAGGCGGAGAACGGTGAGTTCGCGCGCGAGGTGTCCGAGCGGGCGAGCGTGCTGCTCAAGAACGACGGGCCCTTCCTCCCTCTCGGGGACGTCGGCTCCCTCGCGGTCGTCGGGACCGACGCGGACGTCGTGGTCCAGGGCGGCGGGAGCTCCCAGGTCCTCCCGACCTACACGGTGAGCCCGGTCGAGGGCATCACGGCCCGCGCCGCGGGCGCGACCGTGTCCCACGTCCCGGGGACCGACCCGGTGACCTCCGCGGCGCTGCTGGCGGGTCCGGACCCGATCCCGTCAGACGTGCTCACGTCCGCCGGCGACGGCGCACCCGGGCTCCGGGTCGAGTACTTCGCCAACCCGGACCTGTCCGGGACACCGGCGCTCGACCGGACCGAGCCGTACGCGGGTATCAACGGCGGCTTCTACTTCAACCCGGGCTTCAACTCCGCGTCACCGCACTTCCCGACGCAGACCAACGACAACACGTCGTCGATCCGGTGGACGGGGACGCTCACCGCACCGGTGGACGGGACCTACCAGCTCTCGGTCACCTCGAACGGCACCTCGACGCTCTACCTCGACGACGACGCCGTCATCACGACGGAGCCGTCGCAGGACCCGTTGTCCGCCAACGTCTCCACCGCCGACGTGACGCTCGAGGCAGGCACGCAGTACGCCGTGCGCGCCGAGTTCGCGATCGGAGCGTCGGGCACCGACTCCGGCGCCGCGTTCAAGCTGGGCTGGGTCCCTCCCGAGGGCTACGTCCAGCAGAGCATCACCGACGCGGCCCAGGCCGCGGCAGACGCGGACGTCGCAGTCGTCGTGGTGCGCGACTACTCGACCGAGGGTGGCGACCGGCCGACGCTCGACCTGCCGAACGGCCAGGCGGAGCTCATCCGTCAGGTAGCAGCGGCCAACCCGAGCACGGTCGTCGTGGTCACCGCGGGCGCCGCGGTCCAGACGTCCGACTGGGACGGCGCCGTCCCCGCCGTGCTGCACAACTGGTACGGCGGCCAGGAACAGGGCAACGCGATCGCGCGGATCCTGTTCGGCGACATCAACCCCTCCGGCAGGCTGCCCGTGACGATCCCCGTCGACGAGGACAGCACACCGGTCAGCTCGCCCGAGCAGTACCCCGGCGTGGGGCTCGACCAACAGTTCTCCGAGGGCATCTTCGTCGGGTACCGCGGGTACGAGGAGCTCGGCATCGAACCGAGCTACTCGTTCGGCCACGGACTGTCGTACACCACGTTCGACTACGGCAGGCTGAGCACCAAGGTCAACGACCACCGCGGCAAGAAGAAGGACGGCAAGGAGCTGCAGGTCTCGGTCCGCGTGCGCAACACCGGCGCGGTCACGGGCACGGAGACCGTCCAGGTCTACGTGGGCGAGCTCCCCACCCGCAGGGTCGACACGGCACCCAAGGCGCTCGCCGGATGGGACCAGGTCACCCTCCGACCGGGCGAGCGCAAGACGGTCACGGTCACGCTCGACCCGAAGTCGTTCGCGTACTGGGACGTCGACCGGGACCGTTGGAGCACCCCGAGCGGCAAGGTCCCGGTGTACGTCGGGTCCTCCTCGACGGATATCCGCCAGACCGGTGAGATCCGCATCGGCAACCGGCACGGAGGATGGGGCGGCCGCGGCTGACGAGCCGTCCCGACCCTCCCGCACGTCGACGCTCTCGTGGCCTCGGACGCCGGCACGACCCGGCGCACCCGAGGCCACGAGGGGGTCAGCGGCTCGGGTACCGGCTCCTGACCGACGAGGCCCGGCAGGCTGGTCACCAGGGGTGTGACCGCACGATGCGGCGACTCGTGCACGCCGGGCGCTGGTGATGTCGTCGTCCGGCGATCGGGTGGAGATCGCTCCGGGTCAGGCTCCGCCGCGTCGGGAAGCCGGCTCGGTGGGCGCGGCCGGACGGGTCACGTCCGCCGGATCCTCGACGCACGACCACGTCTCGTCGGTCGCGTGCGACGCGGTGCTCCCGGGCCCCTGTCCCTCCAACGGTTCCTGCCCCCTCAGCGCGTCCCGAACCGGTGTGCGCACCGCTCCCTCCAGGTGTCGACAGGGACGAAGGGAGAACACCATGAGCGACGCACCGCAGGACTCACGGCACACGCCGGAGGCCGAGCTCTTGCATGCTCGGGAACTGGGCGTGCAGATGCAGGTGGACACGATCGTCGACTCGGCCTACGGCGCGTTCGACGTCTCGGACGACACCGACACCGATCTACCCCAGGGGGCCGTGCTGCCCACGGCCAGCGGGGCAGTTGACACGGGACCCGAGACCCTGACGGTTCCCGTCGTCACGCGCGAGCTTGTCGACCAGCTCCTCGACGAGAGCCGATGGGCCGACGACACGAACGAGCAGATCGCGATCCTCGCCGAGGTCGAGCCCGTCCTCACCGTGGACGAAGCAGCGATGGTCCGAGCCCGCGTGCTCGCGCGGCTCACGAGCACCGATGACTCCAGACCCACGGCGAGCAGCGCAGACGCGCCCCAGCACGGAAGGACGAGGCCATGACCGTCATCTCGACTCTCTGGCAGCACCGCGACTTCCAGGGATTCACCCGCACCGTCAGCACCGGTTCGGGGCGATACCGGTGGATGCGCTACGGCTCCCAGGCCAACGACGAGTTCTCGTCGGAGCGGGCCTGGGGGCTCGGCCAGCGAGGTCACGCCTTCGCCTTCGAGCACCGTGACTTCGCCGGGCGCTTCAGCGCGCTCAACGCGGACAGCGGAGGGTCCTCCTGGTGGTCCTACTACGGCGGGGCATTCAACGACGTCGTGTCCAGCTCGATCGTCGTTGCCAGGGAACCCGCCGTGCGAGAGCTCGAGCTGGGGCTACGCGACCTGATCGCCCCCCGATTCACCGACCTGTTCGACACCCAGGCGGAAGGGACCCGCTTGTCACGACGCGGCGGCCCGCGCGTCTACGGGACGTTCTTCCCGAGCTGGGACCTCGATCGGGTGTTCGTCACCATCGACCAGGACCTTCGCGTGGATGTACCGGGGTGGTTCGACTACGACGCCAACGTGCGCTATTTCATCGCGTTCTTCGTCACCGCGGAGGGCGCTCTGGGGGCTCGTGCCGTTCGATCGACGGTCTGGGTAGAGGGCGGTGTGCTGTCGTCGACGATCCTGGACAGGATCAAGGGACAGCTGCACGGCGCGAAGCCGTTGATCACCCGCGCGCTCGAGTCGCAGCTGCGCCTCCTCAGGAGATTCCGCTTCACCGACGCATACCTCCTGCCCGGTTCGCCCCCGGACTTCGAGGTGGCGGGGTACTTCGGGAAGAACGAGGACGACGTCACCCTGGTCGCGGTGCGCCCGTAGCGTCCACGAACGAGCAGCCCTCGACCTGCCGTCCGGCAAGCAGGTCGAGGGCCGCGCGTCGTGGGGCCCGGGAGTGCGGCCGGTGGTCACCGACGTCGCCGGGGCGGCCGCACCCGGGGCCCGCCCTGTCCCCCGCCTCGGCGAAGGACGCCCGCGCGTCGGCAGGACTCGCGCACCGCTCGACGGCACGACCTCGCCGGCGCGCCGGTCGAGGACCTCCGTCGGTGGGAAGCCCGACTACATCTCGTGCTCCCAGCTGCCGCGCGTGTTCACGTTCGCGGCGTCGGCGAGGGTCTCCAGCTCCGCCACGACCCCGGCGGGGAGCTCGATGCCGCGGGCACGTACCAGGCCGTCGACGTACTCGGGCCTGGTGACGCCGATGATCGGCGTCGTCCCCTTGGCGATCGCCCACGCGGTCGCGACGTCCGCGGCGGACGCGTCCCAGGTCCTCCCGAGCTGGGCGAGCCTGTCCGTCAGAGCGTCCAGCCGGGGCAGCAGCCCGTCGTAGGTCTCCGCGCGGCTGCTGCCTTCCGGGAACGGGTTCCGCGAGGTGTACCGCCCGGTGAGGGCGCCCTGCTCCAGCACCATGTAGGAGAAGAAGCGGATGCCACGGGCGCGGGCGTAGTCGAGGATGCCGGCCTGCTCGGAGCTGCGGTAGAGGAGGCTGTAGTGGTTCTGCACCGCCTCGACCCGGAACCCGGCCTCACCGAGGATCTGGTCGGCGAGCCGGATCTCCGCCAGGTCGTGGTTGGAGACACCCACGTGCCGGACCTTCCCGCTCTCCAGCAGCGGGATCAGGCCCGGCGTCCAGCGGGTCACGTCCGCCGGGTTGTGGATCCAGTACAGGTCGACGTGGTCCGTGCCGAGGTTCGCCAGGCTCTGCTCCAGCATGTCCGCGACCGGGTTCTCGCCGTCGCCCGCGATCTGCGGGGTGAACTTCGTCGAGAGCTGGTACTCGCTGCGGTCGTAGCGCTCGAGGACCTCGCCGAGGACCCGCTCCGAGCGGCCCGCGCCGTACACGAGGGCCGTGTCCCACAGGGTGAGCCCGGCGGCGTGCGCCCTGCGGGCGAGCTCCACCAGGGCCGCCCGGTCGTGCTCGCTGCCGAAGTACCCGTCGCCGCTCCTGCCGCTGTCGCCCCACGCCCAGGTGCCCAGGGCGGCCGCGGCGGGCTGAAGGCTGTCGTTCGTCATGCTGATCCTCTCTTCGTGCGTGCACTGCAGCCGTCGGCTGCGCGACGGAAGCGCGTCACGCTCCCGTGCCCATCACACGGCCTGCCCCGCGCGGGCGGCAGTCCCTCGTCTTCCGTGTACCGGCAGGACCTCCCTCGTGGCACGGGAGGCGACCTACCGTGGAGCGCATGGACGAGAGAGCCGAGGTCCGCGACTTCCTGACGACCCGCCGCGCTCGCATCAGCCCGGACGAGGCGGGCCTCCCGGCGTACGGAGGCAACCGGCGCGTCGCCGGGCTGCGCCGCGAGGAGGTCGCGATGCTCGCCGGCCTGTCCGTCGACTACTACGCGAAGCTGGAGCGCGGGAACCTCGCCGGCGCCTCGGACGGCGTGCTGGCGAGCATCTCGCGTGCGCTGCGGCTCGACGAGGCCGAGAGCGAGCACCTCGTCGACCTCGCCCGCCGCTCCGTCGCCGGGCCGATCCCGCGCCGGACCCGCCCCGGACCGCGCATCCGTTCCTCGGTCCGCCAGGTGCTGGACGCGATCGACGGCGCACCCGCCTGGGTTCGCAACGCGCACTACGACATCCTCGCCACCAACCGGCTCGCCCGTGCCCTGCTCGTGCAGGTGCTCGCCGGCCCGACACGGCCGGCCAACATGGCCAGGTTCATGCTCCTCGACCCCGCCGCCAAGACCTTCTGGCGCGACTGGGAGCTCGCCGCCTCCGACGCCGTCGCCTACCTGCGCGCCGAGACGGCCCGCAACCCGCGCGACAAGGGGCTCTCCGACCTCGTCGGAGAGCTGGCCACGCGCGGAGAGGAGTTCCCGCGGCTGTGGGCCGAGCACGACGTGCGCTTCCATCGCAGCGGTCGCAAGCTGCTGCACCACCCCGTCGTCGGCGACCTCGACCTGACCCTCGAGGCGATGGAGCTTCCCTCGGACCCCGGACTGGTCCTGACCGTCTACACCGCCGAGCCCGGCACGGCCAGCGCGGACTCGCTCCGGCTCCTGGCGGCATGGGCCGCGACCCAGGACCTTGTCGACGCCGCCGACACCGCCGTGAAGGGCGAGTGAGCACACAGTTCCCACCGGAGCTCCCGACCACGACGGCCGTGGCTGCCGTGCGCTCCCCGCCCGCGGTACGCGGGCAGCCGACCGCGAGCCCGACGTCACGAAACATCCGCTCACACCGTCCCGCATCTCGGGACGGGCGCGTCTCACCGTTGAGCCGCACGCGGGAGACACCTACGTTCGTGCCCGGTCTTGAGTGCCAGCGCGAAGCCCCGGCTCGCTGGCCGGCAACCCTCCAGGTGCGGCGGGGTGCCCCGGGTGACGACCAGGCCTGGCTCACGCCGGGCAAGTGCCCCGTCATCCCGTTCCGAGGGAGATTCCGTCGTGATCCGTCAGATCGTCGCGCGCCTCGCCGTCGCGGTCGTCGTCCTGCTCGTGGCCGTCACCGTGACCTTCCTCGCCGTCTACGCGTCCCCGGGCAGCACCGTGGACCTGCTTCTCGGCGAGAACCAGGACGACCCGCAGCTGCGGGCGGAGCTCGTCGCCCTCCTGGGCCTCGACCGCCCCGTCCTCGTCCAGTACGCCTCCTACGTCGCGGGCCTCGCCCAGGGCGACCTGGGCACGAGCTACGCGCTGCGCCGTCCCGTCGCGGACGTCCTGGGCGAGCAGGTCGGCTCGACCGTGGCGCTCACGGCCGCGGCGGTGGGCGTCGCGGTCGTGCTCTCGGTGTCCGTCGCCCTGCTCACCTCCGGCCGCGGTTCACGGGCCCGGCACCTGGCGTCCGGCGTCGAGCTGGTGCTGCTGTCCGTCCCCTCGTTCTGGCTCGGCATCCTGGCCCTGGCCGTCTTCTCGTTCCAGCTACGGTGGTTCCCCGTCGCCGGCGACGACGGCTGGCGGTCCCTCGTGCTGCCCGCGGTCTCGCTGGGGCTGCCGATCGCGGGACTGCTCACCCAGGTGCTGCGCCAGGGCCTCGACCGGGCCCTCGAGGAACCGTTCGCCGTCACCGCCCGGGCACGTGGGCTCACCGCGGGCGCCGTGCGCCGACGGCACGCGCTGCGCCACGCAGCGCTGCCGGGCATGACCCTCGCCGGCGTGGTCGTCGGGTCACTGCTCGGCGGGACGGTGATCGTCGAGCAGGTGTTCGGGCGCCCGGGGCTGGGCCGGATCACCGTCGACGCGGTGTACGCCAAGGACCTCCCGGTCGTGCTCGGGGTGGCGCTGTTCGCCGCCGCCGTCTTCGTCGCGGTCTCCACCGTCGTCGACCTGCTCGCGCTGCTCGTCGACCCACGGCTGCGGCGCGAACCGGCGCGCCGTCGCGGACGTGCCCGGTCGACGAGCGACACCGCACCCCTGTCCTCGCCGCAGCACTCGAACGAGCTCCTGGAAGGACGCGCATGACGACCTCGACCTCGGGCAGGGTCCGGACGCCGGCACCCGTCCCGACCACCGATCCCACCGTCCCGGTCGGCGTGGACGTGGACGCCACGCGTCACGCACCCGCCCGACGGGCCCGTGCGTCGGGCCGGGACGTGCACCGCCCCGCTCCGCGCCGACGCGTCCTCGGCGTCGGCGGCTGGCTGTCCGTCGGGTTCCTCCTGCTCGTGCTGACGGCCGCGGTCGCGCCCACGCTGCTCACGTCGGCCGACCCGCTCGCGGCGGACCCGCTCGCGACCCTGCAGCCGCCCGGTGCCGAGCACCTTGCCGGGACCGACTCGCTGGGTCGTGACGTGCTGGCCCGCATCGTCCACGGTGCGCGCTACTCCATCGTCGTCGGAGTGGCCGCGACCACCATCGCCGTGCTCGCCGGGGCGCTGCTCGGCCTCGTCGCGGGGGTCGGCGGAAGGGTCGTCGACACCACCGTCTCACGCGCGGTGGACGTCCTCGCCGCGTTCCCCGAGATCCTCCTCGCCCTCGTGCTCATCGCGTTCACCGGACCGGGCCTCGGCAACCTCGTGCTCGCCCTCGGCGTGGCCGGGATCCCGAGGTACGCGCGCATCGTGCGCGCCCAGGCGCAGGTCGTCGGCACGTCCGGCTACCTCGAGCAGGCGCGCACGTTCGGGCTGTCCCGCCCGCGGCTGGTGCTGCGCCACGTGCTGCCCAACGCGCTCGGCCCCGTGCCCGTCCTCGCCACCATCGGTCTCGGCTCGGCCATCATCGGCGCGGCGGGCCTGAGCTTCCTCGGCCTCGGCCCGCAGCCCCCGACACCGGAGTGGGGCGCGATGCTCTCCGAGAACCGCGACTACCTGCGCGTCGCCTGGTGGGGTGCCGTCTTCCCCGGCCTCGCCCTGTCAGGGACCGTGATCGCCTCCACCGTCGTCGGGCGACTGCTCCAGGCACGCTTCGAGGGGAGGCAGCGATGAGCACGGTGTCCACCGCCGCCGCGCACCCCGCCGCGCGAGAGTCCGGGCAGGCACCCCCCGTCCTGCGCGTCGAGGGGCTCACCGTCCGGTTCGACGGCACCGCGCACCCGGCGGTGCGCGACCTCGACCTCGAGATCCGGCCCGGGGAGGTCGTCGCGATCGTCGGCGAGTCCGGCTCCGGCAAGTCCGTCACCGCGCGCACCCTCGTCGGGCTCACCGGCGAGGGAGCGCACGTCGAGGCGCGCCGGTTCGAGATCGACGGGGCCGACGCGCTGCAGTTCGGGGAGCGCAGGTGGCGCAGCGTGCGCGGCGGGACGATCGGCCTCGTCCTGCAGGACGCGCTGGTCAGCCTCGACCCCCTGCGCACGGTCGGTGCCGAGATCGGCGAGGTCCTGGCCCACCACGGGCTCAAGGGGCCGTTGCGCCGCCACGAACGCCGCGAGCGAGCGGTCGAGCTGCTCGACCTCGTGAGCGTGCCGGAGCCTCGGGAACGCGCGGGCGCGTACCCGCACGAGCTCTCCGGCGGCCTGCGCCAGCGCGCGCTCATCGCCTCGGCCGTCGCGGGGGCCCCGCGGCTGATCGTCGCGGACGAGCCGACGACGGCGCTCGACGTCACCGTGCAGGCCCAGATCCTCTCGCTGCTGGCACGCCTGCGCGACGACGGCGACGCGCTCCTGCTCATCTCGCACGACCTCGCCGTCGTGTCCTCGCTGGCGGACCGCGTGCTCGTCATGACCGACGGGCGCGTGGTCGAGGAGGGCCCCGCACGGCAGGTCCTCGACGACCCGCGGCACCCGTACACGCGCAGGCTCCTCGCCGCCGTGCCCTCGGCCGGGTCGCGCGGCCTGCGCCTGTCCTCCACCGAGCGCGAGCCCGGTCCCGCGCGCCCGCCGGCGGGGGACGTCGTCGTCCGCGGCACCGGCCTCGTCAAGACCTACCCGACGGGGTCGGGCGGGACGCGGCACGCGCTCGCCGGCGTCGACGTCGAGGTCCGCGCCGGGCAGACGCTCGGGGTCGTCGGCGAGTCGGGCTCCGGCAAGTCCACGCTCGCGCGCGTCCTGCTCGGCCTCGTCCCGCCCGACGACGGCACGGTCGAGCGCCCCGAGCGGGTGCTCGACGTGCAGCTCGTCGCGCAGGACCCCCTGAGCTCGTTCGACCCGCGCTACCCGGTGGGGCGGGTCGTCGCCGAGCCCCTGCTGTCGCTGGGGCTGTCTGCGTCCGCCCGCCGTGCCCGGGTCGCCGAGCTGCTCGACCAGGTGGGCCTCTCCCCCGACCTGGTGGACCGGCATCCCCGCACGCTGTCCGGCGGGCAGCGTCAACGCGTCGCGATCGCCAGGGCGCTCGCGCCCGAGCCTCGCGTCCTCGTCGCGGACGAACCCGTGTCCGCGCTCGACGTGTCCGTGCAGGCCCAGGTCCTCGACCTGCTCGCGGACCTGCAGGCCGAGCGGGGCATCGCGCTCGTCTTCGTCTCCCACGACCTCGGCGTCGTCCACCACGTCGCCGACCAGGTCGTCGTCCTGTCCGACGGTCACGTCGTCGAGCGCGGCGACGTCCAGGACGTCTTCACCACGCCCACCCACCCGTACACGCAGGAGCTCCTCACCGCCCTGCCCCGTCTCGCGCGTGCCGGTCGCCCGGCACGCACCCCAAGGAGCACGACATGACACGTCCACCGTCCACGCCCTCGCGCGCCCGGCGCACCTCGGCCGGCCTCCTCGCCCTCACCACCGCCGGGCTGCTCGCCGCGTGCGGCCCCGGCGACGGCACCACGCCCGCCGAGGCGTCCGCGTCGTCCGAACCGGTCGCCGGGGGCTCGATCACCTGGGCGCTGGAGACCGAGCCGCTGACGCTCAACGCCCAGGTCAACGGGCAGAACAAGGCCAAGCTGCTGCTGCGCAACGTCTTCGACTCCTACCTCTACAAGAACGCGGACGGGACCTACGACCCGTGGCTCGCCGAGTCCTACGAGTACGACGAGGCGCAGACGACCCTGACGCTCGTGCTGCGGGACGACGTGACGTTCTCCGACGGCGACCCGCTCGACGCCCAGGCCGTGCTCACGAACCTCGAGCAGCTGCGCGTCGAGGGCTACTCCTCCGCCGCGACGTTCGCGCTGCGCAGCGTCACCGACGTCAGCGCCACGGACGAGCGGACGGTCGTCTTCACGCTCTCCCAGCCCGACGCCTTCCTGCTCGACTGGCTCAGCTCGCTCAACGGCGCACCGGTCTCGCCGACGTCGATCGCCGGGGCCGCCGACCTCGCCGCCGGCGGACCGGACGTCGCCGGCACCGGACCGTTCGTCGTCGAGTCCTCCACGCCCGGCCAGGACGTCGTGCTCGCCCAGCGCGAGGACTACGACTGGGCGCCGGAGGCCGCGCAGCACGACGGTGCCGCGTACCTGGACCGGGTGACGTACCGGTTCCTGCCCGAGGCCTCGACCCGGACGGGTGCGCTGAGCTCGGGCCAGGTCGACGTCGTCGACGGGGTCCCGTCCGTGGACGTCTCGCTGTTCGAGGACTCCGACGACTTCACGTACGGACGGGTCGTCAACAACGGGCTGCCGTACACGTACTACTTCAACGTCTCGCGCGCCCCGTTCGACGACGTCCGCGTGCGTCGCGCGTTCGTGCAGGCCGTCGACCTCGACGCCGTCCTGCAGGGCATCCACCACGGGCGGGTCGAGCGCGCGCTGGCCCCCGTCAGCCCGGTCAGCCCGTTCCTCGACGACTCGGTCGCCGACGCGTACGCCGCCGACGTGAACGGCGCGAACGACCTCCTCGACGAGGCCGGCTGGACCGAGCGCGACGCCGAGGGCTACCGCACGAAGGACGGCCGGCGACTCACCGTGCGCGCCGTCGCTGCCTCGCCCTACCTGCGCGACAACCGCGACCTCCTCGGCCAGGGCATCTCCGCCGCGGTGAAGGACAGCGCCGGGATCGACTTCCAGTTCCAGGTCGTCGACTCCGGCACCGCCCAGGAGGCGAGCGCCGCGAACGAGTACGAGATCTTCGACAACTCGCGCGGCGACTCCGACTCGGGGCAGCCGCTCGTCTTCCTGTACTCGAGCGAGGGCATCCTCGCGCGGGGCCACTTCGACGACGTCGCGCTGGACGAGCTCCTCCTCGCCGCGTCGACGACGAACGACGTCGGCGAGCGCACCTCCCTGTACGCGCAGGCCCAGCAGCACATCGCGGAGAACGCGTACTCGTTCCCGCTGTACGCCCCCCAGGACAACTTCGCCGCGTCGAGCGCCGTGCACGGCATCGCCACCGACGACGCGGCGGGAGTCGTGTGGAGCGCCTACGACGTCTGGAAGGACCCGAACGCATGAAGTTCCTCGCCTCCGATCTCGTCACCAACCTGCCCAACCCCCTGACCGGCGAGCGGCGCAGCGACCACGACCGCCTGCGGCGCGCCGTCGACCAGGCCGTGCTGGCGGAGGAGCTGGGGTTCGACGCCGTCGGCTTCGGGGAGCGCCACGCGCGCCCGTTCCTGTCGTCCTCTCCTCCGGTGCTGCTCTCCTACGTCGCAGCCCGCACGTCGCGGGTCCGGCTGCTCACCACGGTGACGGTGCTGCCCGTGCTGGACCCCGTCCGCGCCGCCGAGGACTACGCGACCCTCGACCACCTCTCCGACGGGCGCCTCGAGCTGATCATCGGCAAGGGCAACGACCCCCGTCAGCACGAGCTGTTCGGCTACGACCTCGCGGACCAGTGGCACCGCAACGCGGAGAACCACGACCTCCTGCGGGCGCTGTGGGACCAGGAGGAGGTGACGTGGTCGGGCAGCACGCGCCCGCCGCTGGAGAACCAGACGACGCTGCCGCGCCCGCACCAGCGGCGCATCACGATCTGGCACGGCTCCGCCTCGTCCACCGACTCGACGGAGCTCGCCGCCCGGTGGGGCGCACCGTTGTTCTCCGCGAACGGGTTCCACCCGCTCGCGAAGTACGCGGCGCTCGTCGACCACTACCGCGAACGGTACGAGGCGCACGGTCACGGTCCCGCGGCGTCCGCGACCGTCGGTGCGGGGGCCGGGGGCCTCTACGTCACCCCGCGGTCCCAGGACGCCGTCGACGCGTACCGCCCGATCTACGCGAAGTTCCTGCGGTCGGAGGCCGCGCGGCACAACCGCACGCCGTTCGTCGACCTCGACGACATGCTCGAGCGCGGGCCCGCTCTCGTCGGGTCCCCGCAGCAGGTGCTCGACAAGCTCGGGCGCTACCACGACGCGTTCGGGCACGAGGTGCTGAGCATCGGCATCGAGGGCGTCGGCGTGCCCGACGCCGACCAGCGCGCGAGCCTCGAGCTGTTCTTCGCCGAGGTCGCGCCGACGCTGCGCACCACGTTCCCGTCACGGGTCTGGGAGGCGCCGCCCGACGTCCGCCAGGATCCCCTGGCCACCCGTCACGCGTCGTACGAGGACTCCGCCCCGGACGTCGCGCTCGCGGGGGCCGGGCAGTGAGCGCGTCACCGCGCGGGCTGCGCACGCTCGCGTTCCTCACGCCGGGCAACTTCCCCGACGACGACCCGGCGAGCGGCCTCGAGGACTCGCTCACCCTGTTCGAGCACGGTGAGCGGCTCGGGTTCCAGGGGGCGTGGGTGCGCCAGCGTCACCTCGAGCACGGGGTCTCGTCGGCCGCCACGTTCCTCGCGGCCGCCTCGCAGCGCACCCGGCGCATCGAGCTCGGGACGGCGGTCATCCCGATCGGGTACGAGAGCCCGTTCCGCCTCGCGGAGGATCTCTCGACGGTCGACGCGCTCTCGCGCGGACGCCTCCAGGTGGGGCTCAGCGCGGGGACGCCCCCGCACGTCGAGCTGATCGGGTCCCGCGTCTTCGACGGCGACTGGTCCGACGTCGACTTCTCCCACGCCCGGATCGAGCGGCTCGCCGAGAACGTCCGGGGTGGGTACCTGGGCGACGAGGACGCCCGGATCCACTCCCCCGGCAACGTCCAGCGGCCACGCCTGCAGCCCCACACCCCCGGGCTGGCGGATCGGCTCTGGTACGGCGGCGGCTCCAGGTCGTCCACGCTGTGGGCCGCGCGCAACGGCTTCCACCTGCTCAGCGGCAACATCGTGCGCGGCGAGGGGACCGACGACTTCGTCACCGCGCAGCGGGCCAACCTCGCCGCGTTCCGCGACGCGTGGGCGGGCACGACCCCGCCCCGCATCGCGCTGGGCCGCGTGGTCCTGCCGTGGGACGGGGCGGACCGGAGCACGCGCGAGCGGTACCGGGAGTACGCGCGCAGCCGGCACGCACGCACCCTCGCCCCGCAGGGCGACCGACGCACCCTGTTCGCGCCGGACGTCGTCGGGTCCTCCGCGGAGGTGGTCGAGCGCCTGCTCGCGGACGCCGCGCTCGCCGAGGTCGACGAGCTGCGACTGGAGCTGCCCTACGAGCTCGCGCTCGAGGACTACGAGCAGGTGCTGGAGGACGTCGTCCACCACGTCGCGCCGGCGCTGGGGTGGGAGCCTGCCTCCCTGTCCTGCGACAGGCCGTCGGCGACACCGGTGCAGGCGAGGGTTCCCGTCCGTCCTGCCGCGGGCGCGCTCGGGACGTCGTGACCGCTCAGGAGGAGCCCGAGGTCCCGGCCTCGAGGATCGACACGATCGAGAACAGCGTGAAGCAGACCGCGCCGAGACCCACCAGGACGTGCGCACCGACGAAGTAGCCGGGCTGGGAGAAGGTCGCCTCGAAGAGGAACGCCGCGAAGAACAGGCACGCGAGCGCCGTGGCCACCGGGATGATCGGGATCCGGTTGGCCAGGGCGAAGACCTGGCGCCAGACGAGGGCGAGCAGCAGCACCTTGGACAGGATGGAGAAGCAGACGAGGCCCAGCCCGATCAGCACGGTCCCGGGGGCCAGCCGCGCCGGCACGTCCGAGCCGAGGAGCACCACGAGACCCAGCACCACGTTGACGGTCCCCATCGCGACGACCCACCACGACCAGCGGTAGCGCTCGGCGTCGCCGAACTCGTTGCGGACCTGGCGCACGATGCTCGCGACGAGCGCGACGAGCGCGGAGCAGATCAGCGACAGGCCGACCATGACGTTGCCCGCGACCAGGGCCGGGTTGCCGCCCCGTGCGTAGAGCGTCGCCGCGACCACGAGACCGGCCACCGCGAACAGGGCAGGGACGGCGATCAGCAGGGTTCCCGTCCCGCGCGAGTAGGCGCCGTCCGGCGCACCGCCCCCGACCGGGAGGGCGGCGCTCTTCTGGATGAGCACGAACTTGGTCGACGCCGTCGCCACCGTGCTCACGCACCCCGTGATGAACCCGATGCCGAGCACCACGTGGCCGGCCACGACGAGCTGCGGCTCGTCGCCGCGGGCGATGATCGTGATGCCCCAGATCACCGTCGCGAGGGCGATCGCGTACCCGAGGACCGGCAGGGCGACGGCCCAGAACCGGCCGTACCGGTGGACGAGCTGGCGGATGATCGTCGCGGCGGTCGTGAAGAGCGCGATGCAGATCGCGGTCAGGGCCACGTTGACGTGGCCGGCGACGAAGTGGTTCGCGTCGTCGCC
>CAZFUQ010000005.1:30375-40596 GCA_964521905.1 uncultured Cellulosimicrobium sp.
CGGGACGGCGCCGTGCGTGCCGTGAGCACAGGTCCGGGCCGGCCCGGAGACCGCGGACCGAACCGCGGCGCGAGGGCTACAGGGGCAGGTCGTCGACGTCGACCGGTTCGCCGGGGAGCGGGTGCGCGGCCGGCGAGCGCAGCCCGTCCAGGACGAGGGCGTGCGCGCGAGCGTAGGCGTTGCGCGCCTCCTCGGTCCCGCTCGGCAGCGCCCGGCTCACGGCGGACATGAGCAGGATGACGTCGCCGGTCGAGACGTCACGGCGCAGCGTGCCGTCGGCCTGCGCGGACCGGACGAGCCCGTCGACGAGCGCGAGGAGCTCGTCACGCACCCGGCGCGTGGCGGCGTCGTCCTGCAGGGTGTCGACCTCGGCGGGAGGTGCCGCGGCGACGAGGCGCAGCACGATCCGCAGCTCGGGCGACCACGCGAGCGCCCGCTCGAGGGCGTCCCAGGCCGTGGGCGCGGCCTCGGTCGCGGTCCGGACGTCGGCGAGGACGGCCGCCATCGCGTCCTGCACGACGGCGCGCAGCAGGGCCCGGCGGTCCGGGAACCGGCGGTAGAGGGTCCCGATGCCGACCCCGGCCGTGCGCGCGACGGCGTCGAGCGCGACGTCGGCGCCGCGGGCGACGAAGAGGGTCGTCGCGGCCTCGACGATCCGCTCGCGGTTGCGCTGCGCGTCGGCGCGCAGCCCGGTCTCCGTCATCGTCCTCCGCCCGTCCCCGTGGTCCGTCCTTCCGCGGCAGCGTACCGCGCGCTAGAGTGTTAAGCGGAGGAAACTCCTCCGCTTAGATCCCGGGGTGCGCGGCGGCGCGCCTCGCGCACGGAAGGAGGCTGCGATGGGGCAGTCGTGGGACGACGAGGTCGACGTGCTGGTGGCGGGAACGGGGGCGGCGGGCCTCGCCGCGGCGATCGCGGCGGCCGACGCCGGGGCGCGCACCCTCGTGGTGGAGGCGACCGACCGCTGGGGCGGGACGACGATGCGCAGCGGCGGCGGGCTGTGGATGCCCGCCAACCCGCTCATGGCGCGCGACGGCGTGCAGGACTCGGTCGAGGACGCGCTGCGGTACATGGACGAGGTGATCGCCGACGTCGGGCCCGCGAGCTCGCCCGAGCGCCGCCGCGCCTACGTGGAGGCGGTCCCCGAGGTCGTCACGTCGCTCGAGCGCCTGGGCGTGCGGTGGGCGCGCGCGACCGACTACCCGGACTACTACCCCGAGAAGCCCGGCGGGCGGGTCGGTCGCTCGATCGAGACCGAGCCGTTCGACGCCAAGCGTCTCGGCTCGTGGATGCAGCACTCCCGCATCAAGGACGGCGGCATGCCGCTGCCCCTCAAGACCGACGACGTCTGGCTCCTCACGCGCGCCTGGTCCACCCCGACCGGGTTCGTGCGCGGCGCACGGTTCGTCCTGCGCACGCTCAGGATGCTCGTCACCGGCAAGAAGCCCGTGGGCATCGGCGCCGCGCTCACGTGCTCCCTCATGCAGGTCGTGCGCGACCAGGGCACCCCCGTCCTCCTGCGCACCCCCCTCACGGACGTCGTCGTCGAGGACGGCGAGGTCGTGGGCGCCGTGGTCGGCACCGGCGACGACGAGCGCCGCGTGCGGGTCCGCGGCGGCGTCGTCATCGGGGCGGGCGGGTTCGCGCACCGCACGGAGTGGCGCGAGAAGTACCACGGCGTCCCGGGGTGGAGCGCCGCCCAGGACGCCGACCTCGGCACGGGCATCGAGGTCGGCGTCCGGGCCGGCGGCGCGCTCGCCCTCATGGACGACGCGTGGTGGGGAGCGGGCGTCGACAAGGCGGGCATGAACGGGTTCGTGCTCTCCGAGCGGTCGATGCCCTACTCGATCGTCGTCGACCAGGCCGGCGACCGCTTCGTCAACGAGTCGGTGAGCTACATCGACTTCGGGCACGCCATGCTCGAGCACGACGGCGCCGTGCCGTCGTGGCTCGTCATGGAGTCCCGCGCGAGCCGCCGCTACCTCAACTCGCTCACCGCGACCGGCGCGAAGGCGATGCGCGCGGACGGGACGATCGTCGTCGCCGACACGCTCGACGACCTCGCCCGGCTCCTGCACATGGAGCCCGCGCGCCTGCGCGCGACCGTCGAGCGCTTCAACGGCTTCGCCCGCACCGGCGTGGACGAGGACTTCCGCCGTGGCGACTCCGCCTACGACCGGTACTACGGCGACCCGTCGGTGAAGCCCAACCCCAACCTCGGCCCGCTCGAGCGCGGCCCGTTCACCGCGTACCGCATCGTGCCCGGCGACCTCGGCACCAAGGGCGGCCTGCTCACCGACGCCGCCGGTGCGGTGCTGCGCGAGGACCTCACGACCATCCCCGGCCTGTACGCGGCGGGCAACACGACGGCGTCGGTCATGGGCCGGACCTACCCCGGTCCCGGGTCGACGATCGGCCCCGCGGTCGTCTTCGGCCACCTCGCGGCGCGCGACGCCGCGGCGCGGTCGCAGGCCCGTGCGGGCAGCGCCGCCTGACCGACCGGTCGGCGGCCAGGACAGCAGAAGGAGAAGAGCAACCGTGGTGCAGGTCGCAGGATCGGTCGTCGTCGTCACGGGCGGCGGGAACGGCATCGGGCGGGAGGTCGTGCTCGACCTCCTGCGCAGGGGCGCGCACGTCGTCGCGCTCGACCTCAGCGAGCCCGGGCTGGCGGAGACGGCGGCGCTCGCGGGAACCAGGGCCGACCGGCTCACGACCCGCCCGCTGGACGTCACCGACCAGGGGGCGGTCGAGGCGCTCGCGGCGGACGTCGTCGCCACGCAGGGGCACGTCGACGCCGTGATCAACGTCGCGGGGATCATCCAGAGGTTCGTCCCCGTCGTGGACCTCTCCCGCGCCGAGATCGAGAAGGTCCTGGCGGTGAACTTCTGGGGCGTCGTCAACGTCACGACGGCGTTCCTGCCGCTCCTGCACGAGCGCCCGCGGGCGGCTCTGGTGAACGTCGCGAGCATGGGCGCGCTCGTCCCGTTCCCGGGGCAGTCCGCCTACGGTGCCAGCAAGGCGGCCGTGAAGCTCTTCACGGAGGGGCTGCAGGCCGAGTCGCAGGGCACGGGGCTCGCGGTGACGATCGTGTTCCCCGGCGCGATCGGGACCGAGATCACGAAGAACTCCGGCGTCGAGACCCCGGGCGGGCGGGACGCGGCGGCCGCCGCGGACCGGACCACGTCCCCCCAGGCCGCCGCGCGGCAGATCGTCGCCGCGCTGGAGAAGGGCACCCCTCGCGTGCGGATCGGGAAGGACGCCGTCATGCTCGACAGGCTGGCACGACTCGCACCGAGCCGAGCCGTCCGGATCATCGCCCGGAAGATGCGCTCGCTCACGCGCTGACCCGAGGCCTCACCCGCCCGGCTGGTGGGCGGCGCGCCCTTCGGTCGTCTGCACGAGGTCCGGCGCGACGTGGTGGCGACCCAGGGGAAGCATGAGCGGGCGCCCGGAGGTCGGGTCGTCGATCACGCGGCACTCCAGGCCGAAGACGGCACGCACGTTCTCCTCGGTCAGCACGTGCGCCGGATCGCCCGACGCGTGGACCCGGCCGTCGACGAGCGCGACGAGACGGTCGGCGTACCGCGCCGCGAGGTTGAGGTCGTGCAGCACCATGACCACGGTGGTGCCGCGCGACCGGTTGAGGTCGGTGAGCAGGTCGAGGACCTCGACCTGGTGGCTCACGTCGAGGAACGTCGTCGGCTCGTCGAGCAGCAGCAGGTCGGTCTGCTGCGCCAGCGCCATCGCGATCCACACGCGCTGGCGCTGACCGCCCGACAGCTCGTCCACGGGGCGGTCGGCGAGCTCGACGGTGCCGGTCGCGTCGAGCGCCTCGGCGACGGCGACGTCGTCGCCCGGGCTCCAGCGCGACCACAGCCCGTGGTGCGGGTGGCGCCCCCGCCCCACCAGGTCGCCGACCGTGATGCCCTCGGGCGCGATCGGCGACTGCGGCAGCAGCCCGAGGGTGCGCGCGAGCTCGCGCGCCGGGGTGCGGTGGACCGAGCGCCCGTCGAGCAGGACCTCGCCGCCGCGCGGCGCGAGGAGGCGCGAGAGCGCGCGCAGGAGCGTCGACTTGCCGCACGCGTTCGCCCCGACGATCGCCGTCACCCGGCCGGGCAGGATCTCGAGGTCGAGGCCCTCGATCACCGTGCGGTCGGCGTACCCGACGGTCAGGTCGTGGGCGACGAGTCGGTGCTGCGTGGTCACAGGGACCCTCCGGTGCGATGGGAGCGGACGATGAGGTAGACGAGGTACGGCGCACCGAGCACGCCCGTGACGACCCCGACCGGGTAGCGCGTGCCGAACGCCCACTGACCGCACAGGTCGGCCGCCAGGACGAGCACGGCGCCCACGAGCCCTGCCGGCAGCAGCAGCGACCCGTTCGGCCCGACGACCCGCGCCGCGATGGGGCCGGACAGGAACGCGACGAACGCGATCGGCCCTGCCGCGGCGGTCGCGAAGGCGATGAGACCGACGCCGGCGACGATGAGCAGGACCCGGGTGCGCTCGACGCGCGTCCCCAGCGCGGCAGCCGTGTCGTCGCCGAGCTGCAGCGCCGCGAGGTGGCGCCCCTGGCCCAGGAGGAGCGGGACGAGGACGGCCGTCGCGACGAGGACGGGGACCACGTCGTCCCACGACGTGCCGTTGAGGCTCCCCGTGAGCCAGCGCATCGCCTCCTGGAGGTCCCACTGCGGCGCCTTCGTCAGGACGTAGGAGACCGCGCTGTCGAGCATCGCGGTCACCCCGATCCCGACGAGGACGAGCCGGGTCCCGGCGACGCCGCCCCGGTAGGAGAGCAGGTAGATGACGAGCGCGACGACGAGGCCCGCGACGATCGCGAGGACCGAGACCTGCGGCCCGTCGAGGTGCAGCACGACGATCGCGAAGGCGGCGGCCGCGCTCGCTCCGGAGGAGATGCCGATGATGTCGGGGCTCGCGAGCGGGTTGCGCAGCATGGTCTGGAAGGTCACGCCGGCCAGCCCGAAGGCGAACCCGGCGAGCACCGCGAGCACCGCCCGCGGCAGGCGCAGGCGCCCGACGGTGAACGACGCGCCCGCGACGTCCTGGCCGAGCACGACGCCCAGCACGTCCCCGAGGGGGTAGATCGTGTGGCCGAGGACGAGGCTGAGCACGAACAGCACCATGACGGCGACGACCAGGACCGTGACGACGGCGCGCCGACGGCGTCCGCGCAGCACGCGTCCGCGCGCGACCAGCCCGACCGTGTCGTTCACAGCTCACGCACCTTCTGCCGACGGACGACCCAGATGAAGAACGGCGCGCCCACGAGCGCGGTGACGATCCCGACCGCCAGCTCCCCCGGCCGTGCGACGACGCGCCCGACGACGTCCGCGGCGGTGAGCAGACCCGCTCCCGCGAGCGCGGAGAACGGGAGCAGCCAGCGGTGGTCGACGCCGACGAGGAGTCGGCACAGGTGCGGGACCACGAGCCCGACGAAGCCGATCGGCCCGCAGGCCGCGGTCGCCCCGGCGCACAGGAGCACGGCGCCGAGCGCCGCCCCCGCCCGGGCGAGGGCCACGCGCTCGCCGAGCCCCGCGGCCAGCTCGTCGCCGAGCGCGAGGGAGTTGAGGCTGCGCGCGGACACGAGGGACAGCAGCAGACCGGCGACGAGGAACGGCGCGACGGTGGCGATCGTGGCGAAGGTCGCCCCGCCGACGCCGCCGACCTGCCAGGAGCGCACGTTCGCCGCGATGTCGCCGCGCGGCAGGACGACGGCGCTGATGAACGACGACAGCGCGACGGACGTCGCCGCGCCCGCCAGCGCGAGCTTGAGCGGGCTCGCCCCACCACGACCGAGCGAGCCGATCACGTAGACGAGCACCGCCGTCACGCCCGCCCCGACCACCGCGGCCCACACCTGTCCGCGCGCCGACGTCAGGCCGAACCAGGCGATCCCGGTGACGATCGCGAGCGACGCGCCCATGTTGACGCCCAGGATCCCGGGGTCGGCGAGCGGGTTGCGCGTCACGCCCTGCATGACGGCACCCGACAGGCCGAGCGCGGCCCCGGCCGCGAGCGCCAGGAGGGTGCGTGGTACGCGTTTCGCGACGGCCGCCTGCCCGATCCCGTCCGTCCCTCCGAGGACGCCGCCGAGGACGTCCGGCCACGACACCTCGCGCGAGCCGACGGTCACGGAGGCCACGGCGAGCAGCGCGACGACGGCGAGGACCGCGAGCAGCCACAGGGCACGCGCCCGGGCCGGGCGTCGCACGACGGCGACGTCCGGCCCGGGCGCGGTGGCCTGGACGACGGTCACTCGGCGCCGGTCGCCTCGGCGAGCGCGGCGACGTAGTCGTCCAGGACCCACGAGATCGACAGCGCGGTCGGGTTGGCCGCGGTGCCGAAGGGCTCGCTGCCCGGCAGGGACACGATGGCGCCGTTCGCGACGGCGGGGATCTGCGAGAGCAGCGGGTCCCCCTCGAGCGTCGCGACGAGGTCCTCGCCGCCGTAGGTGACGATGAGGTCGACGTCCGCGAACGTGTCGACCTGCTCGGCGCTGACCGTCTGCGAGAACTCGTCCGAGCCGGCCGAGATGTCGGCGACGGACTGCGGCGTCGTGAGGCCGAGGTCCTCGAAGAACCCGGCCCGCGTGTCGTGCGGGGTGTAGAAGCTGACCTGGCTGAGGTCCGACTCGTCGACGTGGGTGAGGAACATCGTGGACGTCCCCTCGAGGCCGGGGTGCGCGGCGACGGCGTCGGCGATCTGCTGCTCGAGGTCGGCGACGAGCTGGTCGCCCTCGTCCTTGAGGCCCAGGGCCTCGCTGCTCAGCTCGATGGTCTCGCGCCACGGCGTCGCCCAGGGGCCCTCGGGGTACGCGACGACCGGGGCGATCTCGCTCAGGGTGTCGTAGTCCTCCTGGGTCAGGCCGGAGTACGGGGCGAGGATGACGTCGGGCTGCGTGTCCGCGACCGCCTCGAAGTCGATGCCGTCGGTCTCGTCGAAGAGCACGGGCGCCTCGCCCCCGAGCTCGTCGAGCTTCTCCTCGACCCACGGCAGGATCCCGTTGCCGTCGTCGTCGCCGAAGTTCGCGGCGGCCATCCCGACGGGCACGATCCCGAGCGCGAGCGGCACCTCCTGGTTCGCCCACTGGACGGTCGCCACGCGCTCGGGCTTCGCCTCGAGGGTCGTGGTGCCGAGCGCGTGCTCGATGGTGACCGGGAAGGCACCGGACTCGGCGGTGGTCTCGTCCCCGTCCTGGCCGGGCTCGGCCGCGGTGTCGGCGGCCGAGCTGCACGCGGCCAGGCTCAGGGCGAGGAGGGTTGCCGCGGACGCGGCGAGGTACCGGTGTGGACGCATGACGACGTGCTCCGCTCTCGGGAAGGTGAGGGTGGCCGGCCTCGACCACGCGCGACGGCGGGTCGGCGCGTCCCCGGCCGGCGGCAGCCGGCACGGCGAGCACCCTTAGGCGAGCCTTGCCTAACGGACCGTAGTCCAGGCGTGGCCGTTGACGCAATCGAGCGAGAGAGGCATCTCCTGTCGCGGATCGGACACGTGCGCACGCCTCCTCAGGACGCGCGGAACGCTCCGGGAGTCCGTCCCGTCACGCGCCGGAAGGCCGCTCCGAACGCGCTCACCGACCCGTACCCGGTCGTGCTCGCCACGTCCTCCAGGTCGGACCCCGCCGCAAGGAGAGCGACGGCGTGGTGAGCGCGCACCGTCGCGACCCACTGCGCGAAGCCGAGGCCCGTCTCGGACCGGAACGCGCGCGTGACCGTGCGCGGGTGGACCCCGAGCGCCGTCGCCCACTGCGCGAGCGACCGCTGGTCGCCGGGGTCGGTCGTCACCGCCTCGACGACGGGTCGTAGCAGCGCGCTCTCGGGGAGGGTGACGAGCAGCTCGGCAGGGTCCGGCGCGAGGAGGTCGAGGATCATGGCTTCCGTGAGGCCGCGCGACCCCGGGGAGAGCGCGGCGTCGTCGAGCCGCAGCAGCAGGAGCCGGAGCAGGGGCGTGATCTCGACGGTGACCGGGGCGTCCGCGATCGACGGCACCGACCGCGTGCTGAACTCCGTCGCGCGGTACCAGGTGCCGGCCTGCGCGGCGCCCGCGTGCACGACCCCCGCCGGCATCCACAGCCCGCACGTGGGCGTGATCGTCCACGTGCGCCTGCCGACCGTCGCGGTGGACGCACCGTGCTCGTTCCAGAGCAGCTCGTGGGTCGGGTGCGAGTGCTCGACCCAGTGCGTGCGCCGCTCGAGCCGCTCGCTGACCCCCGCGATGACGAACGGCACCTCCACCGCGCCCGCGGCGTGCACCGGCAGCGTGCGCCGCTCGGCCAGGCGGGTCGACCGCACGGCGACCCGCGCCGACGAGCGCGCCCCGACCCGCGCGACCTCGCTCACGCGAAGAGCCCCTTCCCGACGCCGGCCGCGTGCGCACCGGCATCTCCGAGCAGGATCGACCGAGGTGAGCCTGCACTCACTCGACGGAGCGTACTCCTCCCGGTCGCTAGGCTCCGTGCCCATGGACCCCGTGCGCACCGGTATCGCCGTGATCGTGCTCACCGCGGTCACGACGACGGTCGTGGCGGGCCTACGGCTCGAGCAACCCTGGCTCCAGCCGTGGGCCGTCCTGCGAGCGGTCCTCCAGCTCGGCGCCCTGAGCCTCGTGCTCGGCGGCGTGATCACCGACGCGCGGTGGACGGCGGCCTTCCTCGTCGTCATGGTCGTCGCCGCGTGCACGACCGTGCACGGGCGGCTGCGTCGCACCGGGTCGCCGCCCGTGCTCCGCATCGTCGCGGTCCTCGTCCCGAGCGCCGCGGTGCCGATCGGCGTCGTGTTCGCCCTGGGCGCGCTCCCGGCGGAGCCCCGGTACCTGCTCGCGCTCGGCGGGATCGTCGTCGGCGGGTCCATGACCGCGTCGACGCTCATGGGAAGGTCGCTCTTCGCCGCGTTCACGACGTCGCGCGGCGAGATCGAGGCCTGGCTCGCCCTGGGCGCGACGCCGCGTCGCGCGGCGCTCGACGCGACCCGGCAGGCGGCGTCGACGGCCCTCGTGCCGGCGACCGACCAGACCCGCACGACCGGCCTCGTCACGCTCCCGGGCGCCTTCGTGGGCGCCGTCTTCGCCGGCGCCTCGACGCTCGAAGCCGCCCAGTTCCAGATCGTCGTCCTCGTCGCGGTCCTGTGCTCCGGGTCGCTCACGGCGTTGCTGTTCGCCTGGCTCCTCGGCGCACCGGCCACCCTCGGCGAGCCCTCCGGCGCGCCCTGAGCCAGGCCGTCCCCCGGTCCCGCGCACACGCGGTCGCGACACCCCCCGCCTGTCCCTTGACACTGGGAAAGCCCTTTCCATAGCCTGCGGTAGACGTGCACACGGACGTGCACGTCGACGCGTACGGGAGTACCGCACACCGGCGGCCCACGGCCCGGCCGGGCACGCACACCCCGCACCATCCGACGAAGTGGAGCAGACAATGACGTCTACGCAGTCGAGTCGCCGCGGGAGAGCGCTCCTCGCGCTGTCTCTCGCGACCGTCCTGGGAGGGACCCTCCTCGTACCACCGGCGGCCGCGGAGGCGGCCGACGAGGAGTTCACCGAGATCCTCAGCTTCGAGGGCTACCAGCGCACCGCCCTGGACGGCCAGGACGGCTGGTCCGCCTCGTCGGCCGCCCGGGTCATCGCCGACCCGCTCAACGGCAACAACCAGGTCCTCGAGATGGTCGGGGGCACCCAGCGCGCCCACCGCGCCGTCCCCGGGATCGCCGACGGCACCACCGGGACCGTGTTCTTCCGCTTCATGCGGACGGGCAGCGTCGACACGTCGTTCGGCATTACCGACCTCGACGCGCCGTCCGACTACGCGCACAGCCGCGCGTACGTGAACAACCAGAACGACGACGTGATGCTCGTGCGCGACGGCGGCGCCTTCAAGCCCGCCGGCGTCTGGTCGCGGGACACGTGGCAGTGCGTCTGGATCGTCGCCGACAACGCGACGGACAAGGTCAGCGTCTACAGCCAGGGCGGCCCCTACGAGGAGGTCACCCGGCTGCCCGAGGGCACGGAGCAGCAGTTCGGCTTCCGCCAGGGCGTGACCTCGGCGCTCGACCGGTTCTTCTGGATCAACGGCGCCAGCAGCGCGGGCCGCCTCATGCTGGACGACGTCGCGGTCGACACGGCCGGGCAGAACCTCGCCGTCCCGACGGGCAACCCGGCCGACTGCGCGGCCGGCGGCACGACCCCGAACGAGCCGCTGCTCAACCCGCTGCC
>CAZFUQ010000006.1:0-40548 GCA_964521905.1 uncultured Cellulosimicrobium sp.
CACGGCCATGACGAGGCCGAGCGCGACCCCGCACAGCACCCGCCCCGTGGCGAGCAGCGCGGCGGACGAGTCCCCGGCCGCGAGCACGAGCGACCCGGCGAGCGCGATCGGCGCCGCAGGCAGCAGCAGCGGACGGCGCCCGTACCGGTCGGACAGCGGCCCGCCGAGCAGCAGCGCGGGCACGATGCCGAGCACGTACGCGGCGAGCAGCGCGTCGACCGTCACGGCGGAGAAGTGACCGACCTCCCGGTACATGACGAGCAGCGGCGTGAACTCGTTGCCGCCCCACGCGACGGTGAACATCGCCGCCGCGACCGGCAGCCACGCCCGGTGCCCGACGGCGGCCCTCGCCCCGCGCGTGGACGCGGCGGCCCCGCTCTCGGTCCGCAGAGAGGTACCGGTGCTCACAGACCCGTCCTCGCGTCCTCGAGGTGGCGCTGGATCCGCCGCTTGTACGTGCGGGTGTCGCGCACCTCGAGCGCGTCGACCAGGGCGCGGTGGCCGGCGACGAACGTCGTGGCGCGGCTCGGGTCCCACCGGACGCTGGCCGCGATCATGCGCTGCTGGCGCTCGCGCAGGCTCACGGAGAACGTGGTGAGCAGCGCGTTGCCGCCGGCCGCGACGATCTCCTGGTGGAAGCGTGCGTCGAGCGTCGCGTACTCGGCGACGTCTCCGTCCGCGACGGCCGCCTCCTGGGCCGTGACGAGGTCACGCAGGAGGGCGACGAGGGTGGCGAGCTCGGCGTCGGCCAGGCGCACCACGGTCTGCGCGGCGTGCGTCTCGACGAGCAGGCGCGCGTCGAGGACGTCGTCCGCCTCTCCCGGCGCGACGGGCACGACGAGCGCGCCCCGCTTCGGGTAGAGGCGCAGCAGACCCTCGGTCTCCAGGCGCAGGAAGGCCTCGCGCACGGGGGTGCGGCTCACGCCGAGCTGGTCGGCGATCTCGCCCTCGCTCGTCATGGACCCCCCAGGAAGGCTCCCGTCGAGGACGAGGGACTTCACGTGTCGGTAGGCCTGCTCCGTGGCAGAACCGCTGGTCGTTCGAGGCATAGATACATGATGCATCTATGTCGTGCGCGACATCGACCGCAGTCTCACCAGGTGACCGTGGCCCTCACCACACCCGCCTGCTCGACGATCAGGACCGTGGCGATGACGATCATGAGCGCACCGGACACGCGCGTCACGACGCGCGCGGCGTCGGGCCGGGTGAACTGCGGCAGCAGGGCGAGGAAGAGCAGGAAGAGCTTCGGGTTGAGCCCGCTGACGCCCATCCCCCTGGCCGCCTGGCGGCTCCACGACCCCACGACCGGAGCGTCACCGCCGACCTGCCCGCGTTCCAGCGCCTGTACGACGACAGGCTCGCCACGCTGCCCGGCGTCGGACGCCTCAGCTCGAGCCTCGTGATGAAGAAGGTCGTGGAAGACCGCGAGCTGCCGCTGTGACCACGATCCCTGGGCGGACGGCACGCGCCACTAGGGTTTGGCCCATGGCACCGGTCAGGGAGATCCAGGTCACGTTCGACTGCGCCGAACCGGAGCGCGTCGGCCGCTTCTGGTGCGAGGTGCTGGGGTACGAGCCACCGTCGACGCCGGAGGGTTTCGCGACCTGGGGCGACTTCCAGCTCTCGTTGCCGTCCGAGGAGCGCGGCTCGTGGTTCGCCTGCCGCGACCCCCACGGCGTCGGCCCCCGGCTGTACTTCCAGCGCGTCCCCGAGGGCAAGGTCGTCAAGAACCGCGTGCACCTCGACGTGCGGGTCGGCACCGGGCTCGTGGGTGCGGAGCGCCTCGCCGCGCTCGAGGCCGAGTGCGCACGGCTGCTCCCGCTCGGTGCCACGCGCCTGCGGCTGCTGGTCGCCGACGAGGAGAACGAGTCGTGCCTCGTGATGCAGGACGTCGAGGGCAACGAGTTCTGCCTCGACTGACGGGCCCGCGCGGTCAGTCGTGCATGCGCGCGCCCTTGACCACCTTGTCCACGGCGTTGCGCGGGCCGCGCAGGGCGACGCCGACCAGGTCGAGGTCGTCGCCGGGCACGGCGGCGACGGCCGCCCGGTTGGCGGCGTCGTGCCCCGTCGCGAACAGGTCGCGCGTGTAGACGACGAGCGGGATGCCACGGCCGAGCGCGCGCGCCCGTGCCGCCGTGAGCACCTCGGCGCCCGCGGTCAGGACGACGACGGGCTGGCGCAGCATCGGCAGGTACTCGGTGCCGTCGCGGTCGCGGTACGCCTCGCCGACGAGGTCGGGCTCGCTCGTCGCGATCCCGCTCATGAGGAACGCGGTGACGTTGAGCTCCTGCCACGGCAGGAGGTCGTCGCGCAGGACGACGGCGATCTTGGTGTCGAAGCGCACGGGCGCCGGCTCGGGGCCGGACTGCGGGCCGGGGGCGGTCGGGGTGAGGGTGTCGTTCGGTTGCACGCGTCCAGTCTTCGCCCCGGCCCTCAGGGCGGTCTTGTACGTTTCTTGCATGGGCACGTCGGGCGACTCGGTGCGGGCGTGGCACCCGGAGGTGCCGCTGGTGCGTGAGGTGCTGCACGCGACGTTCGAGCACCACGCCTACCCGGCGCACACCCACGACGCCTGGACCGTCCTGCTCATCGACGACGGCGCGGTCACGTACGCGCTCGACCGCTCGCCCCACGACGCGGTCCCGGCGTCGATCACGCTGCTGCCGCCGCACGTCCCGCACGACGGGCGCTCGGCGGTCCCCGGGCGCCCCTTCCGGAAGCGGGTCCTGTACCTCGAGCCGGACTGGCTGCCCGCCCCTGCGGCGGACGCCGCCGTCGCCGCTCCCCTGCTCCGCCACCCCGGGGCGCTCGCGACGCTCGCCGACGTCCATGCCGCCCTGGACCACCCCGCCGACGCGATGGCCGCGGAGTGCGGGGTCCTCGCCCTGCGCGACGTCGTCCGCACCCACCTGGGCACGCCGCCGTCGGCCACGCGCGACGCACCCCTGGCCCGCCGCCTGCGCGGCCTCCTCGACGACCGCCTCACCGAGTCCTTCACCCTCGCCGAGGCCGGGCGCCTGCTCGGCGCTCACCCGAGCCACCTGGTGCGCGTGTTCTCGCAGACGTACGGCATCCCGCCGCACCGCTACGTCACGGGCCGCCGCGTGGACGACGCGCGGCGCCTCCTGCTCCTGGGCCGCTCGCCCGCGCAGGCGGCGGCCGAGGCAGGCTTCCACGACCAGGCGCACCTGACACGGCACTTCCGCCGCGTGCTGGGCACGACGCCGGGCGCGTTCGCGGCCTGAGGCCGCTCCGCGCTCACTCCGCGATGCGGTCGGCGACGACGACGATCGTGGTGTATCCCATCGTGAAGCCGCCGCCGTGGTCCTCGACGACACGTCCGAGCCCGTCGAGGAGCGCTGCGAGCTCCTTCTCGGGGATGCGGTGGTGCCCGCCCATCGTCGGCACCTGGTCGAGCCAGGCCTCGCGGGCGATGGTCGTCTTCCAGGCAAGGCGCGACCGCTGCGGCTCGGAGAACGAACCGGAGGTGCGGATGCCGTCGATCGCCGCGAGGGTGATGGCGTCGTCGCCGTCGGGAGCCGGCGCAGCCCACGGGGTGAACGGCAGGCCCGTGTCGACGGAGCGGTAGACGTCGGCGAACGCCGCGGCGATCGCCGGGTCCGGCGCACCGACGTTCCAGAACAGCGCGAGCCGTCCGCCGGGCCGCAGCACGGCGGCGGCCTTCGCCGCTCCGGCCCCCGGGTCGATCCAGTGCCAGGTCTGGCCCGCGATCACGGCGTCGAAGGTCCGTCTGCCGGCGTCCCAGTCCTCGAAGCGGGAGACCTCCACCTCGAACCCACGGGCGCGGGCGACGTCGGCCATCCGCGGATCGACCTCGACCCCGGAGACGACCGCACCCGCCTCGCGGAACGGCAGCGCGGAGATGCCGGTGCCGATCCCGACGTCCAGGACCAGGCGACCGGGCAGTCCGGCCAGCACGGCGTCGGCGAGAGCGGACGGGTAGTGCGGTCGGGCCCGGTCGTAGCGGTCCGCGTCCGCGCCGAAGGACTCGGCGATGTCGCGGTGGTGGTGCGGGGTGGGATCCGGCGGCCGGCTTAGAGTGGTCATGCGCCCACTCTAAGTGGGCAAGCGCCCACTTAGCCACCGTCCGAAGGAGAACGTCCATGCCGACCGGAGTAGCACTGCGCGATCCGCGCACCCAGCTGTTCGCGGCCGCCGAGCGCGTGATCGCGCGCGACGGCGTGAGCGGGCTGACCAGCCGGGCCGTCACCGAGGAGGCTGGGGTCGCCAAGGGCGTCCTGCACCGCCACTTCGCCGACCTCGACGACTTCCTCGCCCAGCTGATCCTCGACCGCGTGACCCGGCTCGAGCAGGAGGCCGCCGGGCTCGAGTCGTCCGTCGGCACGGCCGACCTCGTACCCACCCTCGCGGGGGCTCTCACGCGCATCTTCACCCCGACCGCCCGGGGGCTGATCGCCCTGCTGAGCACTCGGGACGGGCTGCGCTCCCGGCTCCGCGAGGCCGACCCGCGCGGCGGCGTCCCGCTCCTCACCGAGGCCCAGGCGATGCTGTCGTCCTACCTGGACGCCGAGCGCCGCGCCGGACGACTGGTCCCGCAGGCTGATCCCGACACGCTCGCCCTCTCGCTCATCGGCACCGGACACCTGCTCTTCGCGGGCGAACCCGGCGTCCTCCCGGACGTCGACGCGCTGGAAGCGGTGGTCGAGTCGATCGTCGTCGGCGCGGTGCCCGCCCTCTCCGCCCCACAGCCTCTCGGCACGACGTCCGCCGGCTCGGGTGAACCCGGCTAGGCAGCCGCCAGCCGGAGCTCACGGCCGAGGAGGGGTCCCAGGCGCCCGGCCTCGGTGGTGAGCGCGTCGCCCGACGGCGCGGGGACGCCGTCGAGCACCGAGACCCGCAGCTCGTCACCCGCGACGGTCCACGTCCCGGCGACGACGCCGCCCGCCGTGACGACGGCCGCGCCGCGGCTCACGACCGCACGGTGCGCGGGCGGCACGACGTGCGCGTCCGCCGTCCCGGGTCCGAGCACCCACTGGTCGAACGACGGCAGCAGGCGCACCGCCGTCGACGCCGTCGTCGACGCGAGCTCGTCGACGTCCTCGCGCCGGACCATCGCGGGGGCGCCCTCGACGTCGACCTCGGCGAGCCGGTCCTGGCGCAGGTCCGCCAGCCAGCGGTTCAGCCGGGCTCGCCCGGCGCCCAGTCCGGCGCCGAGCCAGTAGTGCACGTGGTCCTCGGTCGCGGGACCGTACGTGCCGACGTAGGCGAGGATCGCGTGCCGGCCGGCCGCGTCGAGGTCGGGCCAGTCGACCCAGCGCGGGTTCGTGTCGAGGCGCTGGAACGCGGTGCGCCCGTCGTCCGACGGCGCGAAGCTCATGTCGCCGAACCACGTGAGCGGCTTGAGCAGGGTGTCCGTCCCGTCGCCGAACGACGGTCGCAGGTGCGCGAACCGCGCGTGGGCGGCCACGGCGTCGCCCAGCTCGGACCGGGTGAGCGGGCCGCCCGCCAGCGCGTCGCGCACGACGGCGCGCAGCTCCGGCCAGTCGGCCGGGGCGAGCCGGTAGTACTCCTGCCAGCTCGCGCGCTCCCACATCCGCCCGGCTCTGCGCAGCGCGAGGTACGCGCCGCCGTCCTCCGGTGTGACGAGATGGGTCGCGCCCCGGAACGCGTACGTGCGCACGAGCCGCCCGTCCGCGAGCGCCCGCGCGACCTCGCCCGGCGCGGAGCGGGACTGCCGGACCCGGACCGCGAGCTCGGCCGCGTCGTCGGACGCCGCGGGGACGGCACCGAGTCGCGCGACGATGGCCTCGGCCGGGTCGTCACCGACCGGGTCGAGGCCGTGTCGTCTCGCGCGCCAGGCCAGGGCCTGGGGCCAGGTGGTCGCCACGCTCGCAGGGTAGCGCCGCGCCACCTGGCCCGCCGGGCAGGGGTCAGCCGAGGATCTTCGACTTGAGCCGCGCGAACTCCGTCTCGTCGATCGCCCCTCCGTCGAGCAGTGCCTTGGCGTCGGCGATCTCCGCCGTCGGCGAGCGCCCCGTGCCCGCGGTGGCGCGGATGTAGTCGTCGGTGGCCTCGCGCGCCATGCGGTTGTCGTCGGCGTACCGCTCCGCCATGCCGCCCCCGCGGGCGACGAGGTAGATCAGCGCGACGAGGAACGGGAAGACGATCAGCCCGATCACCCACAGCGCCTTCCACCAGCCGCTGAGCCGCTTGTCCCGGAAGAGGTCCGCGAGGATGTGGAAGAGCAGCATGAGATAGGCGATGAAGAAGAACCACCAGACCATCAGCCAGAACCAGTCCCAGAACGTGTCCATGCCGTCCCTCCTGTCGGGGCCGCGCGGTGCGGCTCGACTCCACGATCGGGCGCGCCGAGGTCCTTGCCCACACCCGCGGAGGGTGGTCGGGGACGACGAGGGCCCCGGTCGTCACACGACCGGGGCGGTGCCGCTCCCGAGCTGGACGACGCGCGAGATCCCGGGCTGCTCGGGGTCGTCGGTGATCTCCTCCCCGTCGAGCCAGCACGAGATCACGTGGGCGAGCTCGCCGGGGTGGCTGAAGTTCATGGCGTGCGCCGCCCCCTCGATCACGGCGATCGTCAGGTGCGGGGGCGCGAGCGCCCCGATCTCGCGGACGCGCCACGGGGGCGGCATGAGCGGGTCGCGCGTCCCGAGGACGGCGAGCGTCGGGACGGGGACCCGGACCACCCGCTGCAGCGACGGGAACCGGACGAGCTCGGCGAAGAGCTGCATCGTGTTGACCGGGCCGAACCGGACGTAGTCGGGCACCGCCACGCGCGCCATGCGCGGGCTCTCGCGCACCGCGTCCCGGGCGAGCTGGACGAGGGCGCGGGCGAAGGGCTGGTTGTGGACGCCGCCCGCGGGTGACGCCAGGACGATCCCGGCGACCCGCTCCGGTGCGGCGTGCGCCACCTCGAGGCTCACCGCGCCGCCCATGGAGTTGCCCACGAGGACGACGCGGTCGAGGTCGAGCGCGTCGAGGGTGTCGAGGAGCGCCCACGCGAGCGCCGGGATGCCGAGCGCGTGACCGCGCCCCGCGCTGCGCCCGTAGCCGGGCAGGTCGGGCACGACGGCGGTCGCCCGGTGCGCGAGGAGCTCGGCCGTGGGCAGGAGGTACGTCCCGGAGACGGCGAACCCGTGCACGTGGACGAGGGGCACGGTTCCCGGCACGGACGGGCCGACGCGGACGAACACCTCGTGCCCCTCCACCTCGACGCGGCGCGTGCCCCAGCCCTGGGCGGTCATCTCGCGATCGTGGCAGACGGCCGACGCGACGTCGCGCCACGACCACCGGATGCACCCGCGGCGGGTGAGGTGCGGCGCGCGGAGCCCTGTGACCGTGGACGCGGACGGGAGACCACGTGGACCGGCGCACGGACCAGGGCACCGGCCGCCCGACGGCGGCCGAGCGACGCCTCGCCCTGCTCCTGGCCGCCGCGATGTTCGTCCTCGTCGTCGACACGTCGTTCATGAACGTGTCGATCTCGGCCGTCGTGCGCGACCTCGGCACGACCGTCAGCGGCGTCCAGACCGCGATCGCGCTCGAGGCGCTGGTCTCGGCGTCGTTCATCCTCGTGGGCAGCAAGGTGGGCGACCTCGTCGGTCGCCGCCGCGCGTACGTGATCGGGCTGCTCGCCTACGGGGCGGGTGCGGTCGCGATGACGCTCGCGCAGGGCCTCGTCGTGGTCGTGGTGTGCTGGTCGGTCGTCGGCGGCCTGGGGGCGGCGCTCCTGCTGCCGGCGATGCAGTCGCTCGTGCACGGCAACTTCGACGGTGCGGCGCGCAAGTCCGCGTACGCGCTCGTCGGCGCGGCGGCGTCGATCGCGGCAGCCGTGGGGCCGCTGCTCGGCGGCGTCATCACGACGACCCTGTCGTGGCGCGTGGCCTTCGGGCTGGAGGCCGTCGTGATCGTGGTGGTCCTCGTGGGCGTGCGGCTCGTGCACGACGTCCCGTACACGGGCGAACGCTCGGTCGACGTCGTCGGGACGATCCTGTCCGTCCTGGGGATGGGCGGCATCGTGCTCGGCGTCCTGGTGTGGCAGGAGGGTGGTGAGGCGGTCGGTGCGCTCGTCCTCCTCGGGGCGGCGGGACTGGTCGGCCTCGCCGCCTGGCTCGTGCGCCGCGAGCGTGCCGGACGGACGACGCTCGTCGACCCGGGGCTGTTCCGCTCGCCGGCGTTCCGCGTCGGGGTCTCGCAGCAGCTCCTGCAGCAGGTCGCGCTCGGTGGCGCGATGATCGCCCTGCCGATCTTCCTCCAGATGGCGCTGGGCTACGACGCCCTGCTCGCCGGCCTCTCCCTCGCGCCGCTCTCGCTGACCATGTTCGCCGCGGCCCTGGTCGCGGGCAAGCGCCCGGGCCGACGCCGCCCGGCCACGCGCGTGCTCGCGGGGTACCTGCTGCTCGTCGTCGGGATCGCGGCTGCCCTCCTGGTGGTACCGCGCGCGACGTCCGGCTGGTGGCTCGCGCTGCCGCTCGTCGTCGCGGGCGCCGGGCTCGGCCTGCTCGTGTCGCAGCTCAACGCCTACACGCTCTCCCCCGTCCCGGAGGATCGGGCGAGCGAGGCCGCGGGCGTCAGCTCGGCAGGCGGCTCGTTCGGGCTCTCGCTCGGTCTCGCCGTCGCGGGTGCCGTGATGCTCGCGTCCCTCGCCTCGGGGTTCACCGCGCGCGCCGACTCGAGCACGGTCCTGCCCCCGGACGACAAGCAGCAGGTCGCCCGCGTGCTCGAGGACGACGCCGAGATCATGAGCGACGCCCAGCTCACCGAGCTCCTCGCCGACGAGCCTCCCGAGGTGCAGGACGAGATCCTGCGCATCAACGACGACGTGCGTGCACGGGCCCTGCAGGTCGCTCTCCTCGTCCCGCTCGTCGCGGGGGTCCTGGGCGCTGCCGTCGCCCTGCGCATGCGGCGGATCCCCGATGCCGAGGTCGACGACGACGCGCGCCCCGGCCCCGGCTGACGGCCTCCCGCTCAGGACAGCAGCCCGAGCTCGGTGCCCCGACGGACGGCCTCGCGCCGCGAGCCCACCTCGAGCTTGCGGTAGAGGGACTTGAGGTGGGACTTCACCGTGTTGACGGACACGAAGAAGTCGGCCGCGATCTCCGCGTTGCTCTCCATCGTGGGCAGCGCGGCGAGGATGGCGAGCTCGCGCTCGGTCAGGGGCTCGACGAGTGGCCGGGGCTCCGGGCCGGGGCTCCGCGAGCCGAGGAGCCCGTGCAGGCGCGCGAGGACCGCGTCGTCGGGGACGGCGGTCGCCCGCAGCAGCCGCTCGACGATCTCGGGTCGCGCGCCGACGAGGAAGGGTCGCGTCACCCCGGACGTCACCGCGCGTCGCAACGCCCGGGCGATCGCGCGGTCGGGGCGCCCGGCGTGGGACCCGACCTGCGCCGCCGCCCGCACGAGATCCGCCTCCACCGCGGTCACCGGGTCGGCGAGGGGCTCGGTGTCGACGGCGTCGACCGTCTTGAGGGCGTCCGTCGGCCGGCCGGCCGCGAGCAGCAGGCGCGCCCGGCACACGTCGGCGACCGGCCCGCGCACGTCGGGCCGGAACCCCGCGGTGGCGAGGCGCGAGCCCTCGCGCGCGTCGAGGAGCACGACCTCGGTCCGAGCACGCAGGTGCAGGTCGGCGAGCACCGGGGGGACCCCGCCCAGGTCCGTGGCGAGACGCTCCGTGACGAGCAGCGCCATCCGCGCCGCACGGGACCGGCGCTGCGACGTCGCGACGAGCACCTGGAGCAGTCGCACGGCGAGCTCGGAGGCGGGCTCGAGACCGCCGGCGTCCGCGCCGAGGGCGAGCGCGAGCAGGCGGCCGGCCTCGTCGTCGGCCGCGCGCTCGAGCATGCACCAGGCGAGCGCGGCGTAGGCGGGGCGCGCCTGGACGTGGGCGGACCAGCCCAGAGTCCGGGCCTCGTCGACCGCCTGGCGCGCCACGTCGGCCCCCGTGCCCAGGTGCCCCGCCGCGACCTCCGCGAGCGCCACGGCGCCGGCCGTCCCGAGGTCGAAGAGGGTCGTCGGTCCCCCGCTCCACGTGGTCTCCGCCCGCACGTGCGCGCCCGGCGCGGTGCACCACGCGATCCCGGCCGCACGGTGGCTGGTCGCCAGCCCGCGGTAGGTGTCGAGCGCGGGGAACGGGAAGGGGACGGCGTCCAGGGCGGCGAGCGCCGCGGCCCCCGACGTGGCCAGGGTCGTGACGTCCCCACGGGCGCGGGCGGTCGCGGCCTCGAGGAGCTCGAGCAAGGCGTGCGCGACCGGCCGGTCGTCGCGGTCGGCGAGCAGGGCCCGCGCCCGCGCCGTGTGCATCCGGGCGGCGACGATGCGCTCGGAGACGAGCGCGAGGCAGCCCGCCGCGAGGTGCAGCGACGCGTCGAGCTCGAGCGAGGCGAAGGGCACCGTGCCCAGCGCGGCGGCGACGGCCGCGCGGTGAGGGCTGACCAGGCACGCGGCGCCCACCTCGACGAACACGTCGCCGACCAGGTCCCAGTCGTGGCTCGCCACCGCGTGCTCGAGCGCCGGCAGGTCCTCCCCGTGACGTGCGTACCAGGTGGCCGCGGCCCGGTGCGCGGCGCGCTCCGCGTCGGGGTCCTCGAGCCGCAGGCGGTCCTGCAACGTCTCGCGCAGGAGCGGGTGGTACCGGTACCAGGTGCCGTCGGAGGCGAGCGCGGTGACGAACCCGCCGGCGGACACCTCCGCGAGGATGCGGTCGGCGGGAGCGCCGGGGTCGAGCACGGTGGCGAGCTCGGCGCACACCGGGTTCACGACGCTCGTGCGCAGGAGGAACGTCTGCACCTGCGGGTCCTCCCGCTCGAGCACCTCCTCGAGCAGGTAGCCCGCGACCGACCGCCGGGCGCGCGACGCGCCCGGGGGGCCGCCCGGCGCGCAGACCTGCAGCCGGACGCCCACGGCCCACCCGCCGGTCTCGGCGATCAGCGCGGACACGGCCGCGGGGGCGAGCTCGAACCCCTCGGCGGCCCCCAGGGTCGCGATCTCCGCGGCGTCGAACGCGAGGTCCTGCGCGCCGATCTCGGCGATCTCGCCCTGCGCGCGCAGGCGGTGCGTCGCCAGCACCGGGTCCGTGCGGGTGAGCAGCACGAGCCGCAGCGGCAGGGGGTAGCGCAGGAGGTCGCCGACCGCGCCGAGCACGTCGGCGGACGTGAGCACGTGGAAGTCGTCGAGGACGAGCACCGCGGGTCCGGGCAGCTGCTCGATGCCGCTCAGCAGCCGACGCACGAGGTCGGGCGAGACACGGGCCGGGACGCGCAGCGCATCGAGCGGGTGCCCCGGTGGGACGGAGCCCGCGACGCGCAGCGCCTCCACCACCTCGGACCAGAAGGCCGGGGGCGAGTCGTCGTGCTTCTCGAGCGTGAGCCACGCCACCCTCACCGCGGGCCGCGAGCGCGCCCACGCCGCGGCGGCGGTCGTCTTGCCCCACCCCGCCCCGGCGGACACGAGCGTCAGGCGCCGTCGGCTCGCCTCGTCCAGCATCGCCGCGATCCCGGGCCGCTCGACGGCGCGGGCGGACGGCGCGGGGACCGTCGTCCTCGCGCGCAGCACCCCCCGGGAGCGTGGCGCGCCCGCGCTCCCTGCAGCGTTCGCGGCACGGCCCCCGACGCGCGGCATGGGCTCCACCGAGACCATCCCGCCAGCGTACGCGCGGGCCCGCGACGGGGAGCGGGTGAAATCCGGGCTCGCCGGCGTCCCCGTGACCGGACCGAGACCACGACCGTTGCTCTCGCTAACAATCGTGAAACGACCGGGAAACAGCCGCCTGTGAGCATCGGTGGCCGGCAGGGGGCTCCGACACCACCACGGCCGCGCGCCCGAGCGGGCGCGCTCCCGAGGAAGGACACAGTCCCCATGCACCGTCCCGTCTGGCGCCTGCGCCGGCGCGCCGCGCTCGTCGCGGGTCTCGCGCTCGCCGCGGCCGCCGTCACCGCCCCTGCCCACGCGGCGCCGTCCGTCGCCCGGATCGACCTCGACGCCCCCGCCTCGGTCGAGGTCGGCGTCCCGTTCACGGTCACCGTCGTCGCCACGGGTGCCGTCGACCTGTACGCCTACGACCTCTCCCTCGCCTACGACCCCGACCTCGTCGCGTTCGTCGACGACTCGGCCGTCACGCCGGACGGTGGGTTCGCGGACACGTCGGACGACGGCGTCGGGACCGTCTCCGTCACCCACACGCGCCTGGGGACCTCCCCCGGGCTCGAGGGCGACGTCACCCTCGCGACCGTGACGTTCACGGGCGTCGCCGCCGGCGACGCGGACCTCGCCGTCCCCGCGGCGGTGCTCGTGGGCACCGACTCCGAGCAGGTCGCGCTCACCGACGCCGCGTCCGTCACCACGACGATCGCACCGGCGCCCACCCCCACGGACCCACCGACGGACGTCCCGACGGGCGGGGGAACCACCCCGACCGACGGCAGCACGACCGCCGCGGGGGACGACGGCGCGTCCGACCCGTCGTCGTCCCCCAGCGGCTCGACCTCGGCGGGCTCCCTCGCTCGCACGGGCGCGAGCATCGCGTGGATCGCCGGGGCCGCGCTCCTCGCGGTCGCGGCCGGCGTCGTCGTGCTGCTCGCGCGACGTCGGGCGGTGACCTCGCGATGACCGCCGTGCACCACCGGCCCGTGCCCGGACCTGACCGCGCACCCGACGTCCGCCCCACCTCGAAGGAGTCGTCCGTGACCAGCACCCACCGGCGCGCCGCGGCGGGCGGCCTCGCCGCTCTCACCGCGGGCGGCCTCGTCCTCGGCGTCACGACGGCGCCCGTCGCGACCGGGGCACCCGTCGCCACCGCGACGACCGGCTCGGCGTCCGCACCGCTCCTCGCCCCCTACTGGACCGAGCTCGACCTCACCGGCGACGACCAGGTGACGACCGACGACCTCGCGGTCGTCACCGCCGCGCTCGGCGCCACGTCCGCGGACGCCGCGTGGGACGACGTCGCACGCGCCGACACGGACGGCGACGGGGCGATCACGGTCGCCGACCTCGCCGCCGTGTCGCAGCGCATGGTCTACGACGACGGCCCGTTCGAGCTCGTCGAGGCCTCGGTGCTCGACATGCAGGCCGCGATGAACGCGGGCGCCACGACGTCCGTCGAGATCACGCAGGGCTACCTGGACCGCATCGCGGCGTACGACACGGCACTCGTGGACACCGGCGCCGGCGGGCGGCCGCTGCACTCGATCATCACGACGAGCGACGTCGCGCTCGCCGCCGCCGAGACGGCCGACGACGTGCGCGCGGCCCAGGGCATGACGAGCCTGCTGCTCGGCGTCCCCGTCGCGCTCAAGGACAACTACGACACGCTCGACATGCCGACCACGGCCGGGTGCGGCTGCTGGGACGGCAACCAGACCGCCACGGACGCCACCATGGTCGAGGGCCTGCGCGCCGACGGCGCGGTCGTCCTGGCGAAGGCGAGCCTCGACGAGTTCGCGTTCGGCTTCGTCTCCGAGTACTCCTCGCACCAGGACGCGGGCACGAGCACGCTCGTCGCGAGCCCGTACGTCACGAGCCGCACGGCCGGCGGGTCGAGCGGGGGCACCGGAGCGGCGATCGCCGCCAACCTCGCGGGCCTCGGGTTCGGCACGGACACGGGCGGGTCGATCCGCGTGCCGTCGTCGTACAACCAGCTCGTGGGCGTGCGCCCGACGGTCGGGCTCGCCAGCCGTGACGGGATCGTCCCGCTCGCGCTGAGCCAGGACACCGGCGGGCCCATGGCGCGCAGCGTCCTGGACGCGGCCGTCGCGCTCGACGCCGTGACCGGTGCCGACCCCGCGGACCCCGTCACCTCGGCCCAGGAGGGCCAGGTCCCGGCGTCGTACACGCAGCACCTCGACGCGGGCGCGCTCGACGGCGCCCGGATCGGGTACGTGCCGTCGATGATCGGCAGCAACGCCACGACGCTGCGGCTCTGGGCGCAGACCCGCGCGACCCTCGAGGCGCTCGGCGCGACCGTCGTCGAGGTGACCCCGCCGACCACGTGGTCGCCGGTGCTGCCGAACGGCTTCGCGAGCGTGCTGAACGAGGGGTCGGGCTCGACGAACGAGTTCAAGCACGACCTGGAGGCCTACGTCGCGAACCACCTCTCCCCCGAGGTCGAGGCGCGGTCGCTCACCGGGATCGTCGAGTCGGGACGCCACGTCCCGTCGCGACGCAGCACGTACGTCTCGCGCGACGCCGTCACGGCGGAGACGTACGAGGCGTGGGCGGGCGCCGAGGGCACGCACACGTCGGTCCTCGCCGAGGGCAAGGAGCTCGTCACCGCGATGCTCGACGACGCCGACCTCGACGCGCTCGTCTACCCGAGCGCGAACCCCTACGGCACGATCGGCACCAACCTGCGGCTCAGCCCCAACACCGGGCTGCCCGCGGTGACCGTGCCGATCGGGCAGGCGGTCGAGGCGGACGCGACGGTCACCGGGGGCGGCGTGAACCTCGAGCTCCTCGGGCGCGACTTCGACGAGGGCCCGCTGCTCGGTCTCGCCTACGCGCTCGAGCAGGCGACGCACGCCCGGACGAGCCCGGCGCTGTACGGCCCGCTCGACTGACCTCCCGCACCACCACGCACGGCGCACGACGGCGGCCGGTCCCAGCAGGGGCCGGCCGCCGTCGTGCGTACGGCGTCCGGAGCGTCGTGTTCGTTTCCGTTCAGGTTCGCCGAGCCGGTTGACCCCGCCGCAGACGCACCCTACTTTCGGACACGAACGAACGCTGCAGCACGTGAACGAACATAAACGATCATCGAGGATCGTCGCTGCCGCACCGTGCGCGCCGGCCCCGGGCCCGCGCCGTTCCCCACCCACGTCGCCGACGACGGCGGCAGGAAGGCAGACCATGAGACTCCACGCACCACCCGGGCGCGCTCGCACGGCGACGGCCGTGACGACCGCGCTCGCGCTGTCCGTCGCCGGGCTCGCCGCCGCCACGCCCGCGGCCTCGGCACCGACGGCACCGGCGCCCGCGAGCGCCACGGCGGCCGTCGCGGCCGTCCCCGCCGAGCTGCCCGAGCTGCGCTTCGAGGACCCGTCCATCGACTGGAAGGAGATCCTCGTCGACGGCGAGGACGTCGAGCGCCGCGCGGACGGCACGCCGTACAACGTGTTCGGCGGGTTCGGCTCCGTCTCGTGCAACAACACGGGCAACCTCCTGCTCGACTACAAGGAGGAGAACCCCGAGGCGTACTGGCGCATCATGCGCCTCCTCTTCGACCCGGAGACGGGCGCGGGCCTCAAGCACATCAAGGTCGAGCTGGGCGCGGACAACAACACGTCGTCGGGCACCGAGCCGGCGACGAAGCGCAGCGCCGACGAGCCTGCGAACGTGCTGCGAGGCTCGGGCTTCCACTTCATCGCCGACGCGCTCTCGATCAACCCGGACATCGAGACCGAGGCCCTGCGCTGGGGCGAGCCGTCGTGGACGAAGAACGACCCGGACCTGCGCTACCAGTGGTACAAGGAGACGATCGACGCGGCGTACGACACGTACGGCGTCGAGTTCGACTACATGTCCCCTTCGCAGAACGAGGTGGGTGGAAGCTTCCACCAGGCGTCGATCGCACCCGAGCTCGCGTGGGTGGTCGACTTCGCGGAGCGGCTCGAGGAGGACGCGCAGGCCGCGGACGCGCGCTACGACTACGGCGACATCAAGATCGTCGCGCTGGACACGTACCGCAACGTCGAGCCCGTCGCCGCCGCGATCCTGGCGAGCCCGGCGGCGCTCGAGCAGGTCGACGCGATCGGCTACCACTACGACATCGCGGGCGGGCCGAACCTCACGCGCCTCAACAAGGAGCACGGCATGGAGGTGCTGTACTCCGAGGGCGTGGCCCCGATGATCGACCCCGAGTACCGCGTCAACGCCGACCCTGCGCGCGGCGGCGTCGGCGGCACCGTGGGCGCCGTCGACATCGCGGACCGGTTCATCAACGCCTACCGCTGGAGCGGCGCGGGCGAGCACCCGGCGCACATGACGTCGTTCCTGTTCCAGCCCGCGGTGAGCGCGATGTACGAGGGCACGCAGTACTCGCCGAAGCACCTGATCCGCGCGTCCGACCCGTGGTCGGGCTACTACGAGGGCGGCGTGGGCGTCGCGCTCGTGCGCCACTTCCACCAGTTCGCCGAGACCGGCTGGGAGTACGTCGAGGGCGCCACGTACGGCGACGGGACGAAGGGCGACGGCGGCACGAACGTCGACACGTCGACCCGCACCTACATGACGCTGCGCACCCCGGCCGCGCAGGACGGCGAGCCCGAGCTCACGCAGGTGCACGCCAACAACACCCGGACGGCCCGCCACTTCGAGGTCAAGGTCGCGAACCTGGGCGAGGCCCGCCCGCTGACCGTGTGGGAGACGCGCGGCCCGGACGCCGGCGAAGAGTACGACGCCAACTGGCTGCGGCCCACGGGCTACGTCGAGCCGGTGCGCTCCGAGACCGTCGACGGCGTCGACTACGACGTCTACCAGGTCGAGATCGCGCCGTACTCGATCCAGACCCTCTCCACGCTGCCCCTCGGCACGCACGGGACGACCGAGGCGTACGAGCGCGCGGACTACGCCTCGCCCGCGCAGGACGCCGTGCTCGAGCTGCCCTACACGGACGACTTCGAGTACGACGGCTACCCGACCGCCGACGTCGACGGCGTCGAGATGGGCTACGTCGAGCGCCGCGGCGGCTCGCCGCGGTACACGGCCGACCAGAACGGCGCGTTCGAGGTCGAGGAGCGCGACGGCGAGCGCGGCAACGTGCTCGTGCAGAAGATCCACGCCGAGAACCGCGGCTTCACGTGGGACGTGTGGGGCAGCCACGCGCAGGACCGACCGTCCACCGCTCCCCCGGCCACCGTGCTGGGCGACCACTCGTGGGCGAACTACACCGCGTCGGTCGACTTCCGCCTCGACACGCAGGTGCGCGACGCGTCGCTCGCGAACTTCGCCGGCCTCGGCGTGCGCCAGCTCCTGCCCACGGGCGAGGACCTCGCGACGTACGCCGTGCGCGTCCACGCCGACGGGTCGTGGCAGCTGCGCAAGCTGGGCACCCCGGTCTCGTCCGGGACGATCACCGGCTTCGACCCGGACGCCTGGCACTCGCTGTCGGTCGAGGCGCGCGACACGGTCGTCACGGTCACGCTCGACGGTGCGCCGCTGGCGCGCTACGTCGACGCGAGCGCCAACCCGGTCCTCACGGGTCGCGTCTCGCTCGTCAGCGGCTACTACAACACCGTGTTCGACGACCTGGCGATCACCCCGATCGAGGGCCAGGCGTGGGAGTCGGTGAAGATCGACGACGCCGACGCGCGCCTCTCCTACCCCGGCGGCTTCTCCTTCACGCAGGCGGGCTACGCGCACCTCAACCGCACGCAGCACGTGCTCGCCACGGGCCGCTCGGCCGTGTTCGAGGTCGACGGCACCGGGTTCAACCTGTTCGGCGCGAGCGGCGCTGCGACGATCGACGTCGCGGTCGACGACGAGCCCGTGCGCACGGTGGCCGTCGGCTCGACGGGCGACCGGCAGACGTCGTACTGGCAGCGCGGTCTCGACGGCTCGACCCCGCACACCGTCACGGTGACGGTGCGCAGCGGGACGTTCACGCTCGACGGCGTCGACGTGCTCGTCGGCGGCGCGCCGCCGGTGATCACCGACCCGGAGACGACCCCCGTCACGGTCGCCGCACCCGTGGAGCGGCTCGCGACGTCCGTCGGCGAGGCGCCCGCGCTGCCCGAGACGGTCCGCGCGACGTCGCAGGCGGGCACCACGATCGACGCCCCCGTCGAGTGGTTCGTGCCCGTCGGGGCGTTCGACACCCCGTACGCGACGGCGAACCTCACCGGCACGTTCGTGCACAACGAGTCCCTCGCCGTCACCGCGCAGGTCGAGGTCGTGCCCGCCGGCCTGCAGTACTTCGTCGACGCCAATGCGCCGGCGGTCCCGGCGGCGACCGCGTTCGGGGCCGTCCAGGGCCTCGTCGAGGCCGAGGGCGGCGCGCTGCGCAACGCCGAGGCCGACGCCGCGTGGTCCGCGGACCGCGGCTGGGGCCGCGTCGCGAGCTACTCCGCCAAGGGCCTGCTGAACCAGACCCCGTACGACAAGACGCGCGAGACCGGCTGGTACACGTCCGGCGCCTCGACGCCGCTCGAGTACCGGTTCTCGCTGCCGGCAGGCAAGTACACCGTGTCGTCGGGCCACACCGAGTGGTGGAACGCCGGCAGCGGGAAGGCCCGCAACCTGCAGACCTCGGTCTCGTGGACAGGATCGGACGGCCAGGCCGTCACCGTCCCCGTCGGCAAGGTCGCGTTCCCCAACGGCAGCTCCGGGCGGTCCGAGGTGGTCTCGGGCGAGCTCACCCTCACCGAGCCGACCGTCGTCACGTACACCGTGGCGAACGACGGCGGCACCGAGGCGCCCGTGCTCAGCTGGCTCGGCGTCGCGGGCGCGGAGGCGGCACAGGGCGTCGAGACGACCGCGGTCGTCGAGCAGCGCTGCCTCGCCGGGACGCCGTACCTCGCGGTGCGCGTGACCAACGACGACGAGGTCCCGCTCGACGTCGAGGTCGTCACGGCCTACGGGACGAAGACCTTCGCGGCCGTCGCGCCGGGCAAGAACGCCTACCAGTCGTTCGCCGTGCGCCAGGCGCCCGCCGAGGGCACCGTGACCGTCACCGCCCGCACCACGGACGGCGACGACCGCGAGAGCGTCGAGGAGGTCGCCCACCCGGCCCCGACCTGCTGAACCCGCGCGGGGGCCGGGAGACCGGCCCCCGCGGTCGTGTCCGAGGCCGGGGGCGCCGCGTCCGCGCCGGTCAGGCCCGCGAGCTCACCGGCCCCGTCGACTCGCGCACGACGAGGCGCGGGCTGATCGCGATCCGGTGCACCGGGCGCGTCCGGTCCGCGATCCGCTTGACGAGCAGGTCCACGGCCGCGGTCCCCACGGCCGTGCGCGGCGGGCGCACGGCCGTCAGCGCGGGGCTGAACAGGCCCGCGACCTCGTCGTCGTACGCGACGACGGACAGGTCGCCGGGCACCGACATGCCTCGGTCCTGCGCGTGCTGCACGATCGCGAACGCCTCCGGGTCGGAGTGGGCGAGCAGCGCCGTCGTGCCCGAGGAGACCGCGGTGTCAACGACCTCCTGGATCGCGCGCTCGAACTCCGGCTTGCGCCGGTCCGGGGCGAGCCGCTCGAAGTGCTCCTCGCTCGTCAGGCCGAGCTCCGCGCACGCCGCACGCCACCCGGCGGCGATCTTGCGCGACGTGGGCGACTGGTGCGACAGCACCAGGCCGACCCGCCGGTGCCCCAGGTCCGCGAGGTGGTGGACCGCCATGAGCGCGCCGAGCGCGTGGTCCGACATGACCGACTCGAGCGCCTCGCGGTGCGGGGCGCGGGCGGCCTCGCGCTCCACCAGGACGTACGGCACGTCGATCCCCGCGAGCCACTGCACGAGGTCCTGGGCGTGCGGCCCGTCGGTGCGCGGCGCCAGGACCAGTCCCTGCAGGCTCTCCGTCGCGAGCAGGCGCTCGAGCGCGGGCCGCTCGTCGGACGCCTCGTACGACGAGCCGCGCAGCACGACGCGCAGGCCGTGCTGGCGCGCCTCGACCTCCATGCCGCGCACGACGCCCGGCCAGTAGTAGTCCAACGACGGCACGAGGACGCCCACTGTCGCGGTCTCGCGCCGCTCGCCGCCCGCCACGCCGTCGCCGAGCGCGACCGCTCCGCCGTGGACGCGGGCCAGGAGGCCCTCGCGCTCGAGCTGGGCGATGTCGCGCCGCACCGTCACGGCGGTCACGCCGAGCTCGCCGGTCAGGTCGGCCACGCGGACCACGCCGTCGCGCTCGAGCGCGCCCAGCACGTGGGCGCGCCGCTCGGCCGCGAGCGGCGTGCGCTGGACCTCTTCGGTCGTCACGATGTCGTCTCCTCGGGGTTCGTGGTGGAGCCCGGGTCCGGGAGGGTGGTCCCGGCTGCGGGTGCGGGGAGCTGCTCGACGACGACGCGCAGCGTGGTGCGCGCGTCGCCGTCCAGGTCGATCCGGGTGAGGGACGGGCCCCACACCTCGGACAGGAGGGGGTCGTCCAGGGGGCGTGGCACCACGGTCGCCGGGACGTCGGCGGGCCACGAGACGCGGACGGGGGTGGCGCCGTCGAGCGGGTGCACGAGCGCGTGCCCGGTCCCGAGCTCGACCTGCCCCGCGACGAGGAGCCGCACGCTCGTGCCCGGCCGGTGGTGCTCGGTCGCGGGGTCGAGCCCCCACGCGTCGTCGACGACGACGCGGCGCGCGCCACGCTCGAGGCGGACGTCACGACGCCACGTGCTCACGGGCACCGGGTACGCGCCGGCGAGCTCGAGCGCGATCCCGGTGCGGCCCGGGGCCGGCCCGTCGCCCTCGGCCGCAGGTGACAGGCCGTCGACCCGGACGTCGCGCGCCGCGAACTGCGCACCCGTGCCCTGCGCCGACCCGGCGACCTCGGGCACGTTGTGCCACGAGCTCTGCATCATCCACAGCGCGTAACGATCGGGACCGAAGGTCTGCGCGGTGTACGTCGGGCGTCCCGCGTCGACCAGCACGGGTACGCCGTCGGACGCGACGACGAAGGACCCGACGTCGTCGTGGTTGTGGTGCTCGCCGTTGTGCCCACCCTTGGCGGCGAGCGTCAGGCCCGCCGGCGACCCGGCGCGCTCGCGCGCGACGAGGACCTGGATCGAGCCGAGCCACGCGTCGCGCGGCAGCGGCGGGTCCGTCGGCGTCTGGGCGACCCACGCGCCGTCGGTGACGGCGCGCACGAGCCGCCCGAGACCCTCGGCCTCGTCGGCGACCGGCTCGCCGGGCACCCGGTACGACGCCGCGTGGCGCCGCGCGGCGCCGTCGCCGACCCGACGGGCGGCCGCGTGCAGGGCGTGCCAGGGCTGGGCGCGCGGGGGGCGCGCCTGCCCGTCGGCGACGTTGAGGTACCAGTCCCCGCCCAGGTGCATCCGGTGCGGGAACCCGACCGTGGCGCGCAGCGACGCGACGGCACCGTCGCCCGCGAGCGCGTCGAGCGCTCCCCCGGTCGCGGTGGCGAGCGTGTCGAGCGCCTCGATCGCCCGGCACGCGCCGTTCCACCAGTACGCGTACCCCTCGTCGGTCGCCCCGTCGTCGGGCAGGGTCGCGACGTAGCGGTCCAGGCCCTCCACGGCGAGCGCCACGACCCGGGCGCGCAGGTCCGCCTCCGCGGGCGCGTCGAGCAGGCGCAGCGCGGCGACGAGGACGTTGCCGTGGATCCACGGGTTCCAGTTGTGCACGTCCCCGTCGAGGCCGATCCAGTGCCAGTCCCGCCGTTCGACGAACGGGTCGACGACGCGACGGCGCACCTCGGTGCGCACCCGCGCGCGCAACCCGGGGTAGCGCGCGTCCAGCGCGTCCCCGAGCAGGTGGTCCGTCCAGGCGAGCTGGCCCGCGACCTCGCCCGCGCCGAGGTCGAGGTAGGGCCGGTCGACGTCGGGCAGGAACCACCCGCGCTCGGCGTGCGCGTCGTCGTGCGCGGGCCAGCACCACGAGCTCTGCTCGCACAGGGCCCACACGCCGTCGGCGACCTGGTCCACCCAGCGGTCCTCGAGCGTGGCGGCCGCGGCGAGCACCGCGCGCGACAGGCGCTGCTGGCGGGCGAGGACGAGCGCCTCGTGGTCGGTCCGGTTCCCGTCCCGGCGCAGGCGCGCGGTCGTGCTCGCCAGCGGCAGCGGCCACGGGCGGGCGAGGTCGTCGTGCGCGCGGGCGAGCACGGAGTGCAGCGTGGCGCGGTCCGCGCTCCCGGCGTCGAGGTCCCACACGGCACGGTCGCGCGCCGGGCGGACGCCGAGCGCGACGTCGGGGTGCACGAGGAGGGCGGCGACACGTGCGGGCGCCAGGGCCCGTCCTGGGGGTGCGCTGAAGGCGGCCGCGAGGGGGCCGGCGAACGGGCTGGGCATCGCTCTCCGTCGAGGGGTCCGGGCACGAGCTGGGTGCGGTGGGCAGCGCGGACGGGCATCGAGGGCATACCGGGGCAACCGCCCCGGCGATGTGGCCTGGACCACGCCTCGACGACCACGTTCGCACATCAAACGAACGGAAACGATCATAACAGAATAGCCACGCGCTTGACAGTTGCCGTTTGTGACCGGTTGACTCCGTAACTGTTCGCAATGATGTTTGCGCGAACATCGACTGCACACGCACGATCGGTCGGCACGGCGCAGGCGCCGCCCGGCCGCCGTCACGGAGGACGAGATGACGCTCGAGGGCACCCGGTCGCCGGCGACCACGCCCGCCGCACCGCACCACCTCACCGGGTGGGACCGTGCGCGCTGGACGGAGCTCGGCGACCGACTCCTCGCATCCGTCCGTCCCTACGCCTCGGCCGGCCACGGCCGCGTCACCCTGCCCGGCCCGGAGGGCGGCTACGGTCGCGCCGTCGACGGGCTCGAGGGCTTCGCCCGGACCTTCCTCCTCGCGGGCTTCCGCCTCGCGGGCGAGGACGGCACCGACCCGCACGGCTACGCCCAGTGGTACGCGGACGGTCTCGCCGCCGGCACCGACCCCTCCGCGCCCGACCGCTGGCTGCGCCTGTCCGAGCACGCGCAGGCCAAGGTGGAGGCGGCCTCGATCGCCCTCGTCCTCGACCTCACGCGCCCCTGGATCTGGGACCGCCTCGACGGCGGCGTCCAGGAGCGCGTCGTGGACTACCTCGCCGAGGCGGTCGGCGACGACACGTACCCCCGCATCAACTGGGTGTGGTTCCGCCTCGTCGTCCAGACCTTCCTGCGCTCCGTCGGCGGGCCGCACTCGCTCGGCGAGATGGCCGAGGACCTCGCGACGCACGACTCGTTCGAGCGCGCCGACGGCTGGCTCGCGGACGGCCAGGAGCGCGCGTTCGACCACTACAACGGCTGGGCCCTGCACGCCTACCCGACCCTGTGGGCCCGCATGCGCGGCGCCGAGGACCTCGCCGCGCCCCGCCGCGAGCGCGACCTCGCGCGCCTCGACCGCTACCTCGACGACGCCCTCGCGCTCGTCGGCGCGGACGGGTCGCCGCTGGTCCAGGGCCGCTCCCTCACGTACCGCTTCGCAGCCGCCGCCCCGTTCTGGGTCGGTGCGCTCGCGGGGACGCCCTCGCACTCCCCCGGCCTGCTGCGCCGCGCGGCGTCCGGCGTCGTCGGTCACTTCGTCGACCACGGCGCACCGGACGAGCGCGGGCTGCTGACCCAGGGCTGGCACCACGAGTGGCTGCCGATCTCCCAGTCGTACACCGGGCCGGGATCGCCCTACTGGGCGAGCAAGGGCCTGCTGGGCCTCGCGCTCCCGGCGGACCACCCCGCGTGGACCGACGCCGAGGAGCCGCTGCCCGTCGAGCGCGGCGACGTGCTGCGCGCCGTGCGCGCGCCCGGGTGGGTCGTCGCCGGGACCCGGGACGACGGCGTCGTCCGCGTCGTCAACCACGGGACGGACCACGCCCGCGAGGGCGACACGACCGGCGACGCGCCCCTGTACGCGCGCCTCGGCTACTCGACCGCGACCGCGCCCTGGACGGACGCCGCGAGCCGCGTCTCGCCGGTCGACCAGAGCGTCGTCCTGCTGGACGCCGACGGCCGGGCCACGCACCGCGGCGGCTGGCGCGCGCTCGGCGCACGCGTCGACGAACGACCGGGCCGGGCGCCCGTCGCCGTCGCCGGGTCCGTCGCCCGGGCCCGCTGGCTCGACCCGGAGCCCGGCGGCCGCGACCACGGCCACGGGCTCGAGGGCGTCGCGACCCCGGCCGGGACGGTCACCACCGTCTCGCTGGTGCGCGGGCCCTGGGAGGCACGCCTCGTGCGCGTCGACGAGCTCGCCCCGGGCGTGCGCGCCGACGACCTCCGGCTGCGCGTGGGCGGCTGGCCCGTCGTCGACGACGACGGACTCACGAGCACCGTCGAGCCCCTGCTCGGCCCGGCGACGACGGGCACCACCCACCGGGACGACGTCGGCCCGCTCGGCCCCCGCGGGCACGTGCCGTGGGCGGAGCTCGCCGTCGCCCCGGGCACGTGGGTGGCGGTCCTGCTGACCCTGCGGCGGGCGACCGCCGCACCGACGGCCCCGCCGCCCGCGGCGCGGCCGTCCCTCGAGCTCACGGCGGCGGGACGAGCCGCCGCCGTGCACTGGCCGGACGGCGAGCGGACGCTCACCGAACTGCCCTGATCCACCGCACGTCCGTCGCCGACGACCGCCGTCGGCGACGTGCACGGCCCGACGTCGGGCCGCCGAACTCGAAGGAGAGCAAGGAATGAAGCGCAACACCCCGATCGCGATCGGAGCGGCCGCCGTGGTCGCCCTCGCCCTGACCGCCTGCAGCGGCGGCGACTCCGGCGGCGAGACCACGGCCGACGGCCCCGTCACCCTGACGCTCGCCGGCTGGAGCCTGTCCTCCACGCCCGAGTTCCAGACCCTCGCCGACGCGTTCCACGCGGAGAACCCCGACGTCACCGTCGAGCTCCAGGAGTACGACGCGACCAACTACGACACCCAGATGACGGCGGACCTCGCCGCGGGCACCGCTCCCGACATCTACGTGCAGAAGAACCTCAAGAACTTCTACACCTACCAGTCGGGCCAGCAGCTCCTCGACGTCTCGGACGTCGTCTCCGGGCTCGACTCCGCCACGGGCGGCCTCGACGCCTACGAGGTCGACGGCGCCAGCTACGCCGTGCCCTACCGCCAGGACTCGTGGGTCCTGTACTACAACAAGGACCTCTTCGACGCCGCGGGCGTCGCCCAGCCCGACGGCTCGTGGACCTGGGACGACTACGCGGAAACCGCCGAGGAGCTCACGACCGCGCTCGCGGCCGCCGGCGACCCGGCGCTCGGCACGTACCAGCACTCGTGGCAGTCCACCGTCCAGGGCTTCGCGCTCGCGCAGACCGACGGCGCGGACCTCGCGAGCGCCGACTTCTCCTACCTGGCCCCGTACTACGAGCGCGCCCTCGCGCTCCAGGACGCCGGTGCGCAGGTCGACCTCGGCACGATCACGACGAACTCGCTCACCTACCAGGCGCAGTTCGGCACCCAGCAGGCCGCGATGATGCCGATGGGCTCCTGGTACGTCGCGACGCTCGTCGCGCAGCAGGCCGGCGGGGAGGCGGACGAGTTCACCTGGGGCCTGGCCCCGATCCCGCAGGCCGACTCCTCGACGACGGGCACCGACGCCACGCCGGTGACGTTCGCCGACCCGACAGGCCTGGGCATCAACCCGGCGATCGACGAGAGCAAGGTGCAGGCCGCCAAGGACTTCCTCGCGTTCGCCGCGGGCGAGGGCGGCGCGACGGCGCTCGCCGAGATCGGCATCACGCCGGCGCTCCTGAGCGACCCGGTCGTCGAGGCGTACTTCGCGCTCGAGGGCGTCCCCACGGACGACCTGACGAAGTTCGCGTTCGCGACGCACGACACCCGGCCGGAGAACCCGGTCGCCGCGAGCACGGCGACGGTGCAGAACATCCTCAACGACTTCCACACCGCGGTGCTCTCCGGGGCGACGACCGTCGACGACGGCATCGCCGAGGCGGAGGACCGCGCGAGGTCCGAGGCCGGCCTCGGCTGACCCGGACGCCACGGCACCGCGCCGCGGCACCCCTGCCCCGGGACGCCGTCGTCACCCCGCGACGGCGTCCCGGGCCGGCGGCACCGGCCCCGCGCCGGTGCCGACCACCCCGTCAGTCCCGTCCTCCCAGACACAGGAGTCACACCATGGCGACCCTCGCCGCCGACGAGCAGTCGGCGCCCGCCACGGTCGGACGCGCCCCCCGGAGCCCCCGACCCGGCGCCGGGGCCGGCAGCCGGCTGAGACTGCGCAACACCCTCATCGGGTGGAGCTTCATCCTGCCGAACTTCCTCGGCTTCGCCGTGTTCACCCTCATCCCGGTGATCACGCTCTTCTACATCTCGTTCACGAGCTGGAACGTGTTCGGCGCCGCGCAGTGGATCGGCCTGGACAACTTCACGCGCCTCGTCGGCGACGCCAGCTTCCACAAGGCGCTGCTCAACACGCTCTACTACGCGGTGATCCACATCCCGCTGACGCTGGCCGCCTCCCTCGGTCTGGCGCTGCTCCTCAACCGCAAGCTGCGCGGCGTCGCGTTCTTCCGCACCGTCGCGTTCTTCCCCTACATCACGTCGATCGTCGCGATCGCCGTCGTGTGGAACATGCTCTACAGCCCCCAGTACGGGCCGATCAACGCGCTGCTGCGCGCGATCGGCATCTCCGACCCGCCCGGGTGGACGACGAGCGCGACCTGGGCCATGCCCGCCGTCATCCTCGTGAGCGTCTGGCGCGAGATGGGCTACTACATGCTGCTCCTGCTCGCCGGGCTGCAGACCGTGCCGGCGCAGCTCTACGAGGCGGCGCGCATGGACGGCGCCAACGCGTGGCAGCGGTTCGTCAACGTCACCCTGCCGAGCCTGCGCCCCACGCTGTTCTTCGTCACCGTCATGCTCACCATCGGCAGCTTCAAGGTGTTCGACCTCATCCTCGTGATGACCAACGGCGGCCCCGGGCAGTCGACCCTCGTGCTGAGCCAGTACATCTACCAGAAGGGCTTCGTCGAGAACCAGTTCGGCTACGCGTCGGCGATCTCGATCGCGCTCTTCCTCATCTGCATCGCCGTGACGATCTTCCAGTTCCTGATGAACAAGAGGAGGGAGTCGTGATGGCGACCCTCGACACCCCGGCCCCCGGTACCGCGGGGCCCGTGTCCGACCCGACCCCCACCGGACCGTTCACGCCGCGCCCGGTCCGGCGCGAGCCCGGCAAGGTCGTCGGCCGCACGATCGGCTACGTCGTGATGGCGGTCGCCGCGGCCGCGATCCTGCTCCCGTTCTTCTGGATGGTCGTCTCGTCCCTGAAGAACAACAACCAGGTGTTCACCGTCCCGATCCAGTGGCTGCCCGACCCCGTCGTCTGGCAGAACTACCTCGACATCTGGGCGCGGTCGGACATGACGACGTGGCTCAAGAACACGCTCACCCTGTCGGTCACCGTCACGGTGCTGCAGGTGCTCACCGGGAGCTTCGCCGCCTACGGCTTCTCCAAGATGCGCTTCCGCGGCCGTGACGTGCTGTTCCTCGTCTACATCGGCACCATCGCCGTGCCGTGGCAGTCGTACATGATCCCGCAGTTCATCATGATGTCCGAGATCGGCCTGTCGAACTCGCTGTGGGCCATCATCGCGCTCCAGGCGTTCGGCGCGTTCGGCGTCTTCCTCATGAAGCAGTTCTTCGAGACGATCCCCGAGGAGATCAGCGAGGCCGCGCGCATCGACGGCCTGAGCGAGTACGGCATCTGGCGCCGCATCATGATGCCGCTGTCCGTGCCGGCCATCGCGAGCCTGTCGCTCCTGACGTTCGTCAACACCTGGAACGACTACCTCGGGCCGCTCATCTACCTGCGCAGCCCCGACCTGTGGACCATCCAGATCGGCCTCAAGACGTTCATCAGCCAGTACAACGCCGAGCACGCACTGATCATGACCGGCTCCGTGCTGTCCGTGCTGCCGATCGCGGTGATCTTCCTCCTCGGCCAGCGCTACTTCGTCGAGGGCGTCGCGACGACCGGGCTCAAGGGGTGAGCGCCATGACGTCGCCCTCGGCCCCCGCGGCCCCGCGCCGCCGCCTCGTCTCGCACGAGACCTACCTGCTCGTCTTCGGCACCGTGTACGCGGGGCTCATGACGAACCTCCTCCTCGTGGTCTCGGCACTGCCGCTCGTCGCGCTCCTCGTCACGACGGACCCCGCCGCGTCGTGGCCCGCGCTCGCGCTCGTCGCGCCGCTGTGCACGCCCGGCCTGGTCGCCGCGTTCGCGGTGTTCGGGGCGTTCTCCGCGGACCCGTCGAGCGGCGTGGCGCGCACGTTCTGGCGCGCCTACCGCACGCACTGGCGGCGATCGGTCGCCCTGGGCGCGATCGCCACGGCGCTCGTCGTGGTCCTCGCGGTCGACGTGCGCGCCGTGTGGGGGTCGACCGTCGGCGCCGTCGCGATCCCCGTGTTCCTCACGCTCGCGCTGCTCGCCGTCGTGACCGCGCTCGTCGCGTTCGCCGCCGTGCCCGGCCACCCGCGGGCGCGCCTGCGCGACCTGCTCCGGGCGTCGCTGTTCGCCGCCGTGCGCCGCTGGTACCTCTCGGCGCTCTCGCTCGTCGCGCTCGCGACCCTGGGCGCCCTCGTCGTGGCCCATCCGGCGCTCGGCCTCGGCCTCGCGCTCGCACCGCTGCTGTTCGTGGTGTGGGGCGGTTCCCGGTACACGCTCCACGCCGCCCTCTCCCCGGCGACGACGGCCGGCGCGGGCCTCGCCGCCCGTCCCTGACCTGACTCCTCGTCGCCCAGACCGTCCCCGACACGTCCTCGCGTCCAGACCGGACCGAGCAGAAGGAAGTTCCGATGACGCTCGCCACCGAGCTCGCCACCGAGCTCGCACCCGCCGTCGACACCGCGCTCGCGACCATCCGTCGCAACATCGCGGCGTTCGGCGACACCTACCCCGACGACACGACGCACGACGGCCGCTACCCCGCACGGCCCGCCACGCCGGACCTCCCCGAGGGCGCGAACCGCGGCTGGACCACGAGCTTCTGGCCGGGCATGCAGTGGCTCGCGTTCGAGCTCACGGGCGACGAGGGCTTCCGCAGGGCCGGCGAGGCCCACGTGGCCGACTTCGCCCGCCGCGTCGAGCGCGGTCAGGACCTCGAGACGCACGACCTCGGCTTCCTCTACACGCTCTCCTGCGTGGCGCCGTGGCGGCTGCTGGGCGACGAGCGGGCCCGCGGCGCGGCGCTCGCCGCCGCCGACCACCTCATGGGCCGCTTCCTCGAGCCGGCCGGGATCCTCCAGGCGTGGGGCGACCTCGCCGACCCCGCCCAGCGGGGCCGCACCATCGTCGACAGCCTCATGAACATGCCCCTGCTCACGTGGGCCGGGCACCAGACCGGCGAGGAGCGCTACCCGGACGCCGTCCGGCGCCACACGAGGCAGCTCGCGGCACACATCGTGCGCGAGGACGACACCACGTTCCACACGTTCTTCTGGGACCCGGTCACGGGCGAGCCGCTGCGCGGCGCGACCGAGCAGGGCGCCGGGGACGACTCGTGCTGGGCACGCGGCCAGGCGTGGGGCATCTACGGCTTCGCGCTCAACCACCAGGTGACGGGCGACCCGGAGCTGCTGCGCGCGTCCGAGCGCTGCGCCGACTACTTCCTCGCGCACCTGCCCTCCGACGGCGTGCCGTACTGGGACCTCGTGTACACCGACGGCAGCGACGCGCCCCGCGACTCCTCCGCCGCCGCGATCGCCGCGTGCGGCCTGCACGAGCTCGCCGCCGTCCAGACGGACCCCGAGAGGCGGGACCGCTACGCCCGCGCCTCGCTCGACATGGTCCGTGCGCTCGTCGCCGGGTACACGCCCGTGGCCGACGGCGTGGAGTCCGACGCGCTCCTGCTGCACTCCGTCTACGACGCGCCGAAGAGCATCGGCGTCGACGAGGGCAGCCTGTGGGGGGACTACTTCTACCTCGAGGCGCTCGTCCGGCACACCCTTCCCACGTGGGAGCGGTACTGGTGAGGCTCGTCACCCACGTCCACGACGGCCGCGAGCGCCCCGGCGCGCTCGTGCCCGACGGCGCACGCGACCGCCTCCTGGACCTCGGCCCCGTCCTCGACCCGGGACCGGCCGGTCCCGGCACGGGCGCGTCCGGGTCCCCGACGCTCACCGACGTCCTCGCCGACCCGGACCTCCTGGCCCGGGCGCGGGACGCCGTCGGGCAGGTCGAGGACCCCGCGGTGCTGCCGTGGGCGCACGACGTCCGCCTCGCGCCCCCGGTGCGCCCCGGCAAGGTCCTGTGCCTCGGGTACAACTACCGCGGCCACGTCCCGGACGGGCAGGACCCCACGACGGACGACCCGCGGTACCCCGACGTCTTCGTCAAGACGCCGAACACGCTGAGCGGACCGGACGACGTCGTGGCGCTGCCCCCGGTCGCGGAGGACGTCGACTACGAGGGCGAGATCGCCGTGGTGATCGGGCGCCGCGCGCACCGGGTGCGCGTCGAGGACGCCATGGACCACGTCGCGGGCTACGCGCTGTTCGACGACGTGTCCGACCGCGCATGGCAGCGCCGCTCCAGCCAGTGGGAGCTCGGCAAGTGCTTCGACGGCTTCGGCCAGCTCGGCCCCGCGGTCGTCACCGCCGACGCGGTGGAGGACTTCCACGACCTGACGGTCGAGGTCGTGCGCGACGGCGTCGTCACCGTCAGCCAGAGCACGTCCACCATGGTCTTCCGCCTGCCGTTCCTCGTGCACTACCTCAGCCAGGTCATGACCCTCGAGCCCGGGGACGTCGTCTCGACCGGCACGCCCCAGAAGCTGCCCGCCGCGCAGGAGGCGCACCGCCCGCTCGCGCACGGCGACGCGGTGACGATCCGCGTGGCCGGGCTGGGCGAGCTCACCACACGATTCGCCGACCCGGCCCTCCCGGGTCTCGTCCCCGACCAAGGAGAGAGCGCATGATCCTCGACCAGTTCCGCCTCGACGGGAAGGTCGCGCTCGTCACGGGCTCGTCCCGCGGGCTCGGGCAGGGCGCCGCCGTCGCGCTCGCCGAGGCCGGCGCCGACGTCGCGCTCCTCGACCGCGGCGTGCCCGCCGAGACGATCGCTCGGGTCGAGGCGCTGGGCCGCCGCGTCCACTGCGTGCAGGCCGACCTCGCGACCGCGACGCCGGACGACCTGGCCGGCGCGGTCGCCGAGGTCGAGGACGCGCTCGGCGGCCTCGACGTGCTCGTCAACAACGCGGGCACGATCCGTCGCGCCCCGGCGGCCGAGCACCCCGCCGCCGACTGGGACACGGTCCTCGCGGTGAACCTCGACGCGGTGTTCCACCTGTCCCAGGCCGCGGGGCGGCGCATGCTCGAGCGCGGCGGCGGCAAGATCGTCAACGTCGCGTCGATGCTCTCGTTCCAGGGCGGCATCCTCGTGCCCGGGTACGCGGCGTCCAAGCACGCGGTCGCCGGGCTCACCAAGGCCCTGGCGAACGAGTGGGCCGTGCGCGGCGTCAACGTCAACGCGATCGCGCCCGGGTACATGGCGACCGACAACACCGCCCCGATCCGCGCCGACGAGGCGCGCGAGCGCTCCGTCGTCGAGCGCATCCCCGCCGCGCGGTGGGGCACGCCCGCCGACCTGCAGGGCGCGCTCGTCTTCCTCGCGTCCGACGCCGCGGCCTACGTCCACGGCGTGATCCTCCCCGTCGACGGCGGCTGGCTCGTGCGCTGACCCCCACCGCACGCCGTGGCGTGCCACCCCGCCCCTCCGGGCACCCTCGATCCTCGATCCCACCCCCCTACCAGGAGAGCAGACCCGTGGAACAGCGTTACGCCACCAGCCCCGAGCAGATCCCTGCCGCCACGACGCAGGAGCTGCGCGATCGCTTCCTCGTCCAGGACCTGTTCGTGCCCGGCGAGGTGAACGTCACCTACACCCACCACGACCGCGTCGTCCTCGGCGGCGCCGTGCCCGGCGACGGTCCGCTGCCCCTGCCGACGTACGACGAGATCCGCAGCGAGTTCTTCCTCGAGCACCGCGAGATCGGCATCGTCAACGTCGGCGGGACCGGCACCGTGACGACCGACGGCGAGGTGCACGAGCTGCCGAAGGGCGCGTGCCTCTACGTCGGGCGCGGCGTGCGCGAGGTCGTCTTCGCGGACGTCGCGGGCGGCGACGGCTCCGACGCGGAGGGGACCGCGGCGTTCTACCTCTTCTCCGCCCCCGCGCACACCACCTACCCCACGGTCCTCACGCTCCCGGGCCAGGGCACGGTCCGCGAGCTCGGCGACCAGGTCACCTCCAACCGCCGCACCCTGAACCAGTACGTCCACGAGAACGGCGTGCGCTCGTGCCAGATCGTCATGGGCGTCACGTCGCTGCACCCGGGCAGCATGTGGAACACCATGCCGGCCCACACGCACGACCGCCGCACCGAGTGCTACCTCTACTTCGACGTGCCGGCCGACGCGCGCGTGGTGCACCTGTGCGGGCGCCCGGACGAGACGCGGCACCTCGTCGTCGGTGACCGCGAGGCCGTCATCTCCCCGTCGTGGTCCGTGCACTCCGGCGTCGGCACCGCCGCCTACTCCTTCGTGTGGGCCATGGCGGGCGAGAACCAGTCGTTCGACGACATGGACGGGTTCCCCGTGACCTCCATGCGCTGACCGGCTCCTGAGCCGAGGAGCCCCGGGACGTCGTTTCCTCCGCGGACGACCCGGGGCTTCCTCGTGCCCTGCGCACGTCCCGGCGGCGCAGCCGGCGAGACGTTTCACCAGACCGCGCTCCCCCTCGACGACGCCACGAGCCAGGACCCGGCGGACCCCGACTCGATCTGCCCGCCGTACGGCACCGGCGCCGGCGTCCACGCCGACGTCGCCGGGCAGCAGGCGATCGCCGACTCGATCCCGCTCGACCTCCTCGTCGGTGCCGCGCCCGCCTGCTGACCGGACCGGCTCCCCCGGCCCGGTCAGGGCCGGGTGACGTCGGTCATGACCGGAGCCTGGCGATCGGGCTCGACGTGCTCGACGTGCTCGACCTGGGTTCGGCCGGGAGCGGGGCGTCGGGGCCGACGAGGCCGTGCTCGTAGGCCGCGATGACGAGCTGTGCGCGGTCACGGGCCCCGAGCTTGGCGAGGAGGTTCCCGACGTGGGTCTTCACGGTGCCCATGGAGATGGTCAGTCGGGCGGCGATCTCGTGGTTCGACAGCCCCTGCCCCACGAGGGTCAGGACCTCCGTCTCGCGCGGCGTCAGTGCCGCGGGCGCCGCCGCGGGCCGCGACGAGGGCCGGTCGAGGTAGTGCCCGACGATGCGCGTGAGGATCGAGGGCGCGAACAACGACTCGCCCGCGTGCGTGCGCCGCACCGCGTCGACCAGGGTCGCCGGCTCGGCGTCCTTGAGGAGGAACCCGCTCGCACCCGCCCGCAGGGCGCCGTGCACGAGCTCGTCGAGCTCGAACATGCTCAGGACGAGCACCCGCGTGGCCGCGAGACCCGGTTCCGCGACGATCCGTCGGGTCGCCGCGATCCCGTCGCCGCCGGGCATCCGGACGTCCATGAGCACGACGTCGGGGACCGTCGCGCGCGCCAGCGTCACCGCCTCGTCACCGGACCCCGCCTCGGCGACGACCCGGAGGTCGGGCGTGTCGTCGAGCACGAGGCGCAGGGAGTGGCGGATGAGCGGCTGGTCGTCGGCGACCAGGACCCGCACCGTGCCCGTCACGCCACCTCGCTCGGCCACGTCGCCACCACCCGGTAGCCGCGGTCCGCCGGGCCGGACTCGATCGTGCCCCCGAGCGCCGCCACGCGCTCGCGCAGGCCCACGAGCCCCAGGCCGGCCCCCGGGTGCGGACGCCAGCCGGCCACGGGACCGTCGTCGACGACGACCAGGCGCAGGGCGGCACGCTCGCGGGAGAGCACGACGCGCGCACGCGTGGGCCCGGCGTGCCGCAGCACGTTCGCCAGGGCCTCGCGCGCCACGGTGCACGCGGCCTGGCCCGTGCTCCCGGACGCCGCGGGCGCCTGCGTGGTCTCGTACTCGACGTCGAGCCCCGCGGACCGCGCCTCCGCGACCACGCGCGGGAGGTCGTCCAGCGTCTCCGCGGGTCGCAGGGCGGTGTCGTGGCCCGTCGGCTCCCCCGGGGTGCGCAGCAGCGAGAGCATCCGCCGGAGCTCGGCCGTCGCCTCCCGCCCCGCGCGCTCGACGTCGGCGAGGGCCTGCGCGCGCTCCGTGTCGCCGCCGGGTCCGCGTACGGAGCGCGCCGACGCGGCACGGACGGTGATGAGGCCGAGGCCGTGGGAGGCGAGGTCGTGCAGGTCCCGGGCGATGCGCAGCCGCTCCGCCTGGGCGGCGCGCTCCGCGGCCCACGTCATGAGCGCGTCCTCGTACCGGCGTCGCTCGCGCCGTGAGCGCACGAGGGCCCACGCGAGCACCGCCACCGCCGCGGCGGCGACGACGAGGAGGACGACGAGCGCCCCCACCGGGGACTCCACGCCGAAGGTCGCCGTCACCGCGGCGAGCGCGACGAGGGCGCCACCCGCGACGGGCCACGCCCGCGAGCGCAGCACGGGCCGGGTGCGGGTCTCCACACCCGCGAGTCTAGGGACGTGCGGCCCACCGCACATCGGACCACGGTCCGACGGACCCGGGTCGGGGCACGCGTGCCCGGGTCCCGACCCGGGCCCGATGCCACGGGGCGGTCGGGCCGCTGGGATGGGTGCATGCTCACGATCGACTCCGTCGTCAGACGTCATGGTCCGCGCACGGTCCTGGACCGGGTCTCCTTCGAGGCGCGACCAGGCCGTGTCACCGCCTTCCTGGGCCCGAACGGCGCCGGGAAGTCCTCGACGCTGCGCATCCTGCTCGGGCTCGACCGCGCCGACCAGGGACGCGCGCTCGTCGACGGGCGCCCGTACCGGTCCCTGCGCGACCCGCTGCGCACCGTCGGGTCCATGCTCGACGGCTCCGGGGCGCACCGGTCGCGGCGGGCGCGCGACCACCTCGCCTGGGTCGCACGGAGCAACGGGATCCCTCGACGCCGGGTGGACGCGGTGCTCGAGCAGGTCGGTCTCGCCGAGGCCGCCCACGTGCGCGTCGGACGCTTCTCGCTCGGCATGGGTCAGCGCCTCGGGCTCGCCTGCGCGCTGCTCGGAGAGCCGCGGGCGCTCGTGCTCGACGAGCCGGTCAACGGTCTCGACCCCGAGGGGATCCGCTGGATCCGCGGGCTCCTGCGCGCCCACGCGGACGCCGGCGGGACCGTCCTGCTCTCCAGCCACCTCATGGGCGAGGTCGCCGGGGTAGCCGACGACCTCGTCGTGATCTCTGCCGGCCGGGTCGTCGCCCACGGTCCGCTCGCGGACGTGACGGCCGGGCACGACGACCTCGAGCAGGCGTTCTTCGCGCTCACCGGCGGCACGGAGGCGACCCGATGAGGCCCTGGCGCGTGCTCGTCGCGGAGCTGGGCAAGGCGATCACCCTGCCCGCGGTGTGGGCAGGGGTCGCCGTCACCGTGCTCGGGTCCGCGGCCCTGACGTGGCTCAACGCGACCGGCGTCCGTGACGCGCTCCTCGCGGGCCGCCCCGAGGACACCGCGTTCGGGTCGGCGCTCGACACCGCGTTCGCCGCGATGCCGCTCGGCACGGTCGGTGCCGTGGTCGTCGGGGTCGTGGTCATGGGCAGCGAGTACACGGCGAACAGCCCCGACGCCGGGGGCGGGCGGCAGATCGCCACGACGCTCGTCGCCGTCCCCGGCCGGACGACGCTCCTCGTCGCGAAGGCGGCCGCGGTCGCCCTCCTCGTGCTCGCGACGGCCGCGCTCGCGATCCCGCTCTCCCTCCTGGTCGCGGAGACCGTCCTCGGCGGCGCGGCGACCGTCACGGTCCCGTTCGCCGAGGCGGTCGGGCGATGCCTCGGCGGCGCCCTGTACTGGACGCTCACGGCCCTGCTCGCGCTCGCGGTGACCGTCCTGACGCGCAGCGGCGTGGTGCCGCTCGTCGTGCTCGTCGTCAACAGCTCGCTCGTGTCGGTCTCGCTCCTGCTCACGTTCCTCACACCGCTCGCGCACTGGCTGCCGGACCTGGCCGGCCGGCGGCTGTTCGGCGGTGTCGCGACCGTCGACGGCGGGCTCGACGCGGTCCCCGGTGCCCTGGTCATGACCGCGTGGGCGCTCGTACTGCTCGCCGTCGCCGGGGTCGTGCTCCGCCGGAGGGACGCGTGAGCGCCACGCCCCGCACCGCACGTCGCGACGCGGCTCCTGCCCCCTCGTTCGGTGCTGCCGCGCTGGCCGAGCTCGACAAGCTCCGCACGCTGCCGCCGGCCGTCACGACGGCGCTCGCCGCCCCTCTCGTCGGGGCGCTCGTCGGGGCCGGTCTCGCCGCGTCGGCCGCGCAGGAGGACGTCCCCGTCGGACCGCTCGACGTCGCGCTGCGCGTCGTGCCGTTCGTCGTCGCGCTCCTCGTCGTGCTCGGCGTCGCCCCGGTCGCGCACGAGCACGCGGGGCGCCAGGTCCTCACGTCCCTGTGCGCCGTCCCCCGTCGGGCTCGGCTCGCCGCGGCCAAGACCCTCGCCGCGACCGCCACGACGGCCCTCGTGTCCGTCGCCACCGTCGCGGCGAGCGCCGCGGCGGCCCACGTGGTCCAGCTCGCCGTCGAGGCGCCGCCCGCCCCGGCATCGCCCGACGTGACGCGGGTCCTCGGCGCGACGGCGTACCTCACCTACGTCGGCCTGCTCGCCCACGCCGTGGCGCTGCTGGTGCGCCACGGCGTGCCCGCGCTCGTGGCGGTCCTCACCCTCGTGCTCGTCGTCTCCCCCGTCGTCGCGGCCTCCTCGGACCTCGCCCGCTGGCTGCCCGACCGCGCCGCGACGACCTGGTACGACCCCGGGCCGGCGCTCCTCGGGGCCCCCGAGGGGACCGTCGTCGCCCTCGGCTGGCTGGCTCTCGTCGGTGGCGCCGGATACGTCCGCCTCGCGCGAACCGACGCCTGAACGTCGGGCCGTGGTGCTCGGAAGGACCTCGGGCACGCCGGCGGGGCCTGCTCGTCGCCGGACCGGCACGACGCGGGCCTCCCGCCGTACCTCCCGGCGCAGGCGCGGGCCGATCCCTACGAGAGGTCGCCCACCTCGGCGACGACGCGCTCGGCGAGGGCCGCGAGGGCCGCGAGCTCGGCGGGGGTCGCGAGGTCGACGAGGTGGCGGCGCACGGACTCGACGTGCGCGGGCGCGGCGGCCTCGAGCGTCGCGAACCCGTGGTCGGTGAGGACGACGACGGCGTTTCGCCCGTCGTCGACGTCCGCCTCCCGCCGTACGAGCCCGCGCGTCTCCATGCGCGCGAGATGGTGCGAGAGCCGGCTGCGGGACCAGAGCATGCGGGCGGCGAGGTCGCGGAGCTGCCACCGGTGGCCCGGCTGCTCGGACAGCGTCGACAGGACGTCGTAGTCCGGGTCGGACAGTCCTGCGTCGCGCGCGAGGTCGCGCGCGAGCGCGACGGGCAGGACGGTCTGCATGCGGCGGTAGGCGCGCCAGGCGCGCTCCTCGTCCGGGGTGAGCCAGCGCGGCCCGGCGACGTCGGTCATGGCACCAGCATCGCACACTCGTTGACATGTCATCGAGTCACGTGCTTGGATCGATGACATGTCAACGACACGTCGCCTCGTCCAGCTCGTCGCCGGGCTCGCGCTCTTCGGCGCGAGCATCGCGCTGCTCGTGCGGGCCGGGCTCGGCCTGTTCCCGTGGGACGTGCTCCACCAGGGCGTCGCCCGCGCGACCGGTCTGCCGCTGGGCGTCGTCGTCGTCCTGGCGAGCGTCGTGGTCCTCGTCCTCTGGATCCCGCTCCGGCAGCGCCCGGGTCTCGGGACCGTCGCGAACGTCGTGCTCGTCGGCGTGTTCGTCGACCTCACGCTCGCCGTGCTGCCGACGGTCGAGCCGCTCCCCTGGCGCGTCGCGCTCCTCGCCGCAGGCGTCGTCCTCAACGCCGCCGCCACGGGCCTGTACATCGGCGCGAGCTACGGCCCGGGCCCGCGCGACGGCCTCATGACCGGCCTCGCGGCCCGCGGGTGGTCGCTGCGCTGGTCGCGGCTCGGCATCGAGCTCGTCGTCCTCGTGGTCGGCTTCGCGCTCGGCGGCACGGTCGGCGTCGGCACCGTCGTCTACGCGCTCGCCGTGGGGCCCCTCGTCCAGCCCTTCCTCGCCCTCTTCACCGTCCGACCGGCCCCGAGCCCAGCGCTCGCCACCACCTCAGGAGAATCCTCGTGAAGCTGCTCGTCGTCGTCGCCAGCACCCGCCCGACCCGCGTCGGTCCCGCCGTCGCCGACTGGTTCCTCGCCCAGGTCCCGGCCGGTCCGGGCCTCGAGGTCGACGTCGCCGACCTCGCCGAGATCGCGCTGCCGTTCCTCGACGAGCCCGTCGACGCGCACTCCGGCGGCTACGTCCGCGCCCGCACGATCGCGTGGAGCGCGCGCGTCGACGCCGCGGACGCGGTCGTGCTCGTCATGCCCGAGTACAACCGCGGGTACACCGCGCCGCTCAAGAACGCGCTCGACCACCTGGCCGACGAGTGGCGCGACAAGCCCGTCGGGTTCGTGTCGTACGGGATGTCGTCGGGCGGGATGCGTGCGGTCGAGGCGATCACACCCGTCGTCGTCGCACTGGGCATGGTCCCCGTCGCGAGCGCGGTCACGGTCCACCTGCGCCGGCGCCTCGGCGAGGACGGCCGGATCCAGGACGACGGCACCCTCGCCCCGGCCGCCACACGCATGCTCGCGGAGGTCCTCCGTCTCGCGACGCTCCTCCGTGCCGGGGCGCCCGTGGGTACCCGTCCGTAGCCTGTGCAGCACCCGACCGAGGAGAGGCCACACCCGTGAGCTACGACATCGCGATCTTCGACCCTGCCGCCGTCGACGACGAGGGCTTTCCGGCATGGTACGAGGCTCAGATCCGGTGGGAGGAGGACCACGGGTACGACGACCCGGCGGTCACGACGCCGGCGCTGCGTCACTTCCTGGAGCTGCTCGCACCGTCGTTCCCCGCCCTCAACCCTGTCGGAGACCTTCCCACGGTCGGCGACGAGGACGGCTGGCCGCGCGGCACGGGCTACTCGGTCGGGCGGCGCATCGTGTACGCGGCCTTCGCCTGGTCGCTCGCCCGGGAAGCACGCGACGCGACGCTCGCCGCCGCGGCGCAGGCCGGTGTCGCGGTCGCGCTCGTCAGCGACGGCGACACCGTCGTCAGACCCTGACGAGCCGCTCCGGAGAACGTCTCAGGAGGCCGGCCGCACCCGGCCGGCGTGCGGCGGCGTCCGACGGCGCTCGTCGTCACCGCCGAGGGCGACGCCGAGCGCCGCGAGCACGAGCAGGTCGACCGCGAGACCGGCGACGCCGACCCACTGCAGGGCACGGAACACGAGCAGCTGGGTGAGGAGCAGCGACACGAGCACGCCGCGCCGGACCCAGACGGCCCCGCCGCGTCGGTCCGCGCTCGTCCCGCCCCGCGCTCGCAGCACACCCGTCACGACGCACGTGACCGTCGCCACGACCCCGACGACGACGCCCGTACCGACCCACGCCGGCACGTCGACGCCTCCCGTGAGCACGCGGATCCCGGCGACGAGCGAGCCCGCCGCCGTCCCGAGCACGAGGACCACCACGACGGCCGCCGACCAGGGCCGCTCGAGCGCCGCCGCGAACCACGCCGTCGCGCGCTGCACGAGCGCGCGCACAGGATCCGGGACGTCGACGTCGTCGCGCGGCACGGCCTCGACGAGCGCCGACACCTCGTCGGCGACGACCTCACCGCGCCCGAGCTCCACCAGCGCGCGTGCCTCGTCGCGCGCCGCGTCGGTGAACCCGCCCGCGACGCCCGCGACGGCACGGTCCGTCGCGACCGCGAGGTACTCCGCCGGACGGTGCCGTCGCCGTCCGTGCAGCGCCTCGACCACGAGCACGAGCGCCACGACCGTCGCGTAGATGAGCGCCGCCGTCGGCTGGTAGAAGTAGTCGTTGTCGGCGGTGACGAACTTGCCGATCTCGTCGACGAACAGGCCGAACCCGACCCCACCGAGCACCGCACCGAGCGGGCGCAGCGCCGGTCCGACGAACGACAGCAGCACCACGACCGCGAGCGCCATCCCGAGCCCGCCCCACAGCACGTGCGCGACGTGCAGGTCTCCCCCGCCGACCTGCGGGTACCCGGAGGCCGCGAGCAGGAACCGCGTGACGAGCACCGTCGCGACCGTCACGACGAGGAACGTCACCAGGTGCCGCACGGCGGCGGTGTCGCGCGCGACGCCGAGGCGCAGGACGCGCCCCCGGCGGACGAGACCACCGGGGGCGCTGCCTGCGCCGCTGCTCACCGCTTGCGCTTCTCCCGCACGCGCACGCTGATCTCGATGGGCGTGCCCTCGAACCCGAACGTCTCGCGCAGGCGGCGCTCGATGAACCGGCGGTACCCGGCCTCGAGGAACCCGGTCGCGAAGACGACGAACCGCGGCGGGCGCGTGGACGCCTGGGTCGCGAAGAGGATGCGCGGCTGCTTGCCGCCGCGCAGCGGGTGCGGGTGCGCCGCGACGAGCTCGCCGAGGAACGCGTTGAGGCGACCGGTCGGGATGCGCATGTCCCACGACTCGAGCGAGCGCTGGATCGCGGGCACGAGCCGGTCGGTGTGCCAGCCGGTGCGCGCGGACACGTTGACGCGCGGCGCCCACGTGACCTGCACGAGGTCCTTCTCGATCTCGCGCTCCAGGAACGGGCGGCGGTCCTCGTCCACGAGGTCCCACTTGTTGTACGCGACGACGAGGGCTCGCCCGGCGTCCACGACCTGGGAGATGACGCGCGTGTCCTGCTCGGTGAGCGGGACCGACGCGTCGACGAGGACCACCGCGAGCTCGGCCTTCTCGATCGCGGCCTGCGTGCGCAGGGACGCGTAGAAGTCCGCGCCCTTGGTCTGGTGCACGCGGCGGCGGATGCCCGCGGTGTCGACGAGGACGTACGGGATGCCCTTGATCGTCACG
>CAZFUQ010000007.1:0-36795 GCA_964521905.1 uncultured Cellulosimicrobium sp.
CCCTGAGCCGCTGTGCGGCCGCACGTGTCAGGGATGCGCCCCGACTCGCGACAGCTGCCGTTCTTGAAGTCGGTCGCGACGGCGAAGGTGATCACCATCGGGATGAACGGTGCGACGGTGCCGCCGAGGGCAACGATCGAGCCGAGCAACGCACGCCACCACGGAACCCGTGGCGCTGCGGTCTGCAGGGCTCCTGCCTGTGATCTCACCACCGGGGCGTCCCGTCGCGCGACGCGCACGATGAGCGCCGTGCCCCCGCTCGGAGCGCTGGACCCGGGTGAGATGTCGGGTCCACGCCGCGACGCCGTCGGCCGCGGCGCGGACGGGCGCGTCCGTCCGCGCCTCGGGACGAGCGGGTGAACTTCGCCCGAAGTCGTCGCGCGGAGGACCTCGCCGGTGGTTCGATCGTGCCAGAGCCGTGTGCGGGGGGTGACGCGTCGGCCGGTCGTGTCGCTGCTCTCCAGGTACGGACGTGGAAGCAGGACTGAGCACGATGGACACACAGGATTCCCACGCCGGACCGCCGAGCCGTCGGCGGTGGCCGGTCGTCGTCGCCTCGGTCGCCGCGGTCGCTCTGGTCTCGGTCGGTGTCGGTGTCGCGCTCCCGGGGGTCCCCTGGGGCTCGGGCAGCTCCCAGGTGACGGCGATCGTCGGTGACACCCGGGCGGAGAGCGTCGAGATCGGCGGGCTGACCGGCCAGGAGGTCACGGCCAACTTCGCCCCGGACCAGAGCGGACCCGAGGGTCCGGACGCGACCGCGTCGTCGATGTGGTGGCGCTGGACGGCACCCGAGAGCAGCCCGGTCACGTTCACCACCCACGGCAGCGAGATCGACACCGTGCTCACGGTCTACCCGGGTGACGCGGAGGGCGACCCGGTCGCGACGAACGACGACGAGGGCGACGTCGCGACGTCGTCGGTCACGTTCGACGCGGTGGCCGGCGAGGAGTACCTCGTCGAGGTGGGTTCCAGGTCCGCGGACCCCGGCCTGCTCACGCTCTCGTGGCAGCCGGCCGTCGCGGCCGCCGCCGTGCCGGAGCCCGCCGCTGCGGCGATCACCACGGCCGACATCCCCCTGACGGGCAACACGGGGGAGAAGCCCCAGTCGAAGCTCTGGTACGCCGGCGGCACCTGGTGGACCGTGCTGGCCTCGTCGACGACGTCGCCCGCGGGCACCTGGGTGTGGCGGTACGACGGCGCGGGCAGGACGTGGACGAACGTCACCCGGATCTCCGAGCGCACCGACGTGCGTGCCGACGTGAAGACCGTCGGCGACGTCGCCCACGTCCTGCTCCACGGACCGACGACGACGCTCGTCTCGGTCCAGCGCGACGCCTCCTCGAACACGTACGTCCCCTGGACGTCGCGGACGGGCGCGACCGCGGTGTCGCTGCCCGGGAGCGAGACGGCCACGATCGACGTCGACTCCACCGGCCGCATGTGGGTCGCGTGGGACACCGCGAGCCAGGTGCAGGTGCGGTACAGCGACTCGCCCTACTCGTCCTTCTCGTCGCCGGTCACGGTCGCGTCGGGGATCACGGACGACGACATCGCCGTCGTCACCGCGATGCCGGGGAACAAGATCGGCGTGCTCTGGTCGAACCAGAACACCAAGCGCTTCGGGTTCCGCACGCACGCGGACGGCACCTCCGCCTCGACGTGGACGGCGGACGAGGTGCCGGCCGCCGGGTCCGCGCTCCCCGTCGGCGGTGGCATGGCCGACGACCACCTCAACGTCGCGGTGGCCGACGACGGCACGTTCTACGCAGCCGTCAAGACGTCCTACAACGCCTCGGACCAGACGGTGATCGGTCTGCTGGTCCGGCACCCGAACGGGACGTGGGACCCCCTGCACCAGGTCGACCGGGTCGGGACGCGGGGTGTGGTCCTCGTCGACGACGTCACCGACCGCCTGCGGGTCGTGTACACCCGCAGCACGAACCTCGACGACATCCTCGTCAAGGAGACGTCGCGGCTGGCGCCCGACTTCGCCGGCGCGGCCGACACCGTGCTGAGCGGGTCCTGGAACAACGCCACCGCGACGAAGTCGAACGTGCCGGGCGAGGTGCTCGTCATGGCCGCGTCGTCCTCGACGGCGCGCGCGGCACGTCTCGCCTGGACCCCTGCGGGCGCGCCCACGGCGCTCGACGCGACCGTGGCCACGACGGCCGGCGCGTCGGTGAGCGGGACGCTCGCCGCGCAGGCGGTGACGGACGACCCGATCACGTTCGAGATCGTCACGCAGCCGGCCACGGGCGCGCTCACCGCGTTCGACCCGGCGACGGGTGCCTTCACGTACCGGGCGGCGGACGCGAGCGGTCTGGACTCGTTCACGTTCCGGGTGGGCAGCGGTGGCGTCTGGTCGAGCCCGGCGACGCAGAGCGTGCGCGTGTCGTCGGCCGACGGGCTGGTCGGCGCCTGGGACCTCGACGAGGGGCAGGGCCTCGTGACCGCCGACTCGTCGGGGTGGGGCAACGGCGGGACGCTCGTCGGCGGGGCGTCGTGGGTGCCCGGGGTCGCGGGGTCGGCGGTGCGCTCCGACGGTTCCACCGGGTACGTCCGGGTCCCGGACTCCGCAGCGCTCGACGTCACCACGGGCCTCACCGTCTCGGCGTGGGTCCGCCCCGAGCAGGCGGCGACGCAGTACGTCGTGAAGAAGGCGGCGAACGACGCGACGGACGGGTTCGAGCTGGGTCTCGCGAGCGGTGGCAAGCCGTTCCTGCGGTTCAACGAGGACAGCTCGGGCGACACGTACCGGGTCAACGCGACGTCGTCGTACCCGACGAACGGGACGTGGCAGCACCTCGTCGGGACCTTCGACGGGACCCGGATGCGCATCTACGTCAACGGCGTGGAGCAGGCGTCGAAGGCCGGGCCCGCAAGCATCGGCGTGAACTCGCTCCCGCTCGGCATCGGTGCGGAGTCCGACGGCTACCGGCCGATGAAGGGCGGGGTCGACGGTGTGCGCCTGTACGACCGCGCGCTGTCCGCGGCCGAGGTCACGGCCCTCTACCAGGGCGGGACGACGCAGCCCGCGCCGGCGCCGGTGGCGCAGGCGCTCTCGCTGTCGACGCCGCTCGGCCAGCCCGTCTCGGGGACCCTGCCGGCCACCGTCCCGCAGGGGGCGACGCCGCAGTTCGAGATCGTGTCCCAGCCGACGCGCGGGACCGTCGCGCTGAGCAGCGCGACGACCGGGGCGTTCACGTACACCCCGGGTGCCGCGGCAGGGGCGGACTCGTTCACCTTCCGGGTCGGTGCCGGGGGGCAGTGGTCGACGACGGCGACCGTCCAGGTCGCGGTGACGTCGCCCGACGGGCTCGTCGGCGCCTGGGACCTCGACGAGGGCCAGGGGACGACCACGGCGGACTCGTCCGGGTGGGCGAACGACGGCGCTCTCGTCGGCGCCGCCACCTGGGTCCCGGGCGTGGAGGGGACGGCGGTGAGGTCCGACGGCGCCACGGGGTACGTGCGCGTCCCGGACGCCGCGACCCTGGACGTGACGACTCGTGCGACCGTCGCGGCCTGGGTCCGACCGGAGCAGCTCGCGACGCAGTACGTCGTGAAGAAGGCCGCGCAGGGGACGACGGACGGGTACGAGCTGGGGCTCGCGAACGGGGGCAAGCCGTTCCTGCGCCTCAACCACGCCTCGTCGGGCGACACGTACCGTGTCGACGCGACGTCGTCGTACCCGACGAACGGGACCTGGGTGCATCTCGTCGGGACGTTCGACGGGACCCGCATGCGGATCTACGTGAACGGTGTGGAGCAGGGCTCGAAGGCCGGGCCCGCGAGCATCGGCGCGAACTCGCTCCCGCTGGGCATCGGTGCCGAGTCCAACGGCACCCGCGCGACGAAGGGGGCCGTCGACGGGGTGCGCCTGTACGACCGGGCGCTGTCCGCGGCGGAGGTCGCCGCGCTGTACGCCGGCGACGGGCCGTCCACCCCGACGCCGGACCCGACGCCGACGCCCGACCCGACCCCGACGCCGGACCCGACGCCGGACCCGACGCCGGACCCGACCCCGGAGCCGACGCCGACGCCGACGCCGACGCCCGACCCGACCCCCGACCCGACTCCCGAGCCGACGCCGGACCCGACCCCCGACCCCACGCCCGCGCTCCCGGCGGGAGCGATCGGCGCCTGGTCGTTCGACGAGGGCCAGGGGACGACGGCGGCGGACGCGTCGCCGCACGCGAGCACGGCGTCGTTGCGCTCGGGCGCCGCGTGGACGACCGGCCTCAGCGGCAGCGCGCTGCGGCTCGACGGCGTGGACGACCACGCACGGGTGGACGACAAGGCCGTCCTGGACCTGTCCGGCGCGATGAGCGTCTCGGCGTGGGTGCGTCCCGAGCAGAAGGCGACGCAGTACGTGCTGAAGAAGGCGGCGCAGGGCGTCACGGACGGGTACGAGCTCGGCCTCGCGAACGGAGGCACGGCCTTCCTCCGGTTCAACCACGCGTCGTCGGGTGACACCTACCGTGTCGACACCACGACCGCCTACCCGACGAACGGGACCTGGGTGCACCTCGTCGGGACGTTCGACGGGACCCGGATGCGCATCTACGTCGACGGCGTGGAGCAGGCGTCGAAGGCCGGGCCCGCGAGCATCGGGACGAACTCGCTGCGCCTCGGCATCGGGGCGGAGTCCGACGGGACCCGCCCGATGAAGGGGAGCATCGACGGCGTGCGCCTGTACGACCGTGCGCTCAGCGCGGCAGAGGTCGCGCAGCTGTTCGCCGCGTCCGGGCAGTAGGTCTCCGGCGGCCCCGCGGGTTTCGCGGGGCCGTCGCGGCCGGGTACAGTAGTCAGGTTGCCTCGGCGAGGGACGTCTGACGGCCGGCAGCGCTGGACCGGTGAGCACACCGGCGGCGCGGGACCGCGAGTGTCAGCCAGACCTGTTGGATCTCCGTTATCGACTGGGCGGTCGTCTTCCTGCGCGCCCGTCACACGTCCCGCGCCGACGCAACCGCCCGTCCGGGAGGCCCTCTCACCGTCCGGACAGCCGACCGCTCCCCACTGGTGGCCGGCCCGCATCGTTCTTCCAGGAGTGATCCACGTGTCCGAGATCAAGCTCGTCGCCGAGGCCCGCACCGAGTTCGGCAAGGGTGCCGCCCGTCGCATCCGCCGCGCCGACAAGATCCCCGCCGTCCTCTACGGCCACGGCACCGACCCGCTGCACGTGACCCTCCCGGGCCACCAGACGATGCTGGCCCTCAAGCACTCGAACACGCTGTTCTCGATCGAGCTCGAGGGCAAGGCCCAGCTCGCGATCACCAAGGACGTCCAGCGCGACCCGGTCCGCAACGTCATCGAGCACGTCGACCTGCTCCTCGTGAAGAAGGGCGAGAAGGTCGCCGTCGACGTCCCCGTCGTGGTGTCCGGCGAGTCCGCCCCCGGCACCATCCACCTCGTCGAGCTGCAGACCCTCGCGGTCGAGGCCGAGGCGACGCACCTGCCCGAGTCGATCGAGGTCTCCATCGAGGGCCTCGAGGCCGGCGCCCAGATCCTCGCGGGCGACGTGGTGCTCCCGCAGGGCACGACGCTGACCGCCGACGCCGACCTCCTCGTCGTCGCCGTGACCGAGCCGCAGGCCGAGTCGACCGGGGACGAGTCGGGCGAGGCTGCCGTGGCCGCCCCCGCCGAGGCCGCCGCGGAGTGATCCTCCCCGTCGCCGGCTGACGCCGCGACGAACCCGCGCCGACGCCCGGTACCGTGACGGTGCCGGGCGTCCGCGCGCCCGCAGCACGCACCAGGCGCAGCGCCCGCTCGACGCGGGAACCGGACGAAGGACGAGGCGACATGACCGACCAGCCCTGGCTCGTCGTCGGGCTCGGCAACCCCGGGCCGACGTACGCGGGGAACCGTCACAACCTGGGCCACATGGTCCTCGACGTGCTCGCCGGGCGGGCGGCCGCGCGGTTCGCGCGCCACCCGCGCGCGCAGGCCGCCGTGGCCGAGGCCCGGATCGGGATGCTGCCGGGCGGGCGGCCGGGCCCGCGCGTCGTGCTGGCGAAGCCCACGACGTACATGAACGTCTCCGGCGGTCCGGTCGCGGGCCTCGCGAAGTACTACGGGATCGACCCGGACCACGTCGTCGTGGTCCACGACGAGGTCGACATCCCGTTCGGGACGGTGAAGCTGAAGACCGGCGGCGGCGAGGGCGGGCACAACGGCCTGCGCGACATCTCGAAGGCGCTCGGCACCAAGGACTACGTGCGCGTCCGCGGCGGCGTCGGCCGCCCGCCGGGCCGCCAGGACACCGCGGACTTCGTCCTCAAGGACTTCAAGGGCCCGGAGGCCAAGGAGCTCCCGTTCCTGCTCGACGACGCGGCGGACGCCGTCGAGATGCTGCTCACCGAGGGCCTGCTCGCCGCCCAGGGGAAGTTCCACACGAAGGCCTGACCGGGGCGGACGCCGTCGGGACGCCCGTTTTCACCCGGGTGAGGTCCCTTCGTCCCCGGCTCCTGCGCCGGGCGCGCACCTAGGCTGGGACCTCTGCGCTCGCGAGGGAGGACCGATGACCCAGGGAGTCGCGCTCGCGCACGACTACGCGACCCAGCGGGGCGGCGCCGAGCGGGTCGCGCTGCTGCTCGCCGAGGCGTTCCCCGGCTCGCCGATGTACACGACGCTGTACGACCCGGCCGGGACGTTCCCCGAGTTCGGCGACGTCGAGCTGCGCACGTCCGCGCTCGACCGGGTGGGCGCGCTGCGCCGTCACCACCGGGCAGCGCTGCCGTTCCTCGCCCCCGCGGTGGACCGCCAGCGCGTCGAGGCCGACGTCCTGCTCGCGTCCTCCACGGGCTGGGCCCACGGTTATCGCGGGGCCCGGCGCACGGTCGTCTACTGCCACGCGCCCGCGCGCTGGCTCTACCAGCGCGACCGGTACCTGGGGCCCGCGGAGGGTGCCGGCACGCACCGTGCCCGACGCCGGGCCGCCGCCGCCGCGCTCGGCCTCCTCTCCCCGGGGCTGCGCCGGTGGGACGGCGCCGCCGCGCGGCGCGCGGACGTGTACCTCGCGAACTCGACCGTGACGCAGCGCGCGATCCGCGACGCGTACGGCATCGAGGCGGAGGTGCTCGCCCCGCCGCCGGCCATGCTCCCGGAGGGGGAGGAGCGTCCGGTGCCCGGCGTCGAGCCGGGGTTCCTGCTGTGCGTCGCGCGCCTCCTGCCGTACAAGAACGTCGACGTCGTGGTCGAGGCGGCGCAGGCGACGGGCCGCGAGCTCGTCGTCGTCGGCGACGGCCCGGACCGCGCCCGGCTCGAGACGCTCGCCGCGCGCACCACCGCGCCTGGTGGCCGTGCGGCGAGCGGTCGCGTGCACCTGCTCGGCCGGGTCGACGACGCGACCCTGCGCTGGGTCTACGCGAACGCCGCGGCGCTGGTCGCGGCCTCGTACGAGGACTACGGGCTCTCGCCGCTCGAGGCCGGGGCGTTCGGGAGCCCCAGCGTCGTGCTGCGTGACGGCGGGTACCTCGACACCGTCGCGGAGGACGTCAACGGCGTGTTCTTCGACGCGCCGCGCGCCGAGCTGGTCGCGGACGCGGTCGAGAGCGCGCTGTCGCGCCCGTGGGATGATGTCGCGGTGACGGCCCACGTCGCGACCTTCGGCCGGGAGCGGTTCGTCGACCGGTTGCGGGGCGTCGTCGCCGAGCAGCAGGAGGACCGCGCGGCGAGCGTGGGGCGACCCGGTGGGGGGAGAGCGCAGCGATGACCATCAGGGAGTTCGTCCGGACGATCTGGGCCGGCAAGTACTACGTCCTCGCGGCCGTGCTGGTGGTCGTCGCCGGGGCGCTGTTCTACCTGGACCGTCAGGACACGCAGTACCGGGCGGCCGCCACGGTCCAGCTCTACGGCGTCCAGAGCGCGCAGGGCGGGGAGTCGCTCGTCGAGGTCACGGTGGCCACGACCGCCGACGACGTGACGTCGCCCGAGGTCGCGGAGGCGGCCGCGACGGCCCTCGGCGAGCCGGGGTCGGGCGACGAGCTCGCCGGCCAGGTCTCGGCCGACGTGGACAGCGAGAGCGGCACCGTCACCGTCGAGGCGACCACCACGGACGAGGCGCTGTCCGTCGACGTCGCGAACGCGTTCGCGCAGGCGTACGCCGACCGGCTCGTCGCCATCCAGGCGGCCCAGGTGGAGGAGCTCGACGCTCGTCGGCAGGCGCTCGCCGAGCAGCTCGCGGGAGTGCGTGTGCGGCTGCAGGCCGACACCGGCGACCCGCTGGCCTCCGCCGAGCTGGACATCATCGTCGACGACTACTCCGCGCTCACGGTGCAGATCAACTCGCTGCGCGGTATCGCGGTGCCCGGCGAGGTCGTCGCACCGGCGACCGGCGCCGAGGCGCTCGGTCTGTCCCGAGCGACGGTGCTCGCGCTCGCCGCGCTCGTGGGTCTCGTCATCGGCATCGGACTGGCGTTCGCGTGGCGCGGCCTCGACGTCCGCGTGCGCAGCGCGGCGGAGTCGACGCGGATCACCGAGACGCCGGTGCTCGCCGAGCTGTACGGGACGAGGCCCGCGGAGAAGGAGTTCGTGCACACGCACGTCCTCCCGGTCGCGAGCAAGGTCGCGTCGCCGTTCACCGAGTCGATCCGCGAGCTGCGCACCGCCGTGCAGGTCTCCACCGCGGGCATGAAGCACGCGGTCGTCGTCGTCACGGCCGCCGACCCGTCCGCGCCGCGCTCCTTCATCACCGCCAACCTGGCGGCGTCGTTCGCCCTGAGCGGCCGCCGCACGGTCGCGCTGTCCGGGGACCTGCGCCGCCCGCAGCTCGACCGCATGCTCCCGGCTCCCGAGGGGTGGCGCGGCGAGGAGCAGGAGCTGCGCGCGACGATGGTCCCGAACCTGCGCGTCATGCCGGTCCCGGAGGAGGAGATGGACCCGGCGGACTTCCTGGCCACGGCCCGGGCCCGCGAGCTCGTCCAGAGCCTGCGCGAGCACGCGGAGGTCGTCGTCGTCGACGCGCCGCCGGTGCTGGCCGCGGCCGACGCGACGATCCTCGGCGGGTACGCGAACGGCGTCGTGCTCATCGCCTCGGCGGGTCGCACCGACCGCGCGGTGCTCGCCGAGGCGACGGAGCGCCTGCGGGTCAGCAACGTCCCGCTGCTCGGCATCGCCCTCACCGGGGTCACGGGCGACCGCCGCATGCTCTACGCGTCGACCTACGGCGACGACGCCGAGGGCGAGCTTACGACCGATCCGGCCCAGGCCGGGCAGACGTCGTCTGCGGCGGAGCCTCTGCCGGCCCAGGAGAGCGCGGGCGAGGCGCCGCCCGTCGCTCCCGCCGAGACCGGGACCTCCCCGCAGGGCGACGACGTCGAGGTGCCCGCCGAGCCCGGCGAGCGCGCCGTCGGCACGCGACGCGCGTCGGTCGTCGCCGCGGCGGTCGCGGTCGAGGACGCGTCCGCCCGCCAGCAGCCCACGGCCGACGCCGCTCCGACGAGCCGGCAGGACCCGGCGGCGGCCGGCAAACGGCAGCCGGTCCTCGCCCCGGCGTGGAGCAAGGTCGAGCCCGCCACGCCCGACGAGGCCGAGGGCGAGCCCGCAGACGACCCGCGCAAGCGCCCCTTCCGGTGGTGACGGGTCCGGCCGGCCGCCCGCTCCGGGTGCTCGTCCTCGACCACACGGCCGAGCCCGGCGGCGCCGAGCTCGCGCTCCTGCGCACGTGCGCGGCGCTCGACCCGTCACGCGTCGACGTCCGCGTCCTCCTCTTCGCCGACGGCCCGCTGCGTCCGCGTCTCGAGGCGGTCGGGGTCCGGGTCGACGTCGTCCCGCTCGCGTCGACGGTGGCGACGACCGACCGGGAGAGCGCCGGCCGGCTCTCCGCGGGGACCGTCGTGGGCGCGCTCCGCACGGTCCCGTTCGTGTGGCGGCTCTCGCGGCGCGTGCGGGCGCTGCGGCCCGACGTCGTGCACACCACGTCGCTCAAGGCCGACCTGCTCGGCATCGTCCCGGCGCGCGCGGCGCGCCGCCCGCTCGTGTGGCACGTGCACGACCGCATCGCGCCGGACTACCTGCCCGCCCCCCTCGTCCGGGCCGTGCGCGGGCTCGCGCGTCGCGTCCCGGCGGCCGTGGTCGCGAACTCGCGCGCGACGGCGGCGACGCTCCCCGTGACGACGGCGATCGCCTACCCGGGGTTCGCCCCCGAGCAGGCGCAGGGTTCCGACGTCGCGCTCGCCGACCGGCCGGACGCCCTGGAGCCGGTCGTCGTCATGGTCGGCCGGATCAGCCCGACCAAGGGCCAGCTCGAGCTCGTGCGAGCGATGCGCCAGGTCGTGGACGCGGTCCCCGCGGCGCGCCTGCGGGTCGTCGGTGAGCCGGCGTTCGGCGCCCAGGACTACGCGGACGACGTCCGCGCCGAGGTCCTGCGGCTGGGGCTCGGCGGGCACGTCGAGCTCGTCGGCTTCGTCGCGGACCCGCGCGCGGAGCTCGACCGCGCGGCCGTGTGCGTGCACGCGTCGCCCGTGCCCGAGCCGTTCGGGCAGGTCGTCGTCGAGGCGATGGTCCGCGGCGTGCCCGTCGTCGCGACCCGCGCGGGCGGCGTCGAGGAGATCCTCACGGACGCGGAGACAGGTGCGGAGACGGACGACGGCCCGGACGCCGGAGCGCTCGGGCTCCTCGTCGCGCCCGGCGACGTCGACGCGCTCGCGGCGGCGGTGCGGGACGTCCTGGAGCACCCGCAGGCGGCGCACCGGCGTGCGCTCCGTGCCCGGGAGTCGGCGCTGCGGCGGTTCCCCGTCGAGCGCACCGCGCGCGTCCTCACGGACGTCTGGACCGCCGTGTCCGTACGAGCGCGTCACGCATGAGCGCCGCCTGACCGCGCCACGTCGGAACGTCCGGCGGGTCCGTGTCGAGCGAGTCCGCCCGCGGCGCGGGCGCTTCGGCGAGCGCGGCGAGCACCTGCGCGGGGAACGAGGGGGTGTCCGCGACCCGCACCCCGGGCTCGTCGCGGAAGCCGGCCACGGGCGTCGAGACCACGGGTCGCTCGACCGCCCTGTACTCGTAGAGCTTGATCGGATCGAGGCTGTCGGTGAACGCGTCGACGACGTGGGGGACGAGCAGGACGTCGGCGTGGCGCAGGTACGCGGGCACCTCGGTCCACGCGCGCGTCCCGAGGAGCACCACTCCCGCGTCGTCGAGGTCCGCGTGCTCGTCGGGCGAGAGGTCGACGACCGGGCCGACGAGCACCACGCGGGCGCGGCCCTGCAGCGCCCGCGCGGTCGCGAGGAGCAGGGGGACGTCGAAGCGGTCCGGGTGGACGGTCCCGACGTACAGCGCGACGCGGCCGGGCGGGAGGTCGGCCGGCCGCGCGTACGGGCCGCGGTAGCGCTCGAGGTCGACGCCGTTCGTCACGAGCGTGACGTCGCGCTCTGCGCCCTTGCGCGCGACGAGCCCGGTGGAGCACACGGTGACCTCGGCGCAGCGGTCCAGGAGGGTGCGCTCGTCGACGACGAGGCGCCCGTGCTCGGTGGGCGAACGGTCGGCGGCGAGCCAGTCGTCGGTGACGTCGTAGAGCGCGGGCCAGCCCGTGCGGCGCACGACGGCGGCTCCGGAGGGGTCGTTGACCCACAGGACCGGGCGGCGCAGCCCGGCTCGCCGGACGGCTCGCTCGACGCCGCGCGCCAGCCGCTCGTCGGCCCGGCGGTCGACCTTGCGCGGCAGCCACTTGGTCGGCTCGTGGAGGAGGAGCCGACCGGGTGCGATCCCCTCGACGTCGGGTCCCGCCCGCAGCCCGCGACCTGGCCGGGGGACGCCGCGGCGGCTGAGCCGGTGCAGCGGGTCCGCCGCCGGCTCGACGAACAGCACTCGTGCCCCGGGGTCGGCGCGGCACAGCTCCGCGACCAGGTACTGGTTGCGGCGCCACACGTCGTCCCAGCGCTCCAGGGACAGGACGACGAGGTCGCCGACCCCGTGGGTCCCGCCGGTGTGCTCCTCCCCGACGCCCCCGGCGCTCACGCGAGCACCGCGCGGTAGACGGCGTCGGTCCCCGCGACCTGCGCGCCGGGCGTGAAGCGCGTGCGCTGCGCGGCGCGTCCCGCGCTCGCGCACGCGTCCCGACGCGCGGGGTCGTCCGCGAGCGCGGCGAGGCTGCGCCCGGCCGCGTCGGGGTCGAGCGCGGGGTACAGCGCGAGGGGGTCGACTCCCTCGAGCGTCTCGCGGTGCCCGCCCGCGGACGACGCGACGACGGGCAGCCCGCTCGCCATCGCCTCGAGGACGCTCAGCCCCAGCCCCTCGACGGGGCACGGCGCGACGAGCAGGCCCGCGCGGTCCATGAGGGCGTCGACGTCGCCGCGCGCGCCGAGGAACGTCGTCGCGTCCGCGATCCCCAGGGACGAGGCGAGGGCCGCGAGCGGGCCGCGCTGGGCGCCGTCGCCGGCGATCTCGAGCCGCCAGCCGCGACCGGCGAGCCCGGAGGCCGCGAAGGCCTCGAGCGCGAGGTCGGTCCGCTTCTCCGCCTCGAGCCGCTGGACGACGAGCACGACGTCGTCGCGCGCGGCGGCCCCGAGCCCGTCCGGGCGGTCGTCCACGCCGGGGTGCACCACGACGCTCTCGCCCTCCACGTGGTCGGCCACGTACCGGCTGATGGAGATCTGCGCGCGCACGGCCGACGCCGCGACCACGGCGACGACGCGGCCGCGCGCGCCCGTCCCGCGCGTCCGCGCGAAGTGGCGCGTCGAGACGACGGGCGGGAATCCGCGCGTCGTGCGGGCCGCGACGGCCGCCGCGATCTCCGCGGCGGTCATGTGCACGTGCACGACGTCCGCGCCGGCGGCCGACGCCCGCAGGGCACGGACGACGTCGCCGGTCGTGGTGGCGGGCACGAGCGGCACGGTCGGGTCGGCGACGGTCGTCCGCATCCCGTCGGGCGCGCCGCCGATCACCGCCACGTCGTGACCGGCGGCGGACTGGGCGCGCGCGAGGCGCGCCACGTGCCGCTCGACGCCGGCGAAGCCGTCGGAACGCACCGCGTGCAGGATCCTCACCGGCGCACCTCCGCGAGCTCGGCGGCGAGCGCGAGGTACCGCTGCGCGACGGCGTCCCAGTCGTGCCGCTCGGCGGTCGCCCGGGCGGCGCGTGCGGCGTCCCGGCGCGCGTCGTCGTCCAGGGCCGCGACCGCGGCCAGCCCCTTGCGGACCCCGTCGACCGTCCGGTCGACGAGCCAGCCCGTGCGCCCGTCCTCGATCACGTCGGGCGCGTACCCGACGGGTGTCGCGACGACGGGCACACCGCACGCGAGCGCCTCGAGCACGACGAGCGCGTTCGCCTCGTACGCGCTCGGCAGCGCGAGCGCGTCGGCCGCGTGCAGCCAGGGCCGCGGGTCGGGCACGCGGCCCGCGAGGTGGACCCGGTCGGCGGTCCCGAGCCGGGCGACGCGCGCGCGCACGTCCGCGAGCATGTCCGGCGTGCCGCCCACGACGCTCACGTGCACGTCCGGGAGGTCCGCGGCGGCGTCGAGCACGAGGTCCAGCCCCTTGCGGTCGAACTCGTGCCCGACGAACACGACGTGCGTGGCGTCGTCGGGCACGCCGGCCGCACCGCGGGCCGCGGCACGCCCGGCGGGGGAGGGCGGGGCGAACCGCGTCACGTCCACGCCGTTGCCGATGACCACGGCCGGCGCGCGCAGGTGCGGGTAGGTGGCCCGCAGCGCGTCGCGCTCCGCGCTCGTGAGGTTGACGACGACGCGGTGGGCGCGTCCCCGGTAGCGGGCCGCGTCCCGCGCGGCGGTGAACAGGTGCAGCGGGTTGCGGACCATGCGCCACGCGTACCCGCCGCGGGCCCGCATCGCGACGCGCAGGATGCCGTGGTTGACGTAGACGTCGCCGGCGAGGACGTCGTTGTGGCAGATCGCCACCACGACGCCTCCCCGGGCGCCCCCGTGCGCCCGGCGCTCGCGCGCGACGCGACGACGCGCGAGCACGGAGCCCACGGTCGAGAACCACACGACGCGTGCGAGGAGCACGAGGCGACCGCGCACGCCCGGCCCTGGCTCGGGCAGCCACGCGCCGCGCGCGTCCGCGAGCGTGAAGCGGCCGGTCGGCACGCCCGCTCGCCCGAACGCCTCCTCGAGGTGGTGCGCGACGCCGCCCACCCCGCTCCCCGGCGCGATCTCGGGGGCGATCTGCAGGATCCTCAAGGTCGTCATCGTTCGGCCATCTCCCGGACGGATCGCAGCTCGTCGAGAGGCAGCTCTCGACCGGTCTCGTCCCGCAGGTTCTGCCGGGACTCGGCGTACGCCTCCGCGCCCAGGCACACGCCGACGATGACGAACGGGACGGTCACCTGGACGGACACCCAGAACAGGTCGAACTGGCCCTGGACGAAGCGCATCATGAGCATGGAGAAGGCGAGCGTGCCGAAGCGCGGGTTGATGCGCCACAGGACGACCATCCCGCCGAGGAACAGGACGAGGAACCCGACGAGGCCGACGATCCCGGCGGACGTGAGCACCTCGAGCTCGACGTTGGGCGGCTGGAACACGAACTCGGTCACGCCCGCCGTCCACCACCGCAGGCCCATGCCGACCCACGGGCTGCGCTGCCACACGTCGATCGAGTCCTCGTACCAGGACAGGCGCTGGTTGGCGGAGTTGAACTCGTTGTCCGAGGCGAGCTGCTCCTGCACGGCGAGGACGACGAAGTAGATCGCGGGGATCGCCGCGAGCAGGATGAGCTTGGAGCGCTTGCGGTCGGGGTCGCCGCGCAGCGTGATGAGCATGATGCCGATCGCGAGCCCGATGAGCGCCTGGCGCGCCTGCGCCGCGAGCACGCCGAGCGAGCACAGCCAGAACGACGCCAGGGCGAACCAGCGTGGCCAGCCCACCCACCACGGCCGCGCGTAGGCGATGAGGGCGGCGAACGCGAGCACGCACCCGATGAAGTTCTTGTGCATCGCGATCGGCGAGTCGATGTACACCGGGCCCGTGTTGCCCGCGGCGAGCTGCTGCAGCGCGACGAGGCAGGTCTGCGCGGCGATCGCGAGGCACGGCACGAGGAGGAGCGTGAGCCCGAGCCGCGCCCGCCCGGAGCGGCCCACGGCCCACCCCAGCACGAGGGCGCCGGCGACGGACAGCCACGCGTGGAACCACTCGACGACGTTCGCGCTGAAGGGGTTGACGAGCACCGTGAACAGCGTCGCGACCTGGTACACGAGCGAGAGCCAGAGCATCGCGCGCATGGGCCTCGAGAAGGGGCGCGGGGAGAAGAGCAGCGCGAACCAGAACGCGCCGAAGAGCGCGAAGTCGCTGAGCGACAGGTCCACGCCGCCCCCGCCCACGCGCTGCACGACGACGAGCGCGGGCATCGCGAGGATCGGCAGCGCGACGGGCTCGTAGGCCGTGAGCCCCACGATCAGCACGAGCAGCGCGGCCCCGACGGCCACGGTCTGCAGCTCCGGCAGGACGAAGCCGACGACCCCGAGCAGCCCGACGAGCACCGCGCCCCCGGCGACCCACGACGCCGCCGACCGGGTGCGGGCCAGGACGGCGCCGCGCACGCGCGGCGCGCGGTAGAGGACGGGCCGGCGGCGCGGGAGGCGCTGGCGGAGGTCGGTCACAGCGCGGACTCCGCCCGGACCGGTCCGGTGACGTACAGGCGCAGCCGGCGGCGCGCGCTCTCGCGCCCCTCGCCGCGCAGCGCGACGGACCGGGCGGCCGCACCGAGCACGGCGCCGACGCGGGCGACCGCCCAGCCCCCGGAGCCGTGGTGCTTGCGCAGGTAGCGCTCCTGCGACGCGTGGAAGTGCGTCTCGCGCCGGCTCGGGTCGGTGCTCGTCGCACCGCCCAGGTGCAGGGCGCGCGCCGCGGGCACCGCGGCGTGGCGCCAGCCCGCGCGGACGGCTCGGTAGGCCCAGTCGGTCTCCTCCGCGTAGAGGAAGAAGCGCTCGTCGAAGCCGCCCACGTCGTCGATCGCGGCCGCGCTCAGCAGGAGGACCGAGCCGATGACGAACGACCGGTCCGGGGGGGTGCGCCGCAGTCGTGCGAGACCGACCGCCTCGACCCACGTCGCCGCGGGCGAGGGGAACGGCCACACGACGCGCGCCGTCGTCCCCGCGTCGTCGACCTGCGCGGGGCCCACGCTCGCGAGGTCCGGCCGCGCGTGCAGCGCGCGGTGGAGCGCCTCGACGTCCTCGGGCGTGACGACGGCGTCGGGGTTGAGGAGCAGGACGTCGGTGCCCGGTGCCTGCCGGTGCGCGAGCGCGTGGTTCACGCCGGCGGCGAAGCCGCCGTTGCGTCCCGGGTCGAGGTAGCGACCGCCGGCGAGCTCGGTCACCTCCCGGATCTCGGGCAGCGACGAGTTGTCGACCACCGTGATCGGGTGCTTCCCGGCGAGCGGGGCGAGCGCGTCGCGCACCAGGGCGGGCGACCCGTACGCGACGACGACGACCTCGGGCGGTGCGGTGGCCGACGTCGGTCCTGCGCCACGCGGTCGGGTCGCGGTCTCGTAGAGGTCCTCGTAGCGGCGCGCGACCTCGCCCCACGAGCACGACGCCGCACGCTCGGCGCCCGCCGCGCGCAGCCGGTCGGCGAGACCGTCCTCGTCGAGGAGCCGGACGAGCGCGGCGCGCAGCGGGACCGGGTCCTCGGGCGGCACGAGCAGGCCCGCCCCGCCGACGACGTCGGGCAGAGCACCCGTGCGGCTCGCCACGACGGGGACGCCGCACGCCATGGCCTCGACCGCGACGCGCCCGAACTGCTCGACCCAGCGCGGTGTCTCGCGCGACGGAACGGCGAGCACGTCGAGCGAGCGGTAGAACGCGACGAGCTCGTCGCCCTCCAGCGCGCCGACGAACCGCACCCGGTCGCCCAGCGGCCGCGCGGCCGCCTCCAGCGCGGTGCGGTCCGGGCCGTCGCCCGCGAGGACGAGGTCGAGGCGGTCGTCGCCCGCGACCGCCTCCAGCACCAGGTCGACGCCCTTGTGCTGCGCGAGCCGGCCCGCGTACCCCACGCGGAGGCGACCGGCCGCGCGGTCGGTCCCCCCGGCCCCGGGCACGGGTGGCGCGGGGGAGAAGACGGCGGGGTCGACGCCCAGCGGGACGGTCTCGACGCGCCCCCGTGCGCCCTTGGCGCGCACGACCCGGCCGGCCTCGTCGTTGCAGACGGACACGGCGGCCGCCCCGCGCAGCGCGCGCGCCTCGAACCACCGGAACGGCCACGGGTAGCGCTTGGCGATGTTCTGCGCCGAGTACAGGACGTACGGGGGAGCGGGACGCCGGGACACGATCGCGCGCAGGCGGCGCAGCGCGAGGATCTCGGCGGTCGCGAGCGCGAAGGGCTCCTCGTGCACGTCGAGGACGTCCCACTCCTGGCCGAGCGCGCGCCACAGCGGACGAGGGTCGTAGGCGAAGAGGGCCGGGTGCGACCCGAGGGTCCGCACGCCGCGCACCGGCTCGCCCGGGCGCGGCACGAGCCGGACGGTCGTGCCGCCCTCGTCCCAGGCGCGCGCCGACAGCAGCCGCACGTCGAGACCCCGCGCGCGCAGCGACCGCTCGCGCTCGCGCCAGGCGTCGACCACGGCGCTGTGCGAGACGCGGAGGACCTTCATGTGGGAGATTGTCCCCCAGCGAGGGTCGGATCCCGCATGATTCCGCCGATTTCACCCCACCCGTCCGCCGCCCGCCCGAGCCCGCCCCGGTGCGGGCCACGACGACACCGCACGAGCACCCGCGACGCAGGAGGAGCCAGGTGAGCGACGCCCCCCAGGTCGACGACCGGACCGCCGCGCACCCGCGGGTGAGCGTCGTCGTGGCGACCAACCGCGGCGGCCCGTTCCTCGCCGAGGCGGTCGCGTCGGTCCTCGCGCAGACGTACCCGGCGGTCGAGCTCGTCGTCGTCGACGACGGGTCGCCCGATCCCGACGCGCTGCGCCGCATCGTCGAGGGGGTCCCGGTGGGTGCGGGTGCACCGCGCCCCCGGGTTGTGCGCCGTGCGCCGTCGGGCGTGTCCGCCGCGCGCAACGCCGGGGTCCGGGAGACCACGGGCGACCTCGTGGCGTTCCTCGACGACGACGACCGCTGGCACCCCGACCGGCTCCGCAAGCACGTCGAGGTCATGGCCGCGCAGCCCGACGCCGTCGTCAGCTACTGCGCGATGCGGACCGTCGACGCCGAGGGCGCGGAGCTCGTCGCGGCCGACCAGCGTCCGGCGCCCGACCGGCGTGCCGTGATCCGTGGCCCGGGCGTCATGCTGCCCAACCTCGTGATCCGGCGCGAGACCTTCGACGCGGTCGAGGGCTTCGACCCCGCCTACCGGCAGGGCGAGGACCTCGACCTCGTGCTCGCGGCCGCCGCGCACGGGCCGTTCGCGTTCGTCGACGACGTGCTCGTCGACTACCGGTACCACGCGACGAACACGACGCGCTCGCACCGCGACCTCGCCACCGGCCTCCGCACGATCCTGCGGCGCCACCGGCGCGACGCCGCGGCCGCGGGGCGGCGGGACCTGGTCGAGGCCTATGACGACCGGCTGCGGGCCAACGACCGGTTCGCGTGGTGGAGCGCGGGGCGCGCGGCCCGGGCGGCGTGGGACGAGCGCTCCGTCGGTGCGGCGCTCGCCGAGGCGGCGTGGGCGGTACGGTTCGCGCCGAGTGCCCCGATCCGTCGGCTGCGCACGGGGCCGCGGCCCTCGGACGGCGGGTGAAATCGGTGGCCCGGGGGATCCCTCGCGGTGTGCGCGGGCCTACGGTGGGCGCCTGAGGACCGATCAGGGTCCAGGCTCAGCCGACGACGCAGGGGTGCGGCTCGACACGGGGCGCCGGCGCGGACGACGAGGACGGCGCGCGTGCAGGCTCCGGACGAGGGCACGACCCCACCACGAGAGCGAGCGACACCGCTCTTCGGGTTCTGGTCGACCGTGGCCGTCGCGCTCGCGCTCCTGGTGCCGTTCGCGTTCTCCACCCTCACGGACTCCGAGCCGTACCCGGCCGTCATCTTCCCGGGCGGCGGCCAGATCGCGACCCACCTCGACGGCCAGGAGGCGAGGTTCGAGGTCGACTCGCTCGTCGGGTTCAGCGAGGACGGCACCCCGCAGCGGCTCGACCCCACCGACCTCCTCCGGCCGATCCCGCCCTCCTACACCGGTGGCCTGGTGGGGACGCTGTTCGGCCAGGACACGACCCCGACGACCCGTCTCGAGGTCGCGAAGCTCGGCTGGACGATCGACGTCGCGCGGCACGTGCCCGACGAGGAGGAGCGGGCCGCGGCGCGGGAGTGGCTGGCCGGACGGCTCGAGGCCGCCGGCGTACGACCGGACCGGCTCGAGGTGCACTACGACCGCGTCACGGTCGACCACTCCACCGGGGCGGTCCTCGACCGGACGACCCTCGAGGAGGTCGTGATCCTTGGCTGACCGCACGCTGACCTGGTTCTGGACCCGTGTCGCGACCGCGACGCGGGTGCCCGCCCGCTCCCTCGGGGTCTTCCGCTGGGTGCTGGGGGCCTACCTCCTCCTGTTCGACGCCCGGTACTTCGCCTGGATGGACCGGACGCCGGACGCGTTCTTCGACCCGCCGCTCGTGAGCCTGCCGTACCTGGTCGGAGGGTTCCCGCCCGCCCCGTTCTTCACGGCCCTCGACGTGCTGGGCATCGTCGCGCTGTGCACCATGACGATCGGCTACCGCACGCGCGCGAGCACGACGGTCGTCCTCGTCACCTACGTGGTCAGCTCCAGCTTCAGCTACTCGCACGGCAAGATCTCGCACCAGGTCCTCGTCGCGGTCGTGCTGCTGTGCATGATCGTGGCCGACTGGGGGAAGGCCCCGAGCCGGCAGGTGGACCGGGGGCTGGCCCTGCTCGCGATCGCGATCGCGTTCGGGTTCCTCACGGCGGGGCTCGAGAAGGCGCGCTACTGGGTGAGCACGGACCTGTCGAGCAGCGGGTTCCTCAGCTGGTACTACCCGCGGATGTTCACCTACGAGGACCCGCAGGCGCTGGCCGGCCTCGTGCCCGGGACCCCGCTCGGCGTGCTCAAGCTGGCCGACCTCGCCGCCGTGGTCGTCGAGTCGACCGGATTCCTCGCCCTCCTCGGGGGCCGCGTCCCGTGGCGGGCCTGGCTGCTCGTGATCACGGGTCTGCACCTCGCGAACGCGCTCGTCCTCAACATCACGTTCACGACGCAGGCGGTCGTCTACCTCGCGTTCGCGAACCTCCTGGTCCTCGCCCGCCCCGGGCTCGCGCGGCTGCGGGTCCCGGCGGTCGTCGGGGTGGTCGCCGTCGGGGCGTGGCACGTCGGGACCCGGGTGGCCGGGGGCGGCTCGAGCTACTTCCTGGGGGACGGGGGCCGGTGGGCGTACGCCTACGACGTCTACCTCTGCGTCGTGGTCTGCCTCGTCGTGATGGTCCTGCTCGCGGCGGACCTGCTCCGCGAGACCCGGCCCCTGCTCGCCGCCGTGGCTGCCCGGCGTCCGGCGCGCCGGACGCGCCCCGCGCGGACGTCACTCTGACGCCGGCGCGTCCGCCCCGTCGCGCAGCGTCGCGACCGCCTCGCGCAGCGCCGGCATCGTCCACGGCTTGTGCCGTCGCCGCGGGAGGCTGTAGGAGACCACCCGGTCGAGCAGGACGAGGGTCGCGGTCCGGGCGAGGGTGAGGTCGCCGCGCAGCGCGTCCGCGCGGTCCGCGAGCGGCCCGTGCAGCCGGCCGTCCCGCAGCGCGGCGAGCGCCTCGGCGAGCGTCCGGCCGGACTCCCGCGCGAGCTGCAGCGCGGCGTACGCGGGGTCCAGCACGAGCGGGTTCCGCGTCTCGAAGCGGTTCCAGTCCACGAGCAGGGCACGCCCCTCGTGCGGGACCAGGACGTTCCCGGTGTGCAGGTCCCCGTGGGTCGGTCCCGTCGGGACCGTCGCGTCGCCCCAGGCGTCCAGCACGGCGCGGCGCAGGGCCGACGCGCCCAGGTCCTCGGCGTCCTGCGCGCCCCGCTCGGACCCGAGCCGGGCCCAGAACGTGGTGGACCGCAGCGCCGCCGGCTCGCCCGGGAGGACGGCGTCGAGGGCGGCCACGAGGACGGCCTGCTTCTCCTGGACGCTCGCCGACCTCTCGGCGACCGCGGGGTACGCCGCGTACGGCGTCCCGTGCCATCGGCCGACCCTGCTCCCGGCGACCACGAAGGGTCCGAACCCCGTGGACCGGGCGGACTCGGTCTTCGCGACCTCTCCCGGCAGCGCGACGGCCTGGTCCGGGGAGAGCGGGAGCTTGAGGAACTCCTCCGGGCCGAGCACCGCGACCCGCGCGTCGCTCAGCGCCGTCGTGATCGGCAGGGGCCGCCCCGGCCGGCCCGCGAGGCGCTCGGGGAGCGACGGCGGCGCCCCGTTCACGGACGGCGTCGGCCGGCTCACGAGGAACGCGTCGGGCGCGAGCACGGACCCGCCACCGAGGGCGAGGAGCGCCCTCGCCACGAGGCGCTTCGCCCCGGAGCCCCGGTGCGTCGCACGAAGCACCGCACCCAGCCGCTCCGCGGGGACGACCTGGGACCAGTCGGTCCGGGAGGGCAGCGAGACGTAGGCCCGTCGCGGGGCGAGACGGGCGCGGCGGAGCGTGCGCCGCGGTCCGGGACCGAGGACCGCGCGGCGAAGGTCCTGCAGCGCCGGAGCACGTCCGCGGAGCACCGGCACGAGCGCGTCCGCCACCGTGCGCAGCGGGCTGCGGACGCCGGCGACGAGGACCCCCGTGCCGGACACGACCCGGCGGGCCTCGTCGAGCACGCACGACGCGACACGGCGGGCCTCGCGCGGTGGCCGACCGTCCGCCGCCGCGGCGTCCCGGATCGCGGCCAGGTCGACGAAGACCGCGTCGAAGGTCCCGTCGGGCCACGGCAGCGGCTCGGTCACCGCGAGGTGGACCGCCGGTCCTCCGGCAGCGCCGTGCACCGTGCGGGTGAACCGGAGCCGGGCGTAGACCCAGTCGGCGCGCGTCGCCCGCGCGCCCAGGGTCGCGAGCGTGCCTGCGAGGGCGTACCAGCCGGTGCCGAGGTCGAGGACCCGGGCGTCCGGAGGGAGTGCCACCACGGTGGCGGCGACTCCCGACGACGGGTCGAGCAGCGCCTCCTGGAGAGCCGTCGACCCGTCGATCGCGTCGACGAGGTCGTCGGCGTCGACCGACCCGAGCGTGCGGGACACGACCGTGCCCGGGACACCGTGCCACGGGACGTCGTCGGACGTGAGGCGGACGACCCCCGCCTCGTCGACGCGCACGCGGCGGCCGCAGCGGGTGCACGCGTCGGTGTCGTCCCACCCCGGTGCGTGCCCCGGCGCGCCCGGCGGCGTGCAGGGGCAGCGGAGCGTGCTCGTGACCTGCCCGTCCACGGGTCTCGTCTCAGTCCGCGTGACGCCGGGCGCCGGCAGCGGTGGCCGCGCGACGTCGTGCCCAGAGGGTGTACCGCCACAGGAGGGGACCCTTGACCCCGCGCGCGGAACCGTAGGCGCGTCGTGCGATCCCCGCGGCCCGGGCGCGCGGCACGGCGAGGAGGTCGCGGGTGCGGTGGCGTCGGCGGTGCGCCCGCTGCTCCTGCTCCGAGCCGTCGAGGAGCACCGCGAGCGGCATGCCCGTGTACGGCAGCCAGCGCTTCTCGTACGACATGTCACCCACGGGCCGGTCCGGCGCGAAGCCGGGCGGGACGTCGACGAAGGTCGCGCTCCGGTCGAGCGGCGGTGGGTCGCCCTCGTACCGGTACAGGAACTCGAAGTCGACGATGCGGAGGCCGAGCGCACGGTCGACGACGAAGTTCTGGGGCTTGGCGTCGACGAGGTCGTACCCGAGCTCGTGGACACGACGGAGCACCGCGACCATCTCGCGCAGGACCGGGAGCGGGACGAGCCGCGGGCCGCGGGGCGTGTCGAGCGGGCCGAGGACGTCGTCGAAGTACGGGCACGTGAACCAGTTCGGCCCGGAGCCCAGGACCGGCGGGACGGCGTCCACGAGGCCCGAGAGCTCACGCATCGCCCAGACCTCGCGCTCCATGAAGCGCAGGAACCCGCGGGCGAACGTCTTGCGCACGACGGGGCCGTCCGGACCGGCGACGACCTCGACCCGGGCGCGTCGCCCACGGCTCAGCGTGCGGAGCACCGGCGCGTCGGTCCGGAGCTCGCCACGACGCTCGTCCACGTCGGCGCGGATCCTGCCGACCACCTCCGGGACGGAGATCTCGAGGTACTCCCAGGCCTCCTGCTCGTTGTCCGACGAGTGGATCGGGTTGAACGCGGCGTCCGCGTCGGTCCGCCCCTCGACCGCGCGCCGGACCCGCTGCTTCGCGACGACCACCTCCGCGTTCGTGAGGTGCGGGTAGCGGGAGAGGAGCTCCGGGTGCGGCGGGTCGGGGTCGTGGTGGAGCGCCGCGACCACGAGGACCGGGTCTCCGCCGCTCACGGGGAACGGCCCCTGCCCCCAGTTGCCGCCGCGCAGGCTCCGGGCGGTGCGGGTGCGTGCCTCGTCGCCGAGCTCCACCACGTCGACGACGTCGAAGCCGACGTGCTCGAGCTCGTCCAGGACGTCCGCCGTCGTGAGGGTCGCGAGCGTGCGCTCGCGGACGAGGAAGACGGTGAGCTCCGAGTCCTCGGCACCGTCCTCGGCGGTCGTCCCCAGCGCCGCCTCGATCCACGGGTTCGAGGGTGCGAAGCGTCGCAGGGCGTCGAGGGGCGGCCGCCAGCCGACCGAGGCGAGATAGCCGTCCACGTCCTCGAGCGTCCGCAGCGCGGGCGCGCCGAGCGGCGCGGTCAGCCGGGCGAGCTCGACGGGGTAGTCGTGCTCGGGCTCCGGGTCCGTCCGGCCCAGGATCTCGGAGGGGAACCCCGAGGCCGGCCCCTTGTGGTACACCGCGTGATAGGCGAGCGAGCGCAGGTGGTCCTCCGGCGCGGGCGTGAGGAACCCGCTGGGGTGCACCACCGCACGGTCGAGGAGCCCCGTCGCGAGCGCGGGCGGGTAGTAGGCCGCGCCCTGGAAGTCGGAGTGGTCGAGACCCGAGGCGCTGTACAGGTCGACCGGCCGGACCCCGGGCTCCGACTCGAGGAGCGCCCGGAGGGCGTCGGTGTCGTCGTCCGCGACGAGGATGTCGAGGTCCTCGCCCGGCGCGATCTCGGGCAGCGACTCGAACCACCGGAGCACGGCGTAGCGCAGCCCCGCGTCCTTGAGGCGCTCCGCCAGCCCGGCGGCACCCCAGACGGGTGAGAAGTACGTCCGTGGCGCGGGCTCGCCGTGCCGGGGGACCTCGTAGACGTCGAGGTGGACCCCCTCGCACACGACGCGGCCCCGCGGCCGGAGCCGGCCGATCGTCCGCCCCGCCAGCGCGGCGGCGCGCCGCTCGAGGTCACGGGGGCCGGAGCTCGTCTCGACCGCGAGCAGCCGGACGTGGTGGAGGTCGCGGTGGGCCCACAGGACGCGGGACCAGGGCCCGCGCAGGACGAGCACGTCGGTGCTGTTGCGGATCGCCTGGTCGGCCGCCGTCAGCGGGTGGACGCGGTGCGCGAGTCCGTCGCCGACGTCGGACCGGACCGCCTCGAGACGGTCCGCCGGGACGAGGCCCAGGTAGCGGGTGGCGCGCCCGGACCCGTCGAGGGCACGCGCGACCGCCCCGTCGGCGGCCCCGATCTCGAGGACACGCGCACCGGGTGGCACGACAGACGCGAGATCCACACGGCGACCCTATGGCAACGGAAACCGTGCATGAGCCGCTCGTCCCGAATTCACCCGGGCGACATCCGGACGTGCTGGCCGCCGTGCGCCGGGTTGCGCGCGGGAGTCGCCGCTATGCTCGGCGGGTCGTGGACGACCCGCGATCCCCGGGACGAGGAGAGGCGCATGGAAGACGCTCCCCGTCGGGCTGAGGACCTGCCGAGAGTCACGGTCGTCATCCCGGTGTACAACGACGTCGAGCGTCTGAGGCTGTGCCTCGACGCCCTGGTGGAGCAGGACTACCCGGCCGACCGGCTGGACGTCGTCGTCGTCGACAACGCGTCGACGGTCGACCTGCGCCCGGCGCTCCCCGACGACGACCGGTTCGTCATGGTCGGCGAGACGCGGAAGGGGTCGTACGCGGCCCGCAACGCCGGGCTCGACGTCGCGACGGGCGAGGTGCTCGCCTTCACCGACGCCGACTGCCGACCGTGGCGCGACTGGCTGAGCACCGCGGTCGCGATGCTCCAGGGACCGGGCGCACCCGACGCCGTCGGTGGCCGGATCCGCCTCGTGTTCCGGGACGGGCCGGAACCCACCACGGGACCCGAGCTGTACGAGTCGGTGCACGGGTTCGACCAGGAGCGCTTCGTCACGACGTTCCACTTCGCCGCGACCGCCAACCTCGTCGCGACCTCCGCGGCGGTCCGTGGCGTGGGTGGTTTCGACCCGGCGCTCCAGTCCGGCGGGGACGACGACTTCGGTCACCGGCTCGCGGCGAGCGGCAGACGTCTCGCCTACGCCCCCGACGCGGTCGTCGACCACCCGTCGCGCCCGACGTGGTCGGAGCTCACCACCAAGTCGGTCCGGATCGCGAAGGGGATGGCGGACCTCACCGGGTCGGCCCCGTTGCGCGAGTCCCTGCGCGCGGCAGCGGGCGAGCTTCGTGCCGGGACGACGGTGTGGCTGACCATCTGGCGCAAGCCGTGGCCCACGACGCCGCGCGGCAGGGCCGGCTACGCCGCCGCGCTGAGCTGGGTGAGCCTCATCCGGCTGGTCACCTGGACGCCGCGGCTGGTCCGCCGGGCGCTGCGCCGCGGCTGACGGTCAGGACGGCGCGCCGCGGCCGACCGTCACGAGAGGGCGACGCCGTCGTCCGCCCGCTCCGGCGGGTCGACCTGCGGCGCCGTCGTCGCCGGTTCGACCCGGCGGCCGCGCGTCCAGCCGGCGCGCCACACGACGTCGGCGAGGTCGGAGGGGTTCCAGAGGCGGGCCACCTTGCGCAGGGCGCGAGCGGCGAGCGCGGGAGCGCGCCGCGCGCGCGACGAGGGGACGGGAGCAGGGTCTTCCGAGGTGGCCCCGGCGTCCTGCGCGGTCCCGTCCGCCGGCCGGGCCAGCGCGCGGGCGACCAGGGCGTACCGGTGCTCGAGCCAGCGCGAGCCGACGCCGTACGCGTACGCCTGCCGGTAGACCGCCCGGACGCCCTCCCGCCGGCGCACCCGCAGCACGAGGGCCGGGTCGAACGCGAGCCGGTACCCCGCGAGCTGCAGCCGGAGGCAGAGGTCGTCGTCCTCGCGCGTCGCCGCCGTCCCGTCGAAGCCGCCGACCGACCGGAACGCCTCGGCCCGGACCCCGAGGTTGCCCGCACCCGCGGTCACGAACCCGGGAAGGAGGTCGAGCGTCGTCAGGCCGTGCTCCTGCGGCGACCAGGACACCGCGACCCGGTGCCGTGGCGTCGGGACGGTCTCGAACCGGCCCGCGACGACGTCGTGCACGTCGAGCGCTCGCCGCATGCCGGACACCCAGCCCGGACCGACACGGTCGTCCGCGTCGCAGAACGCGAGGCGGGGGGACCCCGCGACCGCGGCACCCGCGTTGCGCGCGGCACCCGGCCCGCGGACGGCCGACGCGTCGACCAGGCGCAGCTCCGGCATGCGCCGTGCCCAGCGCCGGACGAGCTCCTGCGTCCCGTCGGTCGACCCGTTGTCGCAGACGAGCACCTCCCACGGGTGCTCGGGGCGTTGCGCGAGGAGCGCGGAGAGCTGGACCTCGATCGTCCCGGCCGCGTCGAACGCCGGGACGATCACCGAGAGCTCCGGGTCGCCGCCCGTGCCCTCGCTCACGGGCGGACCATCCTCTGGCGCGCGATGCTCACGACCCGCCGGTGGCGTGCCACGAGGTCGCCGGCGGTGAGCTCGTGGAAGCCCGCCGCGCGGGTCCGTGCGAGGAGGAGGTCCAGCACGGCCGCACGGTCGAACGCCGGGAGCCGTTCCCCGGGACGGACCGTCTCGGGGTCGGCGCGGGTGTCGTGCAGGAGCAGGATGCTGCCCGGGAACACCGCTGCGGCGGCCCGGCCCGCGATGGTGGCCTCGTCGCCGTCCAGCCAGTCCACCGCGTCGCCCGACCACAGCGTCAGGTCGAGCCCCAGCCGTCGCAGCCCGATCGCCTGCCGCAGGGTGTGCGCCCCGTAGGGCGGGCGGTACAGCCGCACGGGGGTGCCGACGATCTCCTCGACGACGTCCTTCGACGCGCGGACGGTCGCGACCGCCTCGCGGTCGGAGAGCGTCAGGAGCGAGCGGTGGTCCTTCCCGTGCAGAGCGAGCTCGTGCCCGTCGGCGACGATGCGGGCCGCGACGTCCGGATGGCGACGGACCGCGTCCGACAGGACGAAGAAGGTCGCACGCGCGTCCCGGCGCGCCAGCACGTCGAGGATGGGCGGCGTCTGCTCGGGGTCCGGGCCGTCGTCGTACGTGATCGCGTGCACACGCTCGTCCGTGTCGACGCAGAACGTCCCGAGGGGGGCCGTGACCGCCCGCGGCACGCGCCCGCGGGCGACCGCGACGTCGCGCAACCGGTCGCCGGTCGCGGCGGCCGACTCCACGTCGCGGAGCCGGACGAGGAGGGGCCTCGCCGGACGCGCGATCATGCGGCCTCCCGCTCTCGTGCCGCGCCGCCCACGCGCTCGCGGACCGCGGTGCGCAGCGCGGCGGCCCTCGGGAGCGCGCGCACGAGCGCGCGGTTCACCACGCCCCGCGGCGCGAGGAGGAGCCCGACGAACGCCCTGCGCTGCGGGTAGAGCGCCGAGCTCTCGACGTTCTTCGGGTGCATGCACTGGTCGAACACGTCCACGTGCGGGGGGTCGGCCAGGAAGTGGTCGACCTCGGCCGCTCTCCCGACGACCCCGGGGCTCAACCGGGCGAAGCGCTCGTCGTAGGTGTCCATGAGCGCGAACACGCCGCCTCCGCACACGAGCGACACGGACATGAAGAGCGTCTCGTCCCCGGCGCTCAGCGTGAAGATCCGCAGGAGCCCGCGCTCGCGGAAGCCGTCGGCCACCTGGGTGAACCACTCCACGCCGTTCGGTGTGACCCGCAGCGCCCCGCCGCGCTCCGTCGTGCCCTTCCACCCCGCGGCCTCGAGGTCGAGGAACTCCTCGAACGCCCGGGGGTCCGCGCCGCGGTCCTCGGCGACGAGCGGTGCACCCAGCTCCCGCTCGAGCCCGCGGGCGAGCCGGCCGAGCTTCTTGCGCCGGCTCGCGCTGAGGCCGTCACGCCAGCTCGTGCCCTCGGCGACGGGCCGCATGCTCGCCCGCTCGAAGCGGTAGCGCTCGAGCACAGGGATCCGCGTCGCGCGGGTGGCCTCGAGGATCCCGTCGTGGAGCGCTCCGGCGCCGGGCAGGAGCGTGAGCTCGACGAGTCCGGGCAGCCCGGTGCCCCGGCCGGCGAGGTGGCGCAGGAGCGCGGTCAGGGCGTCGGCGGTCCTGGCGCGGTCGACGAGCGGCGCGCAGAGCGGCGCGCGCCGCGACAGGAAGGGGCCGGCCGTCGTCGCGTACGGGAGCGGCAGCCCCTGGAAGCGGGGCGCGACGCTCAGCGGCAGCAGCGCGAGCATGCGGTCGTCCTCGTCCTCGACCATGACCAGCCGGATCCCCGCGGTCGTGGGGAACCAGCGCTGCGCCGTCAGCAGGAACGCGGGGTCGAGGAACGGGTTCGGCTCGACCGCGCGCGCCGCGAGGTCGCGCCAGCGGGCCTCCTCCTCGGGCGTGACGTCCGAGAGCAGGACGGTACGGGCTCGCAGCGGTGTCATCGGGCCTCCGTGCCGGGGCGGACGGTGCCGGCCAGCGCCTCGTCGAGACGTTCTCGCGCGCGTGCCCAGCTGAGCTCGCGGGCCCGGCGACGCCCGGCGGCCTGCGTGCGCCCGAGGAGCCCGTCGCCGTCGGCCAGCGCCTCGAGCGCCTCCGCGAGCGCGGCGACGTCGTTCGGGGCCACGAGGATCCCGCCGTCGCCCACGGCCTCGGGCAGCCCGCCGACGTCGGAGGCGACGACCGCCGCGCCGGCGGCCATCCCTTCGAGAGCCGTGAGCCCGAACGGCTCCGGCCACACCGACGGCACGACGAGGACGTCGGTGCGGCGCAGGATCTCGGGCAGCGCGGGCCGGGGGACGAACGACGCGAACTCGACGGTCGCCCGCGTGCCGTCGGCTGCCCGGCGCAGGTCGTGCTCGTAGGCGGTCAGGGGCGCGTCCGCGGCGAACCCCGGCCGCCCGACCACCGTGACGTGGAGGTCCGGACGATCGAGCCGGCGGACGGCGTCGAGCAGGACGTGCACGCCCTTGTCCGGGATCACGCGCCCGACGAACGTGACCCTCGTGGTCCCCTCGCGGGGTGGTCGGGGGCCGTCGAACTGCTCGACGTCGACGCCGTTGGGCACGGCCCGGACACGACCGCGCAGCCGCGGCGGGAGCATCCGCGCGGTCTCCTCGGCGAGGTACTCGCTCACGCAGACGACGGCGGCCACCCGGTCGAGCACCCGCCCCGCCTCTCGCCTGCCGTAGGTCCGCAGCAGCTGGTTGTGGGCGTAGAGGACGGGGGCGTGGCGCGCGGAGACGAGCGGCACGGCCTGCGGCGCGTTGTGCGCGAGGACCACGGAGCCGGGCCAGGACTCCTGGGCACGCAGCGCCGCGGCGAGCCGGCGACGCGCACCGGGACGTGTCGTGCCCAGCGCCCCGCCCACGAGGTCCAGGTACCGGTCGGTGGGTCGTGCCGGGGCCTCGTCGTACTCGACGACGTCGGCGCTCGCGTACCGCGGCGTGTAGGTACCGCGGGCCACGAGGACGGTCGCCCGTGGTCCGGTCCCGACGGACGCAAGACCGTGCACGACCGTGGGGACCGCGCTGCCCGTGCGCGGCGAGAAGTGGTCGCCCGGCGTGAGGAGGTGGATGTGCCGACCGGACATCGGCTCACCCCGTGGCGGCGGGCGTCGCGACGCCCGCACGGGCGTCCCGGCGGCGGGCGACGGCGGCCGCGGGAACCCCGGCGACGAGCCCGGCGAGCTCGGCGACGGCGCGCGTGAGCACGACGGGCGACTTCGCGCGCTTGCGCAGCGGGCGCCGGCTCCCGTCGGACTTGACCGGGCTCAGCCGGCGGCGCGCCTCGCTGAGGTACGCCTGCTGCGCGCGGACCGCGGTACGGACGTAGCGCCGCGCGAGCGGGTCCCGCCACCCGAAGTTCCGTACGAGCATGACGACGTGGTTGCGACGCAGGTAGTAGAGGTACCGACGGTCGAACCGCTTGCCACCGATGCCGTACGGGGCCGCGACGTGCCGGACCACGGCCCGCGGGGCGAAGAGCAGCGTGCCGCCCGTGGCCCGCAGCCGCAGCGAGATGTCGGACTCCTCGCACAGGCACGTGCCCGGGTAGTTGCCGCGGATCCCGCCGATCTCCGCGAGCGCGCTGCGCCGGAACGACATGTTCGCGCCGAGCAGGTGGTCCACCTCGATGATCCTGCCGGGGTCGGCGCCGAAGTGACCCGTGAGCCGACCGTCGGGCAGCAGCCGGCCGATCTGCCCGAGGCCCTCGGACTCCTCGCCGGGGATGTCGTTGTCCGCGCGGCCGCCGACCGCGACGACCGCGGGGTCCGCGTAGGGCGCGACGAGCTCGTCCAGCCAGTCTTCCGCCACGTACGCGTCGTCGTCGATGAACGCGACGACGTCTCCCCGCGTGACGGCGAAGCCCATCTGCCGCGACTCCGGCGTCGTGCCGCGACCCAGGGTGCTGTGGATCAGCCGGGCCTCGGGGAACTCCTCGCGCACGAGCCGCCGTGTCGTGTCCGCCGGGGTGGCGTCGACGACGATCACCTCGAGCGGCGTGGTACGGAGCCGTGCGAGGTGCGTCAGGCACTCGCGCACGCTGTCGGGTCGTCCGTACGTCACGACGACGACGCTCACGGTGAGGGTCACGGCTCGCCTCCCGGCGGCTCGGGGACGGTCACGAGGCGGAACCAGTCGCGCCGCCGCAGGGGCGAGGTCAGGACGGTGCGCCGCGGGTTGCGGGACCGCTCGACCCAGGACTCGTAGACGTCCGGCCGGGAGTAGTGCGCGGTGTGACCGGACCAGCCGAACTTCTTGCGCATCGCCTCCGGCGTGCGGACCCAGGAGAAGTGCAGCACCGCGTCGTCGGGGTCGACGACCTCGTGGACGATCTCGTCGTGCCGGTGGCTCGGGTCGGTGTTCCACGGCCGGAGGTCGACCCGGTAGAGCGGCACGTCCGTCTGGCGCGCGTGGGTGAGCGTCGTCCCGGCGCGCACGGCGAGCGGCCCGGGGTAGGACGCGACGGGACGTCCGAACCGGCTGCTCGCCTCGAGGTACCGCCCGGGCGCGACGCGCGAGTACAGCCACCGGGCGGGGTAGTCGAGCCCCGACGCACCGGCGGCCTCGGCGCGCCCGAGCGCGCCGAGGAAGGCCGCCGGGGAGAGCATGACCTCGTCGGTGTCGAGCTGGAGCACCCAGTCGGCGTCCTGCGAGGCCTCGTCGAGCGCGGTCTGCCGCTGGAACGTGTCGTTGTCGAGCGGGTGCTCGTCGAGGCGGGCGAAGTGTCCCGGGGCGTGCACGCACTTGCCGTCCCGGTCGAGCTCCTTGACGATCGCGAGGCACTCGTCCACGGGGAGCGGGGTGCCCGTCCACGAGGTCGACGTCTCGTCGTAGGACAGGACGACGCGGTCGACGTGCTCGTAGTAGGCGCGCAGGCTCGCCGCGAGAAAGCTCGGGTCGGCCAGCAGCACGTACGCGGTCAGGCGCATCAGATGTAGTCCGCGAACTCGCGCTCGTTCTTCTGGAAGACGAGCGTCCCGGCGAGGAAGATCAGCGGTGCGGCGACGACGAGGGCCACGACCTGCCACGCCGGCGGGAAGTCGGTGCCCACGAGGGACCAGCGGAAGGTCTCGAGGAACCAGGTGACCGGGTTGATGTCGAACAGCCACCGCAGGTTCTCGGGGACCGACGACAGGGCGTAGGCGACCGGGCTCGCGTACAGCAGGATCTGGACGAGCCAGGGCAGCACGTAGCCGACGTCGCGGTACTTGACCATGTACGCGGCGGCGGCCAGGCCGATGCCCGTGCCGATCATGAGGATGAGCAGGACCCACACGGGGAGAAGGAGGACCGCCCACCCCGGGTTGATGCCGAAGACGAAGAGCAGGACGACGGCGAGGACGAGCGCGACGAGGAAGTCGAGCACGACCGAGGCGAGGCTCGAGATCGGGACCAGGAGCCGGGGGAAGAACACCTTCTGCACGAGCGACTGGTTGCCGACCATGGAGCCCGACGCCTTGCCGAGCGAGCCGTTGAAGAGGTTCCACGCGAGCATGCCGGCGAGCGTGAAGAGGAAGGTCGGGATCTTGCCCGTCGACAGCCCGGCGATCTCGCCGAAGACGATCGTGAAGATGCCCGCGCTGACGAGCGGCTGGGCGATGACCCACGTGATCCCGAAGATCGTCTGCCGGTAGCGCACGATGACGTCGCGCAGGGCGAGGCGGACCGCGACCTCACGGGCGCCCCACAGCTCGCGCCACGCCGGGAGGTTGAGACGCCCCGGGGGCGTGATGACGGTGCGCTGGACGGTGTGCTCCACGTCAGACCCCCTCGTAGTCGAAGTTCACGAAGACCATGCCCTTCTCCGTGCTCGACGCCTCGGTGAACTCCGGGTACGGGAGGTCGGGCAGCACCTCGAAGCGCCACGCGCCCTCCCACGCGTCGAGCACGCCCGCCTGGCACGCGTACACGTCGACCGTGTACTGGCCGGGCTTGAGCCACAGGTCGCGGACGATCAGCCTCCCCTTCTGGGGCTTCTCCGGGTCGAACCACCTGCCCACGAGCCGGGAGTCGCACTGGGCGATGACCGTCCCCTGGTCGTTGTTGATGTGCATCGAGACGAAGTAGGTGCCGACGAGCTTCTTGCTCGCCGGCGCCTCGAAGTCGACCACGATGTCCTGCGACGACTTGACGAACTCGTCCTCCATGCGGACCGAGGACAGGCGCACCTTGCCGTTGCCGGGACGCTTCTTCGGGTCGGACTGCGCGGCGGCGAAGCTCTCGAAGCTGTCGCGGTACGCCTGGAGCGTGCCCTCGACCGTGCCCGAGTACTTCAGCGTGCCGCGGTCGAGCAGGACCGCCGACGTGCACAGCGCCTGGACGGTCTGCAGCTGGTGGCTCACGTAGAGCACGGTGCGCCCGCCCCGCGCGGCGTCGCGCATCTTCTGGATCGAGCGGCGCTGGAACTCGGCGTCGCCCACGGCGAGCACCTCGTCGATCGCGAGGATCTCGGTGTCGAGGTGGGCAGCCACGGAGAACGCGAGGCGCACGTACATCCCGGACGAGTAGCGCTTCACGGGCGTCGCGAGGAACTTCTCGATGCCGGAGAACGCGACGATCTCGTCGTAGCGCTTGTTGATCTCCTTGCGCGTCATGCCGAGGATCGCGCCGTTGAGGTAGATGTTCTCCTTGCCCGTGAGCTCGGGGTGGAAGCCCGTCCCGACCTCGAGGAGCGACCCGACGCGGCCGTTGAGCTCGATGCGCCCGCGGGTGGGGGAGGTGACCCGCGTGAGGATCTTCAGCAGCGTCGACTTGCCGGCGCCGTTGCGCCCGACGATGCCGAGGGCCTCGCCGCGGGGGACCTCGAAGGACACGTCGTCGAGGGCGTCGAACAACGTGTACTTCTGCTTGCCGGTCGACCGGATCCACTGGATCGCGGCCGCCGCCGCCGTCGACGGGCGCTCGCCGAACGCACCGAGCCGGTACGTCTTGCCCAGCCCGGCGACGCTGATCGCGGGTTCTCTCGTCGCCTGCACAGATGAAACATAGTCGTCCGCCGGGTGCCGTCGGCCGGGTCGATCGGGTGAATCCCGCGCCAGACCGGACGAATGCGGGTGAAAGTGCGGCGAGACCCTCGGGCCTCGGGGTACCGCGGTCCTACGATCGCCCCAGCGGCAACCGGTGCCGGGTGCCCTCACCGACGGCAGGGGCGTGGATGACTCCGCACGAGGACAGCACGCGGCCGCGCGGCCGGGTGGACATCACCGCGGCGAGCGGCGTGGTCGCCGCGGTCGTCGCGATCGCCGTCGCCGTCGCCGTCGGGGGTGACGCGTCCACGGCGCCGACCCCGGGGTTCACCCCCTCGGCCGTCCCCGCGGCAGCCCCCGTCACGCAGGTGGGTGCGCTCCCGCTGTGCGGCTTCCCGCGGCTCGAGCAGGTCACCGACGACGGCGTCGACGCCGGTGACCTCGGCGGCGTCCGCACGGTCGTGGACGACGTGGTCACGATCGACGACGGCGAGCTCGTGACCTTCCGCGTCCTCGACGGCTCCGCGTACGTGCTCGAGTGGGACCGCGAGGCGACGTACACCGTGACGCGCTACGACCTCGCGAGCGGGGACGCCACGACGACCACCCCGGTCGAGCTCGACTGGGACGGCGCGAGCGAGACGTTCACGACCGACTCGTTCGAGGTCGACCCCGACGGCAGCGTCTACCTCCTCGACACCCTCGTGCACCGGCGCGACCTCCTCAAGGTCGCGCCCGACGGCTCCACGACCTGGACGGCGAGCATCCCCGAGGGCGAGCACACCGCGGGCGACCTGCTCGACCTCTACGGCACGGTCCGCTGGACCGTGGACGGCCGGACCGTCGTCGGCGTCCAGGAGGCGGGCGACGTGCTGCACCAGGTCTCCGGCGACGGCGACCTCCTGGGCACGGTGCCGTTCGACGGCGCGGTCCTCGCCCAGCTCCCGGACGGCACGGCGCTCGTGGAGACGGACGGCCGCGACGACGACCGCCGGTCGCTCGACCTGCGCTCCGTCGGCCCCGACGGCGACGACGGCGCGGTGCACCTCGGCGCCTCGTGGGAGCGCGGACGGCCGTTCGGCGTCCCGCGCGTGCCGTGGCTCGACGACGCGGCGGGCCTGACCACCGGCCCGGACGGCGTCGGCCTCGTCGCGGCGCAGGAGAACCTGGGCTTCCGGTGGTGGGGGAGCGACGGGGTGTTCCGCGGCGTGTGGCCGGACACGCACAAGGACCTCGAGCAGCCGTTCGCGCTGTGGGAGAGCACGCCCGTCCTGCGCGACGGCACGGACCCGGCGGCGCCCTACTACGTCCTCACCCACGGCGAGGCCGGCGGCTTCTCGATCACCGAGATCACCGCGGACCGCATGGCCTACCAGCTCGGTGCACCCGTGAAGTACAACGCCGCGAACGAGGAGCTGTTCGGCGGGCTCGGCCTCGGGGCCGGGCTGCTCGTCGACGTCCCGTACGGCGTCTTCCCGGACGGGACCGAGCCCCGCGTGGTCGCGGCGTTCGACGACGCGTGGGGTGCCCACGCGGGCACCTACGCGCTGCGGTACCAGGTGCGCGGCGACCCGCGCGTGTGGGACCCCGTGGTCGGCGAGGAGACCGTCGTCGACCTGCCGGTCGACGGCGGGGAGGTCCCGCTCGAGCTCCCCGCGACGCGCCCCGGGGCCTACGAGGTGGACGCGGCGCTCGTGGACACCGCCACGGGCGAGGCCGTGTCCGGCACCTGCCTGCGGTACACCGTGGCCGCGGCGGGCAGCGACCTCGACCCGGCGGCGCTCGCGGACGGCGCGGACTGGGGCGGCGCGGGACCGCTGCGCGGCGTGCAGCTCGCCGGCCAGCTCGGCGTGGGCAGCCACCGCACCCAGCTCGACTTCGGCGCGATCGTGCCCGACCCGACCGCGCGACCGGCCGCCGCGGACCTCGTGTGGGACTCGCTCCCGGACGCCGCGTTCGAGCCGGACGAGGAGGAGGGCGAGGAGCCGGCCGACGTCGACCCCTTCGCCGAGCTCGCCGCGGCGGCCGAGCTCGCCGAGGAGAGCGGCGTGATCCTCACGCTGCAGCTCGGCTCGGGCGGCGAGGCCGAGCAGGCCGCCGCGGCGGCGGGCACCTGGGAGGGCTGGGTGCGCGAGATCGTCGCGGCCGTGCACGAGCACGCACCCCAGGTCCGGTACTGGCAGCCGTGGAACGAGCCGAACAACACCGGCTACGACGACGCCGCCGCGTACGAGGAGGAGGTCGGTGCGCCCTTCGCGGCGGGTGCGCGGGACGCCTTCGGCGACGTCGTGGTGGTCGGCGGCAACACGCTCGGGATCGAGCCCGCGTGGTGGGCGGACCTCGTCGCGGCCGGCGGGTGCGACTCGCTCGACGTCGTGGGCGTCCACCCGTACACCGGCTTCAACCGGTCCTGGGAGGAGGAGGGGTTCTCCGCCGACGGGGCGGAGCTCGACCAGCTGCGCGAGGCGGTCGCGCGGTGCGGCGACGTCCCCGTGTGGGACACCGAGACCGGCTGGTGGTCCGACGGCGTCGCGAACTACTGGGCGGGCGGGTCCGACGTCGTGCGCAAGCTCCTCTGGTACGACGTCGAGGGTCTCGACGAGTGGACGTACTTCTTCTCCGAGGGCGGGTTCGGCGAGGCGGGCAACTCGTGGTCGCTCCTCCAGTACGGGCAGTACGTGAAGCCCGCCGGCGCGGCCTTCGCGGCGAGCGCGCCGTTCCTCGACGGCTTCGGCCCGCCCGAGACCGTGGAGACCGGGACGCCGGGCGTGCACGCGGTGCGTGCCCCCGGGACGGGGGAGCACGCGGGTGCCGAGCTGCTCGCGCTGTGGAGCGAGGACCTGTCGACGTCCGTGCGGCTCGCGGCGCCCGGTGGCACGGTCACCGTGACCGCACGGGACCAGTTCGGCGCCGAGCGTGGGCTCGAGGTCGCGGCGGGCGGGGTCGAGGTCCCGGTGAGCGGCGCGCCCGTCCTGCTCCTCGCCCCCGCGGGGACCGGGCTCGAGGTCGCGCCCGTCGAGCCGTTCGGCGACGACGTGCTCGAGGGCCGGCCCGAGCGCCACGGCTCACGCACCGCGAAGGTCCCCGACGTGACGACGTC
>CAZFUQ010000008.1:0-3159 GCA_964521905.1 uncultured Cellulosimicrobium sp.
GGTAGACGCACGGGAGCCGGTTCTCGAGCGCGATCTCCTGCGCGCGCAGGTGCTTCTTCACCGTGAGCGGGTGGTACGTCCCGCCCTTCACGGTCGCGTCGTTGCACACGACCATGACCTGCCGCCCGCTCACGACCCCGATCCCGGCGACGACCCCCGCGGCCGGCCACGCGCCGTCGTCCACGCCGTACCCCGCGAGGGGCGCGATCTCGAGGAACGGGCTGCCCTCGTCGAGCAGCCGGTCGACGCGGTCGCGCGGCAGCAGCTTGCCGCGCGACACGTGCCGGTCGCGCGACGACGCCGGGCCGCCGCGCGCGACGGTCTCCGTGCGCTCCCGCAGCTCGTCCGCGAGCGCCCGCTGCGCGGCGTCGTTCGCCCGGGCCGTCTCGGACCCCGGGTCGACGGAGCTCGTCAGCACGGTCATCGCCCCTCGCCCTCGGTCGGTGGTGCGGACGACCCGCCACCGACGAGCGCGAGCGCCGGGTCCTCCAGCAGCGCACCGAGCTCGGCGAGGAAGCGCGCGCCCTGCTCGCCGTCGACCACGCGGTGGTCGAACGACAGGCTCAGCGTGACGACCTGGCGCAGCGCGACCTCGCCGTCGTGCTCCCACGGCCGACGACGCACCGCGCCCAGGCCGAGGATCGCCGCCTCGCCGGGTACGAGGATCGGGGTCCCCGCGTCGACGCCGAAGACCCCGACGTTCGTGATCGTGATCGTCCCGCCCGCGAGGCGCTCGGGGGTCGTGCGACCCTCGCGCGCGGTCGTCGTGAGGTCGGTGAGCGCGGCGGCGAGGTCGGGCAGGTCGAGGTCCTGCGCGTCGGGGACGTTCGGGACGACGAGCCCGCGGTCCGTCGCGACCGCGACGCCGAGGTTGACGCGCCGGTGCCGGAGGATCTCGGCGGAGCCGTCCGGGAGGTCGCGCCACGCGCTGTTGAGCACCGGGTGCCGCGGGAGCGCGAGGCACAGGGCGCGCGCCGCGAGCGCGAGCACCGTGATCCGGGCGCCGCGCGCGAGGCGGTGCGTGCGCAGCCGCTCGAGCAGCTCGACGCTGCGCGTGACGTCGACGGTGAGGAACACCGTCGCGTGCGGCGCCGTGAACGCGCTCGACACCATCGCCGCAGCCGTGTGCTTGCGCACCCCCCGCACGGGAACGCGCTCGAGCCCGGCGCCGTCGTCGGCCGAGAAGTGAGCATCCGCCCCGGATCCGGCCCGAACAGGGGCGGATCCTCCGGTCTCGGCGCGCGACGCCGCGGTGCGCAGGGAGGGGCGGGCGACCTCGCGGTGGCAGCTCACGGCGGCGAGCACGTCCTCGCGCGTGATGAGTCCGTCGCTTCCCGTTCCCTCGACGCGGTCGATGCGCACGCCGAGCTTCTTCGCGAGCGCCCGGACCGGCGGCGTCGACCGGGGTCGCTCGGCCGACGCGCTGGTCGCGGTGACGTTCGTGGTCGGGGAGGATGTCGCGGCGGCAGCTTCCCGCGCGGCGCTCGCCAGGGCGTCGCCCGGGGCCACGGTCGGCGCACCGGCCCGACGACGTCGCGCGGGCCGGCCCGTCCGCTCCGGCCGGGCGCCGTACCCGACGAGGTTGGGCTCGGGCGCGTCGCCCGGGTCGGTGTCGGGCTCCACGTCACCGACGGCGCCGGGAGCAGCGGCCGCCGGAGGTGCCTCGGCCGGCGCCGACGAGGTCGCCGGAGGGGGGCCCGACCGTGGCACGGCCCCCGCGGCGTCCTCGACCTCGAACGTCACGAGCGGCTCGCCGACGTTCACCGTCTGGCCCTCGGTCGCGTGCAGCGTCGCGACGACGCCCGCGTACGGGGACGGCAGGTCGACGAGCGCCTTGGCGGTCTCCACCTCGGCGATGACCTGGTTGAGCTCGACGCGGTCGCCGGCGTGGACGTGCCACGCCACGATGTCGGACTCCGTGAGCCCCTCGCCGAGGTCGGGGAGCCGGAACTCGCGCAGCGCCATCATCGGGCCACCGCCCCGACGGTCCGGGACGCCTCGGGCGAGGCGGGAGACGCCACCCGCGACGCGTCGTCGGGCACGACCGGGACGAACGGCTCGACGCGCCCGAGGACGCGGTCGACGCCGTCGAGGATGCGGTCGAGGTCGGGCAGGTAGTGGCCCTCGAGCTTCGCCGGCGGGTACGGCATGCCGTGCCCGGTGACGCGCACGGGCGCGGCCTCGAGGTACTCGAAGCACCGGTCGGTGACGGTCGCCGCGACCTCCGCGCCGAGCCCGGCCTGGCGCGGGGCCTCGTGCGCGACGACGACGCGACCGGTCCTGCGCACCGACGCCGCGACCGTGTCGTGGTCGATGGGCGAGAGCGAGCGCAGGTCGACCACCTCGACGGACACGCCGTCGTCGGACGCGGCGACCGCGGCGTCGAGCGCCGTCCCGACGAGCCCGCCCCACGTCACGAGCGTGACGTCGTGCCCCTCGCGCACGACGCGTGCCCGGTCCATGGGCGGCGGCTCGGACGGGTCGAGGTCGACCTCGCCCTTGAGGTGGTAGCGCCGCTTGGGCTCGAAGAAGATCACGGGGTCGTCGCACGCGACGGCCTGGCGCAGCACGGTGTACGCGTCCTGCGGGTTCGCGACCGACACGACGCGCAGGCCCGCGACGTGCGCGAACAGCGCCTCGGGCGACTCCGAGTGGTGCTCCGCCGCGCCGATGCCGCCGCCGACGGGGATGCGGATCGTGATCGGCAGCCGCACCTTCCCGCCCGTGCGCGCGTGCATCTTCGCGAGCTGCGACACGATCTGGTCGAACGCGACGAACACGAACCCGTCGAACTGGATCTCGCACACGGGCCGGTACCCGCGGTACGCGAGCCCGACCGCCGTGCCGATGATCCCCGACTCCGCGAGCGGCGTGTCCAGCACGCGGCGCTCGCCGAACTCCGCCTGGAGCCCGTCGGTCACGCGGTAGACGCCGCCGAGCCGGCCGACGTCCTCGCCCATGACGACCACGCGGTCGTCGTCGGTCATCGCGCGGCGCAGCCCGGCGCCGAGCGCCTTGGCGAGCGTGAGGCTCGTGGTGCCCCCGGTCATCGGGCCACCCCCGTCGCGGTGCCCGACGACGCGTGGCCGGCCGGGGTGCCCGACGCGCCCGTGCCGCCGGGCGCCTGGCCGTCCGCGCCGTCGCCGAACGACGCGAGGT
>CAZFUQ010000008.1:3169-5616 GCA_964521905.1 uncultured Cellulosimicrobium sp.
GCCGACGCCGCGGCGACGCCCTGCACCCGGGCCGCCTCCGCGTCGTCGAGCACGCCGACGGAGCGCAGGTACGCCTCGAACCGCGCGATCGGGTCGCGCCCGACCCACGCCTCGACCTCGGCGGCGTCGCGGTAGCGCTTCGGGTCGTCGGCCGTGGTGTGCGGGCCCATGCGGTAGGTGACGGCCTCGACCAGGGTCGGGCCGCCGTCGTGCCGGGCCCGGTCCAGCGCGGCGCGCGTGACCGCGAGGACCGCGAGGACGTCGTTGCCGTCGACGCGCACGCCCGGCATCCCGAACCCCCGCGCACGCTCGGCGAGCGGGACGCGCGACTGCAGCGCGACCGGCTCGGAGATGGCCCACTGGTTGTTCTGGCAGAAGAAGACGACCGGCGAGCGGTACGTGGACGCGAAGACGAACGCCTCGTTCACGTCGCCCTGGCTCATCGCGCCGTCGCCGAAGTACGCCACGCCCACGGGAAGCCCGGCGGCCGCGTCGACGCGCCCGGCGTCGACGTCGAGCTGGACGCCCATCGCCCAGCCGGTCGCGTGCAGCGCCTGGGCACCGATGATGACCTGCGGCGACGCCATGTTGATCGCGTACGGGTCCCACCCGGAGACCGCGACGCCGCGCCACACGCGCACGAGGTCGACGAGCGCCGCGCCGCGAACGTGCGCCACGGCGTGCTCGCGGTAGGACGAGAAGACGAAGTCGTCGGGGCGCAGCGCGCGGGCCGAACCGACCTGCGCGGCCTCCTGGCCGAGCAGCGGGGGCCACAGCGCGAGCTCGCCCTGACGCTGGAGCGCGGTCGCCTCGGCGTCGACGCGGCGCGCCACGACCATGTCCTCGTAGAGCCGCAGCAGCCCCGCGCGGGCGTCGTCGTGCGCGGACCCCTCGGTGTCGAGGTCGAGGTCCGCGAGCCACCGGTCGAGCGAGGGGTCGGGGAGCCGCGTGCCGTCCTCGTCCAGCAGCCGCAGGGTCGGGACCCCGCCCGACGCCGTCCCAGACGGGGTCGGTGCACCCGAGGCCGTTCCGGCCGCCGCGGGCCTGGACGCGCCGGCCGTCGGATCCGTCGACGTGTCCGTCGGCGCCACCTTCACGACGCCGTACGCCACGCTCTTCCGCTCTGCTCGTGCGTCGCGCGGGGTTGCCGCCCGGTGACCGCTCTGCGCCTTCGGCGGGGTCGCCGCCGTCGGTCCGGTCCGCACCGCAGGTTCGCTGGGCATCATCGCCACCTCACCTCTGGGAGCCGGTCCTCGCCGTCGAGGACCGGGGTAGGGCGAACGTAACCCGCGGCACGCACATGGCTCCACCGAGCCTCGACACGCCGTGCAGTGTGACCACGGTCACTCCGCTAGGCTGAGCAGCATGCACAGCGCCGACGCTGTCGACCTCGACCTCCTGCTCGCGCTCGCCGAGGACCCGCGGGCGACGATCGTCGCGCTCGCCGACCGGCTGCGGCTCTCGCGGAACACCGTCGCGGCGAGGCTCGCGCGGCTCGAGGCCGAGGGCGCCTTCCTCGCCCTCGACCGGCGCATCGACCCGCACGTCCTCGGGCACCCGCTCACGGCGTTCGTCGAGGTGCAGGTGCGCCAGAAGGAGCTCGCCCGGATCGTCGAGGACGTCGCCCGCATCCCGGAGGTCGTGCAGGCGTTCGGACGCAGCGGAACGGCCGACCTGCGCGTCACCGTCGCCTGCCGGGACACCGATCACCTGTTCCGCATCGACGCCGCGATCCTCGCGGTCGACGGGGTCGAGCGGACGGAGACGTCGCTCTCCATGGGCGAGCTCATCCCCTACCGGCTGCGGCCCCTCATCGAGCAGCAGCGCCGCTCTCGCTGAGGGGGTGTCAGGGCGCCGGTCGCGCGCTCGCCTCGTGGGCGGCGCGCTGGGCGAGGACGTCGTCCATGTGCACCTCGGCCCAGGCCTTGATCTCCCGCACCAGCCCGTGCAGGGACAGCCCGAGGTCCGTGAGCTCGTAGGTCACCGTCACGGGGACCGTCGCGACGGCGGTCCGGGTCACGAGGCCGTCGCGCTCCAGCGACCGCAGGGTCTGGGTGAGCATCTTCTGGCTCACCCCCGCGAGGGTCCGGGACAGCTCCGAGAAGCGCATCGGGTGCGGCTCGCCGGCGCAGTCCGGCCCGCTGCCGAGCGCCGCGACGACGAGCGTCACCCACTTGTCCGAGATCCGGTCCAGGAGCCGGCGACTGGGGCACCCCGCCAGGAACGCGTCGTACGCCACCTTCTCCGCCGCGCGTCTCTCCACCGCCGTCATGGTCGCCATCCGTCGCTCCTCTCGTCACCAGAGGTGACCTACGCACCTTCAGGTGCCTGCTTCCCTACGGGAAGCTACTCCACGAGGCTAGGGCGAGGCGACCACGAGACCGTGGCCCCGACCAGCTCCGAGAGGCAGACATGAGCACGACCTCCTCCCTTCCCGACTCCTCCCT